>NZ_CP197418.1:10143529-10459951 GCF_052161655.1 Novipirellula methanifontis
AAATTCACGATGAGCGCTGACGATTCCTCTACCCCCGTTCGTTCGGGCGCCGACCTGCATGAAGGTCAATCGACATTATTCGGACACCCGACGGGGCTGTACACGCTGTTCTTTGCCGAGATGTGGGAGCGATTTTCCTACTACGGGATGAGGGCACTACTAGTCCTGTACATGATCAAGGGATTCCTGAAGTACGGGGACGAACAAGCCTATACGGTTTACGGGGCCTACACCGCACTGGTCTACATGACACCGTTTTTTGGTGGACTGCTGGCCGACCGTGTACTGGGACAACGCCGCGCCGTGATCCTGGGTGGCGTGCTGATGGCTGCGGGCCACTTGCTGATGACGTACGAAGCACAGTGGCCATTTTTTGTTGCTCTCTCGCTACTGATCGTTGGCAACGGATTCTTCAAACCCAACATCTCGACGATCGTCGGATCGCTATACCCCAAAGGCAGCGGCAAACGCGATGGCGGGTTTACGATCTTTTACATGGGCATCAATCTCGGTGCCGCAATGAGTCCCTTGCTGTGCGGCTACGTTGGCGAGACCTATGGATGGCACTACGGTTTCGGGCTAGCCACAATCGGCATGCTGATCGGACTGGCCGTCTTCGTGATGCCAACACTGGTGACACAAAGCTTGATTGGTTTAGGCGCGGCGGTCAGCGCGCTGGGCATGTTATTCTTTCGGCCTGATAACCCTTGGACCACCGCTGTCAACATTTTTGTCGCGGTCTCGCTAGTTGCCGCTGGCGTGATCGCCTGCGTCGCGCTTTCACGAGGCGGCCTGAGTGCCGA
Organism: Novipirellula methanifontis; assembly: GCF_052161655.1. Classification (GTDB taxonomy): domain Bacteria; phylum Planctomycetota; class Planctomycetia; order Pirellulales; family Pirellulaceae; genus Novipirellula. The sequence continues at coordinate 10,144,333 of NZ_CP197418.1, forward strand.
CAAAGGCCAACGTCCCGAAGGGGTGGATGGCCGTCACGACTGGATGGTTTACCTCGGCACACTGATCGCGATTCCTGTACTGACGCTGCTGGTAAGCGGTTTTTCACCCCTGACCAAAGATGGCAAGTCGTTACAGTTAATCTCGAACGAAACCATCAATAACTTCACGGGAGATACCGGCGAAACGACAGACGGCCAAGAAGCAGACGGCCAAGAAAACGACTCTTCGATGTCCAAGGCCGTACGCAGCATCGCTGTGGTCTTTTTGAAAGAAGTCAGCAAGCCAGCGGGTCTTGTCTTGACCGTGATCGGGATCATTGCGTTTGGCTACCTGATTATCCAGACATTTAAATTGGACCAAATACCTCGGCAACGAATGATCGTGGCATTGGTGCTCATTTTCTTTCAAATGCTGTTCTTTGCCTTCTTTGAACAGGCCGGCAGTAGCGTCAACCTGTTCACCGACCGCAACGTCGATCGCGTCGTCGAGTCCTTGGTCATCACCGAATCGATGGTGGGTGATACGATCCAGATCCAACCGACCCAGGAACAAATTGGATACGAGTGGAAAGAGGGCTCCCCATTTTCACTTTCGGATCTCGACCAACTGCGAGCCGAGCACGAAGAGAAAGGCTTTGAGATCGATTGGACGATTCGTGAAAGCAACGTTGGCATGGGGATTGCCTCACGCGACGCCGAATTGCCCGCCAGTTTGTTTCAATCCGTCAATCCGATCTTCATCCTGCTGCTAGGTCTTGTCTTTTCGGCACTGTGGACGCAACTGCGAATCCGGGATATGGATCCATCATCACCGGTCAAATTTGCGTTCGGTTTAGCGCTGCTGGGGCTCGGTTTCGGTGCCTTCTGGTACGGTGCCGTCAACGCCAATGGCCGCGGGATGGTCACAATTAGTTGGCTGCTGCTGGGCTATCTGTTACAAACGATGGGCGAATTGTGTCTCAGCCCCGTGGGACTTTCCACCATGACAAAATTGAGCCCAAAACACCTTGTCAGCACCGTGATGGGCGGATGGTTCTTGGCGACTGCGTTTAGCCAGTACCTAGCCGCGATCATCTCGCAATTAACCGGAGTCAGCGAAGGCGGGGACACGGGCAGCACGATTCCGATGCCTACCGAAACCGTCAACGTGTACGGTGGCGTGTTTGGCACGATCGCAATCACGGCGATATTGTCGGGACTCGCATGCTTGTTATTGTCACCTTGGTTGAGCCGCTGGATGCACGAGCAGGATGAACGATAAAGACGATGCTCGTGTGATCGGTTTGCTACGCCGCGTCGTTCGCGACTGTGGCAAACTGTACAACCATTGCGGCCAATGGATGGTGCGCCGTTATCCCACACTAATCGAGGGCAATCCGAACCAGTTCGTCGAATTGATGGATGACCTGCATCGTGGCTTGCTGATCAAGGTCTACGTTACGATCGTTCGTGCTGACGATCGCTGGACCAGCGCTGAAAAACGTGTTGCTGCCGCTATGATCGACCACCTGTGGGGTGAACAACTACACGGCGGCCAATTGCGTGAAGCCGCAACGGGTCTATTCGAGCAAGCTGACCAATTGACTTGGGAGTCGCTTGTCGCTCCGTTTGTGCGGTACGCCCCGCTCGCCGACAGCAAAGCTCAGGTCGAAACCATTGTGATGCGACTGGCCAATCTGGTCGCCAAATGTGACGGTCAAACGATGCCCGAAGAATCAGTCGCTCTGCACACGCTGCAGCGCGACATCGACATGGCACTGCATCCCGCTGATCCCAAATCGACACTCGCTCCGATCGGAAACGCATCCTCCGAAGGTCCTTCGGCGATGGCGTACCAGCACGAGCAGCAACAAGCAAGCGAAGCCGCAGGGACGACCACCGAGTCCGAAAGCCCGGCGGATCGTGAGCGGCGACTGCAGGCCGCGATGAAAGAACTCGAGTCGCTGATCGGATTGCAGAGTGTCAAAGACCGAGTTCGTAGCTATGCCAACTTTCTGCGACTGCAACAACAACGCAAGGACGCAGGCTTGGCGACGATGCCGATCAGTTTGCACATGACGTTTATCGGCAACCCAGGAACAGGCAAAACCACCGTCGCACGGATAGTCGGGCAAATCCTTGGTGCCCTCGGCACGCTTCCTTCAGGACACGTGATCGAAACCGACCGCAGTGGGCTGGTTGCCGAATACGCTGGCCAAACCGGGCCGAAAACAAACAAGCTGTGCGATTCAGCCAAAGGGGGCGTGTTGTTTATCGACGAAGCCTACAGCCTTGTCGACGCATCCGGCGACGATGCCTACGGCCGCGAAGCGATCCAAACGCTGCTGAAACGGATGGAAGACGACCGCGAGTCGATGGCTGTGATCTTGGCAGGCTACAGCGACGAGATGGCCAAGATGATCCGCAGCAACCCTGGGTTGTCATCACGGATCAACACCAAAATCGATTTCGAAGATTACTCTCCGCTCGACCTCGGCCGCATCTTCGAGACGATGTGTGAGCAGAATCAATATAAAATGCCCAGCGATGCACGCCATCGCTTGTTGATTGGCTTTCAGCACCTTTACGAAAATCGCGACCGACATTTTGGAAACGGCCGATTGGTGCGAAACGCATTCGAAGACACGATTCGCCGCTTAGCCGACCGCATCGCCGAAGTCTCTCAGTTGACCGAATCGCTTTTGACAGTGCTGTTGGCCGACGACGTCAGCATTCCCGGCGTCACCAACAGCAAGCTCGATTCGCTGGTCGACGAACCGCATATTCTGCGAATCCAGTGCAATGGATGCCAGCGTAAAGTGCGGATCATGCCCGAGTCACTCGGCATCCGTGTCCGTTGCAAAAAGTGCCAACACATTCAAACGGCCGACTGGGCCGAAGTCAGCGTGAAATAGGCTGAGAAATCGTAGAGATAGTCGCCTTTTGCTCCGCAAAAGTTGCGCTGCGTTAGCAAGATTTCTCGTAGCGAAACTCGCCAAGAGTTTCGGTCTCCCCGACTGCACGAAACTCTTGGCGAGTTTCGCTACAGGAGACGCTACGAAGAAGTTTCGTGACGAAGACAATGCCGATGACAGGCTGGAAGCCTATCCCACATTGGCTATGCACTTGGGGGCACAAGTCCTTCGGGCAACTTGCCTTGAGCGACCTCGTCGTCCCACTCGTCCATCAACGGCCAACTGTCCGCAAGCGTTCCGAAGTCGGCCATTTTCAAGTAGCCGCGAACACGATCAATCGTGCGATTCAGCAAATCTTTGTTGTTGCGGAAAATCGGGCCGTGACTCGGAGCCAACCATTTGACATCACTGTCGCGAATCCGCTCGAGTGATTTCACGAACGCCTTGATGTCGCTGCCGTGATGAGCGTCAATCGCTCCGATGCAACCATCACGATAAATATTATCGCCACTGAGCAAAACGTCGCCATGACGGAACGCTAACTGGCTGTCGGTGTGTCCCGGCGTATGCCAAACTTCGAGCTCGAGCTTGCCAATCTTGATGATGTCACCGTCGTTGATTTCGTGCTCGATTTCGACCGGAGGCATCGCGAGCTTCAGGTTTTGGGCTTCGATCTCCGCCAGCGTGATCAACGTGTCCCCTTCGCGAAGCGGCTTGACCGCTTTGGGATGGCCTGAAACCGTCGTCTTGAGCAACTGCTTGGCTTTAGCAAGTCCCTGAATGTGATCGACGTCCGCGTGGGTTGCGACAAGCGTTTTGCAGCGTGACAGCGGGAAATCGAGCTGCCGAATGATCTCGACGAAATCCTCGACCGTTTCCTCGTAACCGATGTCGATCAAGATCCATTCGTCTTGGTCGTACACTAGGTAGACGTTGCAACCGAGAACCTCGCCAGCTTGAAAATTAAGCTCGATCACGCCTGGGAAAATGGGTTTACGAATCAACATAACGAAAGAAATCTCAGAGAAAGAATTAGCGGGTGCGGTATTCTACGCAGGCTCAGCAAGCAACGAAAACCCGGTTGACATGATTCGTCGGCGAAATGGCTTTACTGCAAACCAAGTGTCGGGGAGCCCTCACCGATGGAATTTTTCAAAAACGATGAACTTTTTGAATCAATGTTCTTTCAGGATCTGAGCCAATCCTTCGCGATAGGTCGGAAAGGCCAGCTCGGGCAACAAGTTCATCTTCAGCCGGCGATTCCAGATTCGTTTATTGCTTTCGCTTCGCATTTGCTTAGCCGATCCCGCAACCGGAGCCTCGAAGACGGGAGGCTTGGCGCGACACTGGCGGGCAATTTCGCAGTAAAAATCCCGTCGGATCATCGGCTCGTCGTCTCCAACCACGTACATCCTGTAGGCGGGGTTCTGCCACGCTGCGAACACTGCACGGGCGGCATCGACGACATGAATCAGATTCAAGTAACCCTCTTTGGAGGACGCGATTGGCTGGCCGTTGAGAATATTGGCGATCCGCGGCACGCGTCCGGGCCCGTAAATCCCGGCCAACCGCAGGATCGTCCATGGAGCGTCCGGACGATGACGATGCAGTAGATCTTCGGCCTGCAGATGCACCCGGCCTCCTTCGCGATTGGGCTTGGCGGGCGATCGTTCGTCGACCCAAACGCCATCGGTTTGGTGGTAAACCCCCGTGGTGCTGATGTAACAGAGGTGAGCCTGGTCGGACACAACGCCCAGCAAATTCCGCATTCCGCCGACTTGCGATTGATAGCGAGACACCCTGCTCGAGGAATCGTGGCTGACGGCAACGAGGACCTGATCGACCTCCGGTAACGCCCGCAAACTAGAACGATTCGTCCAATCGGCAATAATCGGCTCAATTCCTCGCTCACGCAGCTCTATAGCTCGCTGAGGACGGCGTGTGGTGGCGAAAACGGTGTGTCCCACATCGCCAGCCATTTGGGCCACCCGCGACCCCAAGTAGCCGCATCCAACGATCAAAATGCGATTTTTAGGCATAATTGATGATTTCATCCTTTTTAAGCCGTTCGGCGATAGCGATTTGCCGCTTCATTTTTCACCTTCTTGCTCTACTGGCTACAATAAAGCCGCGAACGAAACGACGGCGGATCGTTCGCTAGAAAAACAATTCAAAAAACATCTTGAACCTTAAAAACACTACGTTTGGGGACTCACATTGCCCCTTCGATTATGCAGCCTCAGCGAGGATCCAGTATTGAAATCGACAGTCGCGTTCACTTCCGGCCTTTTCAACGTCCCCTGCTTATGGCTTTTGCTATTTGGCTTGGTTGCCGCTGCTTCGACTGAAATCCCTACTGCGGAGGCTCAAGAGCTTAATCGGCAGACGGCTGGTTCCACGAGCGGGACGCTGGTTTCGGTCCCCAATCCACTGCAAGGACTGCTGCGTCGTGGCGGCACCCCATCGTCGCTCGAGCAAATGCGGCTTTTGGAACAACAGCAGCAACAGGTCTCGAAACGCGCTCGGGATTGTACCGTCAGTGTCCAGATCGGTGCAGCGCAAGGCTGTGGCGTGATTATCACCGACACCGGGTACATCCTCACTGCGGCTCATGTGGCGATGCGACCCAACGAAAGTGCGGTAATCCGCTTGTCCAACGGACGAACGGTGATGGCAACCACGTTGGGGATGAACCGCAGCGTCGATGCCGGATTGATCAAAATCAACGACGGACAAAATGAAGGCCAACCCTGGCCTCACGCAACGCTCGGGACAAGCGACAAATTAGTGCCCGGCATGTGGTGCATCGCCACCGGGCATCCCGGGGGCTACGACCGCGGTCGAGGCCCGGTGACCCGTGTCGGACGTATTCTGACCGTCCGTCCCGATGCGATCGTGACCGATTGTGCCTTGATTGGTGGCGACAGCGGCGGCCCGCTATTTGATATCGAAGGCCGCTTGATTGCCGTGCACAGCCGAATTGGCAACGATGTTGCCGATAACCTGCATATCCCCGTGGATCATTACGACATTTCTTGGAAACGGTTGGCCGCCAGCGAGTCGTGGGGCGTGCTCCCCGGTTTTCGTCCCGTTTTAGGTGTCGCCGGAAACCAATCCGAAAGCGTTGCGAGGGTGCGAGAGGTCAAAAAAGGATCTCCCGCCGAGGATGCCGGAATGCTTGTGGACGATATCGTCGAGAGTTTTGGGAAAGTTCGGGTGACCGATTTTAATTCGCTTAGCAAAGCAGTGGCCGATACAATGCCCGGCGAACGCGTCGAGATTTGGGTCAATCGTAGTAACAAACGCGTTCGTGTTGTTGTTGAAATAGGACGCGAAGAATAGAGGCGTCACACTCGACGATGTAGGTAGGTCGGCCGTAAACTTGTTCGCATGCAGAATGCGATTTCATTCTGCTTCGGTGTCGTTTTGTTGGAGACAACGTTTTGAATTCATTGCTGTTACAAATGCATCGACGAACCGCCTGCGGCGTGCTCGCCCTGATCGTTGCCACCCTCGGGGTTGCCGATACTGCCAACGCTCAAACGACTCGGACACCTGAGTGGTTGCGTCAAGGATTTAGCATCAAAGTCTCGCATCGTCGTGACAACGGCGAAATGATGCAACTTGTCCACCCGATCTTGGGAAATATTGACGAATCGGTGGTCCAAGTGATCAGCGGCGGACGCCCAGTTGCTCTCGGGACGATCGTCGGCGCCGATGGCTATGTGTTGACCAAACGCAGTGAACTGAGCGGTGGAGACCCGATCCGAGTGCGACTACACGATGGACGTTTGCTGCCAGCACGTGTTGCCGCAGTTCGTCGTTCCAATGATCTCGCACTGCTGAAACTCGATGCCAATTTTGATTTCAAGCCGGCCGAGTTCTATCCTTTGCAACCTCCGGTGGGAAGTTTCGTCATTACCCCTGGTCGCACGGGGCGTCCAATTGGAATCGGCAGCCTTGGTGTTTTAGAGCGACGGGTTGACCACAAAGGACGGCTCGGAGTGGTGCTCGGCAACAGCACCAATGGACGTGCTCGAGTGCAAGGTGTCTGGCCCGACAGCGGTGCAGACGAAGCGGGCATCGAACCTGAGGACCAGATCATTGCGATCAATGGACAAGAAGTTTTTAACAGCGACAACGTCATCAACACGTTGCGTGGCATGTTCCCTGGCGAAAGTGTCCAGTTAACGATCGTTCGATCTGGAAACACGATGGAGATGAACGCGGGCATCCGTGAGTTCGGCATATTGCAAGAATCTGAAAACGACAGCCGTGTCAACGGACCGCGCAACGTACGGCTAAGCGGGTTTGACCGCGTGTTCCAGCACGACACCGTGTTGGATCCTGATCAATGTGGCGGCCCAGTCCTCGATTCCTCCGGCCGCGTGATCGGATTGAACATCGCCCGTGCCGGCCGCGTGGTCAGCTACGCGTTGCCCTCGTCACTGGTATTGCCCGAGATGGTCAACATGCTGCAAGAAGCCCGCGGCACAACGAACTAGTGCTGCGTCGTAGCTAAGAATTAGGGTTGGTGGTAGCGGAAGTCGTCAAGACTTTCGTTGTATTTGCCCGCCGATCCGAAACTCCCGCGCGAGTTCCGCTACTCTAAAAGTAAGCTGCAACGCAGCACTAGTGCGATGAGTCCTCCATGCTGCACCTCTCCCAAACGCAGTTTAGGGAGCGTTCGAGCGAGCGTTCAGCGAAGCTCGGGTGAGGGCCTGTTGATTCAGTGAGCCGCTCGCGTGTGAGCGGCTCGCGTGTGAGCGGCCGGGTTCCACGCATCACCCGGTGCCTTACGGCCCACGGCTCACAAAAGGATCGTCGTTTCACCGGTAAATACCGAACGACCTGCTTAACTCGCACCCGGCCATCAGTTCGACAACCGGTTGCATCGCACCGAATGCCGGACGCGCATTTCGGTCTTGCCATCCGCGCTGATGCGGAGATATTCGTCGCGATGATTCGCGGGCAAAAGTTTAGGTGCGGTATTGCGCCACGAATCAGTCGTATTCCCACGAATCTCAACACTTGTCGTGCGGACTTGATCGTGATGCGGATTGGGAAGTGCCCCAGGTGAGAAGTGTCGGTTGGGAGCCGGATGCGCCGGCGGCGCCCGCTGGCAAATGCATTCGTCGGATCGAAGGCAATTCGGTGATCCACTGGATTGTGATCCACTGGACAAAGTAGGAGGCACGCTCCGGTAACGACCGGTTGATCTGGAATAACTTCAACCTCTGGCTACATCCCGCGCCCACTTCACCGGCTATCTGTTTTTCGTAATCTTATCGTCCAAGCCCGTCGCATTTGCCCGGTCTCATTAACTATATTGCAGACTGTATATTCTTAGACATACCGAGTTCCGTGGAACGATTCATTGGGGAGTAGCTGTGTTGTTTCGGCCGATTTCATTCGTCATGGCATTTGTTTTCATTAGCGCAGCGTCTGCGGCGGATTTGCAGTTTGACGGACTTGTTGATGACACTGGACGCCAGTTGTTGGTTGGCAAGCCCGCCGTCATTCAATTCATCAGCGGGACGGTCGTTGGCGACGTCGAAGTCGTGGGCTTCATCAAAGACCCTCGATCCGACGCGATCCGATTCTTCCAGTACCAGGACGGCAAACGCAAACCGAAGATGAAAGCCACGGACGTGTATCGCCTCTTGATTGACGGAAGACCCTACTCGTTTCGCTACCATCGACCTTCGGGCGGGGTTCACCTGATTGACTTGAACAAGGCACAGGCTGATGCCGAGGCCCGCATTACTGGTAGCAACAAGACGCTCCGCGACCCGCAAACGGAGGAAGAAATCAGAGAGGCGGTTGGCGATCAGATTGGAATTTTCAATGATGCTCGCAAATCGCTTGCACCGGTCAACTTGAGTTTCGCGGAATCCGACTTTTGCTTGCTGTTGACCGATTTTCCGCAGCAAGCGGCGGAGCAGGTTGCCAAGCAGGTCGATGTGATGTGTCAACAAATGAACAGCGTCTTTGGGCTGCCCAAGAGTGCAAACATTTGGCAAGGCAAGATGATGGTGGCGGTATTCAGCCAGCGCGAGATGTTTGGAAAGTTCGAGTCGGATGTGATGAACAACCCGAACTTCGGAACGAGTACCACGATCTATCACAACAATCGCCAGCGTTTTTTGGTTGCGACGTACCGCGAGAAACTTGATGCATCGGTTGCGTCGACCATCTCGTGGAGCATGGCGGACGGGTACGTCGGTCGATATCGTTCCGATGTCAAGCTTCCGCGTTGGGTGCAATCTGGTTTGAAAGACATGTTACATCGTGTGATGTTCCCGGATCCGAAGCGAGATGCCGCCGCGCGAAACATTGCAGCCGACCGGCTCAGACGCACTGGAAGTCTGTTCGGCATCCTGCAGGCGACGGAAATCGATGACGAGCGTGAAGTCCTGGCCAAACTACTGGTGATCCACCTCGTCGAAGCTGATCCAAAAGCATTCAGCCAATTCTTCGAGGACTTGAAGTTGGGGGTCAAGTGGGACGACGCACTCAAGGCGAATTACGGGGCGACCCCAGAAGCCTTCGCCGCCGACTTCGGAAGAAGGATGGGCGTGCCCAATCTGACCCCGTGACGCGGTGTGATTGCCAGACAGAAAGATTGTAGCGACAGAAGAATTGGAAGAGACGAGGTGCGGCGTGTCTTATCTTCCTCCTTCCTTTTTCCTTTTCATGGCGTAATCGGTGTTCGGACTCGCTTCGTCATATAATGTTTTCTAAGCTGCGATTTTCTAACCTCTTACGGCTGTGGCTTGGCTGATAGTGGGGGCACCTCACCACGGTGACTGCTTCCACGATCGCACTTCGATCTTGCCATCCTCGCTAATGCGAACTCGGACGGCTCCTACTTCGGCAGTCACGTACACTCCGGCGCCAGTCGTGTTTAACATCGCTCGAACCGCTGGCTTTCTCGCTCGTTTCCCGCCGCTGACGATCACTTCGGCTGGACGTGACCACTGCAGGATTGATTCCGCATTCATCGTCAGACTGCCGTGATGTGGCGCCATTAACGCGCCGCCCGGTGGTGGTCGCAGCTTGTTGATCAATGCCTCCGTTCCCGGTGGCTCAAGATCGCCAGGCAACACCAAAGTTTTCCCACCTACATCGATCCGTAACACCAAACTGTTTGCATTGTCATTGCCATCCATTCGCCAGGGCGGCGGATGCAGAAACGCAAATTGCCGCGGAATCTCTGCAACCACGCTCGATTCGAACGCCTCCACCACGGGCACCTTAGCGGCATCAATTGCGGTTCGGATCGGCAACAAACCGGATTCGGACTGCCTTAGCATTCCGGGTGGCGTGATGATTCGGTCAACTCGGAATCGGCGCAGCACACCAGGGATTGCGTTGTAGTGATCCGAATCGGCATGCGACAAAAAGATTGCGTCCAAACGTGTTGCACCGATCGACCATAGTGCTGCATCGATATCTCGACTGCTGCCCGTCTCGTTAGCCATCCGTCCACAATCGTAAAGAAACACATGCCCCACGTCGTCTCGCATGACAACGCTTGTCCCGTGCCCGACGTCGACAAACGTCGCCTCGAACATCCCTTGATCCATCGGCGGCGGAGTTGTCGCCATCATCCAGGCGGTCACCATCCAGACCACGATCCAGCCGTAACGGAACCGTGAGCTGACTCGACTTGGTGGCCAGGAAAGCGAGCCGACCATCACCAGATAAAATACAGCCACGCTCCATGTGGGCGGCGAAGGAAGCCAAAAATGGCCGCAGGGAACTTCCGCTGCAATACCAATGATGCTTCGCATCCATTGCAAGAACAGTCCGCACAAGTACCCCGGAACGCTTGCGGCCGATTCAAACACCCAGCCGACCACGACCGTGGCAACGCCACTGGCCAAGGTGATAAACAATAGTGGACTCAAAATCACGTTGGTGGCGACACTGACAGACGACACCACATGAAATTGGTGCCATACCAAGGGGATACTGATCGCTGTGACACAACCGCTGTACCAAACCATCCTCGCAATCCAGAACCATGCGATCCGGGAGTAACGGACATAGTGAGATTGTGACGACTGCAATAACGCATCAAGTTGCCGCTCGTTTTCAAGGGCTAAATCGACCGAACGCGATTTGGTAATCGTGCGAGCGCCGCACAGGAACAATGTTCCCACCGCCAGGAACGACAATTGAACGCCGACATGAAATAGATTCTCGGGGTTGATCGCGATAAGAATCAGCGCGGCAAGTGACAAAGTATTAATGGGCTGCGTCGGTCGTTTGAACCACAACGAGAACATCAGCATCCCGACCAACACCGCAGCTCGCATCACCGGCGGACGCCCTCCGGTGATCGCAGTGTACAGACAACACACCAGCAACACCCAAGCAATGTTGGCTCCAAAGGGAAACCGCAGCAGCATCGCAATCCAGTTCGCCAATACGACCACAATCGCGAGATGCAATCCGCTAACGCTCAACAAGTGAGCGGTGCCCGTCACCAATAATAGGTCACGTGTTTCAGGATCGACAAAATCGCGCTGCCCGATCACCAATGCGACCGCCAGCGGTCCTGACGCATCGCTGGTGTGCTTCAACAACAGCTCACGACTCTCGTTGGCGATCACCGCGATGGGACGATCAAAATCCCAGTGGTGGCCGATCTGCTCGATTTGTGTTTCGCGGTCGACGTCGATGCGGGCATGAATCCCACGACGTCGGTAGACCGGTCGCAGATCGTTCTCGCCAGGATTTGTTGGTGCAACGATCTTTGCTATCGCACCGTGGGCTCGGATGACGTCGCCAGGCAGAAAATGATCGAGTCGTCCGCTGCAAACCACCATCGCTCGTCCGCGGCAAGGGACTAAATCTTCACCGACACGAATCCGGTCGGATTGTAATTCGATGACCGACTGCCAGGGTGATTGATCTTGCCCCCGCACCGAATCGGCTAGCGGGTTGCGGCGAATCACGACCGGTCGGTCGATGGATCCCTCGACAATCGCAGGCTCAGCATATTCGCCTGCAAATCGACGCAGCGATGCCGATTGATAGACATAGTCGTTGTAGCCCTGCCAAAGAGCCGCAAGCGATGCGATGCCTAAAACCACCGCTGCGCGCTTCAACACCGCAGCTGAAAACGCAAAGAGCAGGCAAGAAACGACCGCAACGCCCCCCCAGAGCATGATTCGCGTCTGGAACCCAACTGACAGTACGGCATCCAATGCAACTCCGATCGCGGCCGCAATTGCCAGCAACAACAGGGGGTGGCGTGGCCAAAAGTCAGCCATCCGCCAGCCGGGATCGCGATCATGTGCCGCACCCGATACCGCAGCCAAAGCACGCCCCCCCTTTTCATCCAGGTCGACAAATCGAGTACGATAGCCAAGCCAAAGCGGCTGACTTTCTGTTTCTCCATCCCTCTAAGTCTATCACATCCAATGTTACACCCTTTCAAACGGTCCCTGTTTCCGGTGTCAACACTGGCAGCACCCACGGCCACGATCACGCTTCTTAGTTCACTGCTCCTCTCAGGGTTCACCTCCGACCTCGCCATGGCTCAAGAATCAACCACGCTGACAACATCCCAACGCACGATGCAATACCCCGAAACCAGGACGGTCGACGTCACGGACGACTATCACGGGCATCGTGTCGCCGACCCCTACCGCTGGCTCGAAGACACCGAGAGCGAGGAAACCGCAGCGTGGGTGAAGGCCGAAAACGAAGTCACGCAAGCTTACTTGCAATCGCTGCCCCAGCGAGAACCGATGCGAGCACGACTCGAAAAACTGTGGAACTACGAACGATTTGGTCTGCCCAGCCCCAAAGGCGATTACTACATCTACTCGCATAACAACGGCTTGCAAAACCAAAGTGTGTTGTACAAGGCCGATTCATTGGACGCCGAACGTCAAGTGCTGATCGACCCCAATAAGCTCAGTGAAGATGGCACCGTTGCGCTCGGTTCGACCGTCACGACGCAAGATGGAAAATTCATGGCGTACTCGTTAGCCGACGGCGGCAGCGATTGGCGAACTTGGAAAGTCCGTGAGGTGGCGACCGGGAACGATCTTGAAGACATCGTTCGTTGGAGCAAGTTCAGCGGCATCGCCTGGATGCCCGACGCCAGCGGTTTCTTTTACGCTCGCTACACCGCGCCGGTCGAAGGCCAAGAGTTAACCGGTACTAACGAAAACCAACGTTTGTATTTTCACCGTCTCGGTGATGATCAATCCAAGGACACGCTGATTCTCGAGCGGCCCGATGAACCAAAGTGGGGGTTCTCGCCATCGGTCACCGACGATGGACGCTATCTGATCATTCACAATTGGAAGGGCAGCGAACCCAAGTCGCAAGTCTTCATCAAGGATCTGTCCAAATCCGATGCCAACGTCCAGCCGTTCATCAGCGGGTTTGATGCCGAGTACGAGTGGATCGCGTCGGTCGATGCGACGCATTATTTCGTGACCGACAACGACGCACCGAAACGCCGTTTGATTGCGGTAGAAGTCGGCCAAGCCGATCGTGACAACTGGAAAGAGATCATCCCCGAAGGCGGCGACGTGCTCGAATCGGCCAGCTTGTTTGGTGAGACATTTTATCTGAGTTATCTCAAAGACGCCCGCAGCCGCGTGGCTCGCTTCTCAATCGAAGGCAAATTCGCAGACGATTTGCCGCTACCCGGCGTGGGCAGTGCCAGCGGTTTTGGCGGTCGACAAGATGCCACGGAAACCTTCTTCGACTTTACCAATTACGTGACGCCCGGCGAAATCTATCGCGTCGACTTGGCCACAGGAAAGACCTCGTTGTGGCGACGTCCTGAAACGCCAATCCAAGTCGACGATTATGTCACCGAACAACTCTTTGCAACTAGCAAGGATGGAACGAAAGTTCCCGTGATCGTGACGCGACATCGTGATACGAAACTCGACGGTTCCAATCGCACGCTTCTGTATGCGTACGGTGGATTTAATATTTCGTTGACACCGTCGTTCTCACCCGCCAGTGCGGCCTGGGTTGAAAACGGAGGCATTTATGCAGTCGCAAACCTTCGCGGCGGAGGCGAGTATGGCCGTGAATGGCATGAAGCGGGGATGCGGCTGAACAAACAAAATGTGTTTGATGACTTCATCGCAGCCGCAGAACACTTGATCGACAAAGGCTACACGAAATCAAGTCGTTTGGCGGTTCGTGGTGGCAGCAACGGCGGACTGCTTGTTGGTGCCGTGATGACTCAGCGGCCCGATTTGTTTGGTGCCTGTTTACCCGCAGTCGGCGTGATGGACATGCTGCGATTCCACAAGTTTACGATCGGATGGGCATGGGCGACCGAATACGGCAGCAGCGACGAAGAGGACCAGATCGAAAATCTGCTTTCCTATTCGCCGCTACATAATTTGAAACCAGGAACCTGTTACCCCGCGACCCTGATTTCGACAGCCGATCGGGATGATCGCGTTGTCCCGGGACACAGCTTCAAATTCGCAGCCACGTTGCAGGCCGCTCAGAGTTGCGACAACCCCACCTTGATTCGAATTGAAACGCGAGCCGGGCACGGGGCAGGCACGCCGGTCAGCAAACGAATCGACGAGTACGCCGACCTATGGGCCTTCTTGCTCGAGAATTTGAAGTAAGCAGGTCAATATGAGTCATTTCACATAATGAACTGAGCCGACGTATACCGCACGATCTGCTTAGTTAACGGTTTACTACGAACGCTGAGTGTTCCAGAGCGCGAGCAGCTCGACGAGGTGCTCGGTCGCTTCGACCATCTCGTCGAGACAAGCAAATTCGCGAACGCTGTGAATATTGTGCTGGCCGCTGGACAAATTCGGGGTCGGCAACCCTTTCTCGGTTAGTTGACTGCCATCGGTTCCGCCGCGAACGATCTCGCGGCTACAGGGGCGGCCAAGGTTCTTGAACGCCTGCTCGGCAAATTCAACCGACTGAGGCAACTTTTCAAGTCCCTCGCGTAGATTGCGGTATTGGCGGTAAATCTTGACGTCAGCTTTGACCCCCGGCGTCTTCTTGGCAGCCGTTTCGGCCGCCGCGCGAACGATGTCGGCATAGCCCTTCAGATCCTCGGAATCAAACGATCGCAAAATCAACTCGACCGTTGCTTCGCCAACGCCGCCATGGATCGCATTGGGGTGAATAAATCCCTGTCGATCCGAAGTGGTTTCCGGTGTCATGCCGTCGCGAGGTAATGCAGCGAGAAAGTCAGCTGCAGCTCGCGTCGCATTGACCATCACGTCTTTAGCGATCGCGGGGTGAATGTTGTTGCCCGTAAATCGCACGGTCGCTCCGTCGGCCGAAAATGTTTCGACATCGATGTCTCCTGCACCGCCGCCGTCAACGGTGTAAGCCACCGTCGCATTGAGTTTTTGCAAATCAATTTTGTCGGTGCCATGACCGATCTCTTCGTCACAAGTGAACAACAAACGAACATCGCCGTGTTGCAAGTGCGGGTTCTCGATCAACGTTTCAGCCAGTTCCATGATGATTGCAATGCCGGCCTTGTCATCGCCACCGAGCAAAGTCGTTCCGTCGGTTGTGATCAGTGTCTTGCCAATCAGCGAAGCAAGCTCGGGCGTTCCCGAAAATGAAATCTCGTTGCCTGATGGAAGCGAGATATCGCCTCCGGCATAGGCCTCGATGACTTGCGGAGTCACGTTCGCACTGGGCGCCTCGGGCGACGTGTCCATGTGAGCCACCAGTGCGACTGCTGGACTGGTGCCACCGTTAGTTGCGGGAACAGTGCCCCACACCAAGGCGTTCTCGTCCATGTGAGCGTCCGTGATGCTCATTGCCAATAACTCCTGCTCCAACAACTGAGCCAGCGTTCGCTGTTTTGACGAACTTGGGTAATCAGTGCTGTTGGGGTCCGCAGCAGTATCGATCCGCACGTAACGCAGGAAACGCTCAAGCAGTCGTGAGGAATTGATCGTGACGGTAGGGTTTTGGTTCATGGTAAATTCGGAAAACGGGTTTGTCGTGTGAGTAACGCCTAGATTTGATATCTTTAGACGAGTGGCAGTTATTACTTTTCCGTAGCCGATCTCGCCAGAGATTGGATTGCTGGTTCAAAGTTTGGCAACTTCGGCTACGGCAGATACGTTTGTTTCTGTCGATCGCCTTACAACCGGTGTCGTCATATTAAGAAAGAATGGCTGGCAGTTTAAGCCGAGCAGCGTCCAGAATCGATCGTAACAACGCCGCAACGCCTTTAACCGCGTCGCGGGGGCGACCACGCCGACCAAGCATTAACCAATCCAACATCCTGCTCCGCGAACGGCCTCGCGAGGCACCATCCTGCGAAGAATCCCATGACCGAAAAAGTTGCCCATTTCATTTTCGACGTGGAGAGTATCGCGGACGGGGAATTGATCGCAGATGTCCGATACGGAGGCCAAGGCCTGTCGCCCAAAGAGGCGATCGCGACCTACCAAGATGAACTTGTCGAACAAAACGGCACAACGTTTATCCCCCACACCTACCAGATTCCGATCTCGGTCGTGATCGCCAAAGTCGCACGCGACTTTAGCTTGATTGACATCGTATCACTCGATGAGCCTCTCTTTCGCCCCCACGTGATCACAGAACATTTTTGGCGAGGCTGGGAAATTTACGGTAAACCTCAATGGGTGACGTTCAACGGTCGTTCGTTTGATCTGCCGATCATGGAATTGGCAGCATTTCGATACGGCGTCTCGGCGGCCCAGTGGTTCAAAAACGATGGCTACCGATCGCCGCGAAACCGGTTCACCACCGAAGCTCACTTGGATCTGCAAGAATTGCTGACCAATTACGGTGCCGCGCGATGCAATGGCGGACTGAACCTGATTGCACAGTTGGTGAAAAAGCCGGGCAAGATGGATCTGCGTGGCGACCAAGTTCAGCAGCAATATGATGACGGAAAATTGACCGAGATCAGTGATTATTGCCGCTGTGATGTGCTCGACACCTACTTCATCTTCCTGCGATCGATGGTGCTGATGGGCAAGACCACGATCGACAATGAGATGCAGTTGGTGCAAAAAGCAAAACAGTGGATCGAGCAGCGTGCTGATACGTCGGATGCTTATACGGCCTACCTAAACGCGTGGCGTGATTGGGAAAAACCTCAAAACAAAAAAGCGACGGATACGGAATCGGACGAAGCCCCGCCAAGCCTCGACTCCGTCGATAGCGAAGTAGCAGCGGCCCACGAACCATCCACGACTAGCGAAGCCACCGAGTCCTCCGATGGTAATCACAATAAAGGCCAATAACGACGACTCCATCAACCAATCTTGATGCTAGCAAAATGCGATGTCAGAACTCGCCTTTACCTGGAAGCCGGTTTCCAGCTAGGGTCCTCCATCGGACTTTTCGTTCCACGGATCTTCTCCATTACAAACAGGTAGCCTGCTAGGGGCATGTTGATGGCTAGACAAGGAAGTCTTTGCCGGCATACTTCACGTTTCGCCCTTATTTCCAGGGCGATCCTGCACTACTGCGCGCTAATTTTCATCGGCATTGCCCTGACGAACGGCGTCATGTCGACTGCCATCGCACAGGATGCTAGCGGTGCCCAGCCTGAATCACTGCAGGCCGAGAATGCTTCGATAGCGAAAATCACGCCCCCAGCCTCGCAAGGCGAACCCCTCGACTTAAATCTACAACTCGACTGGTCTGCTGAAACACTTCAACGTTGGCACGTCGAAGTCGAAGTGATCGACCCAAATGGCACCGCAACAATCTCGGAACTGCATAATTTGTGTAGTGACCCGACGACGTGCGGGATGATGCATCGCTCCGACACGGGCGTTGCTTGGCATTTCCACTCCTCTGTCGCGATGACATCCGGCGGAGCGGCGTTCCACGTAAACGCTGCGAAAACCGCTGAAATTGTCGTCACGATGAAGGCGTCCGCCGCCAACCCAACGGCCCCCAGCGGGTCACTCGATTCATCGACCACTGCGGAAACACCCGCTCCGACGGTCACGCGAATCCCGATCACCGAGCTGTTGCAGGACTCGAAAACAAGCGGATCCGAACCGCAATGGACTCTGAAGCGAGTGACAGATGACTTGCTTCGCGTCTGGATCGATCCAGCCGAGGGCGTATCTCCCTCAGGCATGATTTGCGAACCCAGTACTGAAATGTCGCTTTACGTCCGCGGCAACTCCGTCCAACTCCCCGCTGAGGGTGAACTGCGCCTGCACAGCTCGATGATCCGAGTCGCTGACAACCACGTCGTGGCAACCAAAACATCACCGATCTCGCTTGATACCAATGGCACTAGCGAACCGATCCTGTTCAAACATGT
Organism: Novipirellula methanifontis; assembly: GCF_052161655.1. Lineage (GTDB taxonomy): Bacteria > Planctomycetota > Planctomycetia > Pirellulales > Pirellulaceae > Novipirellula. The sequence goes on from NZ_CP197418.1 coordinate 10,162,534, forward strand.
GGCTCCGGCGGAACCGGGTGTTTACGAAGTTCGCTTTGAATTAGAACACAACCAAAATCCATTGTGGTCGCGATGGCGTCGACCTAACGAACCGATTGCACGTGCGAACCATGTCTTCACGGTGTTGCCTGAGCGAACGTCGCTCAATGGCGATATCGACTTTGAATCATGGCACACGGTTGCCAAGATCAAACCCACCGATGGTTCTCAGTGGACAGTCCCCACCTTTTTCAGCGCTCGCAACAACCCGCTGATCCCCACCAGTTTGATCAAGCAAGATCGCCCTCATTCCAATTCAATTGATGCCGGACAAAAGATCACGATTGTTCCAGGCGGCAAGACATTTGAATCAAATCTGACAAAGTTACGCGCTGGTCATCCGCACGCGATCACCGTTCGCTATCCCGCCAATCGTGCCATCCAAGTGCGAATGGAACTGACAAACGATACAAACAAAAATATCGCTCCGGCACACTATGTGTTGATTGACGAAAAGCGAGCCTCGGACCGCTATCGTGACGACCAAAACCAATGGCGAAGCCAATCGTTCCTGTATTACCCCAGCGGGAACGATCAACTTCGTTTGACGAACTTGGATCTCGAGCAAGATGCTGCGATTGAATCGATTGAAATCAAAGCTGGTCCGTTGAACTTCGCGGCTCGTCCGTCAACGCTCGAGAACCATTCGCTAAGCCGTTCGCGAATGTCGACTCTGAGCGTCAACGGGATCGACTGGCCTGACCGATTAGCCGGCGATGAGGCCAAACGGCTAGCCAAATCCGACTTCAGTAGTGCCGCAATCTCGCTGCATCAGCTATTCGTCGCTACCGGACGCTTACAAGAATACGCAGCATTGCTAGGCGTCAATTCGATTTGCATCTCGGCGAACGAGGGTGGCAAGACATTGTTCCCCACCGCTGAATTTCTGCCGACACCAGCGTCGAAATTGCACCCCGATCACAAACAACAAACACAGCGACTCGACCTCATCTTGAGTCTGATGGATCGCAGCGATCTTCAAGTGGTGATCGGAATCCATCCCACGATGACGATGCGACACGTGGAAATCAACGCCAAGCACAGCAGCAGCGGCGAACCCTTGTCGCATTACACTTTGATTGATCCCGTCGTGCAGCAAGCGATGTATGCGTGGATCCAAGAATTGTTGCAACACACGAATCCTCACACCTGTTTTGCTGGCGTGACGATCCCGTGCAGTGCATCGCATCACACGGCCGCGTTTGATTCGGCTCACCCGCCGAGCGAAGCGGTACTGCGACAATTTGCGATCGCCGTGGGGAAACCAAGTGCGACGATCAGCGAAGTCCAAGGCTGGATTCACCAAGACAAGCATGCCTCGCTACAAAAATGGGCGATCCAATCGAACCGTAATTTCTACACTTCGGTTTCCCATTTGCTTGGCAGCAAACTCTGCCTGATGACCGAACTTTCACCGTCCCACGTCTCGTCCGAATCAGGGGTTTCGTTGGTCGATATGACGTGGCCGCCTGTGCAATCGAATTTGGTTCCGATGGCGTCGCACAAACATGAAGGTCGGACCACGTTGGCTCAGCAAATCGATGACCAACAAAACGCCAACCATTATGTATCGCTGCTTCAACCGATCACAGGCCGCGTCGGGCTTAGCATCACCCCGCATCCCATTGCGTCCACGCCACAGGCGAACCCTGCTAGTGACCCGACAGTGCCCTCGCAAGCCACGATCATCGACCGCTCGCTGTCACAGAACTTGAGCCGATTGATCGACCGCATTGACCCTCGTGTTGTGATGATTGACCACGCGACCTTGTCCGGAAGTGTTGCTCAACCGTTGCGTCCGATCTTCCTTGCCTACAACGCTTCGCCCAGTCGACCGATGAAGGAATTTGGGTCACCCGATCAAGCTTCGCAAACGGTCCAAGTACGTTGGGGAATCGAAAACCAGCATCTCGTGTTGAGCCTCACCAACCATGCACCGTGGCCTTGTGAAGTCGACGTGATTGCGAAAAAGGCAATCCAGTGGAAAGCGGTCGGACAAAACACTGCCACGCTTCGCCACAGTGCCGACAAGCTGACCTGTACGGTGGACCTCAACGCCGGACAACTGAAAGTGATTCGCTCGGAACTACCGCAATCATCCGAGGTCCTTTCGACATGGGTTTCTCGGGTCCACGGTGACAACAAAACGATCGAAAAAATTAAATCAGATGTGACCGTCGTCGTGGAACGTTTGGGAATGCTGGCGGACAGCGAGCCTTACGCGGTCCTTTCCAACCCTGGATTCGAAGTCGTCGGCGGCATCGGAATCACCGGATGGATGCACGCCCAATACCCTGAGGGCGCGGTTCGCATTGATGAGAACGAAGCCATCGAAGGATATCGCTCACTCTGTTTAACCACGGCCAATGCGATGGCGACCAAGACGTGGTTGGTCAGCGAAACGATCACGCCTCCGAAAACCGGGCGATTGGCTGTATCGTTGGCTTGCCGCAGCGAGGCCAGCGACGTGACGACACCGCATCGCGTCCGCGTCTCGGTCGAGGGAACACAAGCAGGTGCCTCGTTCCGCCATTCCGAAGAGGTCGACGTGCCTCGAAACGGAACCTGGCAACCTCGGAAAGTCTTGGTCGAAGCCGACAAGATTGATCCGATGACGGTCGATTCGCTGCGAATCACGATCGATAGTTTGTCACCAGGAAAGCTGTGGATTGACGATGTTCACCTGCACGACTTCTTCCCGATGAACAAAGAGCGTGCTGAATTGCAAAGCCAAGCGTTCCTGGCTGTTCAGGGATTACAGCGGGGCAATCTGGCCCCATCGGCTCGCCTGCTGAAAAATCGCTGGGCGCACTTTCTGCTCAATGACACGCGAGTTCGTCCGGCTCCGGTGATCAAAGAAAATCCGGCCGCAGCCGCCGAGCCTATTGGCGTGGCCGAACGGATCAAGGGCTGGCTGCCGAAGCCGATCCGCTTTTAAGCTCTAAGTAGCCGGCCGCGATTTCCACGCGTCGGGACTGGGCCCTGCCGTGAGCGTCCTGCCACGTGATCTCGGCGACAAACAGCTCTGTGCCCGTTTCGATCGCTCGATAATGCCCTGCGATCACTTGCCGCACGTCGCCTCGGCCGCCTCCGATATCGCCCTCGAAATCCAAATAGTGAACCCGGTGATCGGCTAACTTCTCTACCTTCGTAGAAATCCCCTGCTGAAACGACTCGAGCGGCTCGGTGGCCCACGTTTTTAGGACACCGTCCACTTCGAACATCCAATCAAAGTGCGGCGGAACGGGTTCCGATGGTCTTGGCCCGCGTGTCCCCTCGGGGCCGGGGGTGTGCCGCAGGATCACGAAACGGTGTTGAATTGCAGTCAATTTTGCTTGCCTCGGGGCCAATTCGCTGGCGAAGAATCGTGGTTTCAGTCGAGAAAAGAGGGGACCGATGATCTGTCAATTCGATTCGGGATTGACGGTTAGGTAGCGATATCATCATCCTTTTGGCATCGATCCATGCCTCCGTAACGTATGGACGATTCCCATTAACGAAAACTATCCGAGCACTCATGTCTAACGCATCCAGCGCGAACGTACAAATCCAGCTCCCCGACGGCACCCTTCACGAGCACCCCGCCAGCACCACCGCGATGGATATCGCCAAAGGGATCAGCGACGGATTGGCCCGCGGCGTGATCGCCGCCGAGATCAGCGGCCGAGTGGTCGACGCCAACCGTCCCCTGGGCGAATTGAGCGAAGATGATCAACCGATCGCCCTGCGTTTATTAACCAGCCGCGATGCCGAAGCACTCGATGTCCTGCGTCACTCCGCCGCCCACGTGATGGCCCGCGCCGTCATGCGGCTGTACAAAGGCGTCTCGCTCGCGTTCGGCCCCACCACCTCGGGTGGCTTCTACTACGATTTCGACATCCCCGAAAAAATCAGCGAAGACGATTTCCCCAAGATCGAAGCGGAAATCAAAAAGATCATCAAGGACAAAGAGCCGTTTGAACGCTTCATCCTCGATCGCGATGAAGCTCGCAAACTTTGCGACGACTTGGACCAAGATCTAAAAGTCGAGCACATCGAAACCGGTTTGTCCGATCAATCCACCGTCAGCTTCTATCGCCAAGGCGAATTCGTTGACCTCTGCCGCGGACCGCATATTCCGGACGCTGGCAAGATCAAGGCGATCAAAATGATGAGCGTCGCAGGGGCTTACTGGAAAGGCGACGCTTCGGGACGACAACTGCAACGACTCTACGGCACCGCGTTCTTTGACAAGAAAGAACTGGCGGCCTATTTGGAACAACTCGAAGAAGCCAAACGTCGCGACCACCGCGTGCTCGGTAAACAGCACGGTCTGTTTGCGATCAACCCCGAAGTCGGCCAAGGACTTTGCCTGTGGCTTCCCAAGGGCGCTCGCGTCCGTGTGACTCTCGAAGAATTCCTTCGCAAGGAACTGCTGACCCGCGGTTACGATCCGGTCTACAGTCCGCACATCGGACGCGTGGAACTTTACGAAACCAGCGGTCACTTTCCGTATTACCGCGACAGCCAATTCTCGCCTTTGTTCGGTAGCGAAGCGGGTGGATTGGTCGACGCTTGGAATCAGCGGTTAGTCGACGGAACTCTCGACACCGACAGCGAAGAAAAGTTGATGGAAGCCGCCAAGGTGCTTGGCGCGGAATTCCCCGACTACAAGTCGTCGGCATCAAGCGAAGACAAACAAAAAGTGCTGCATCGTTGGCAAACCGCCCACGAACGGTACCTGATCAAACCGATGAACTGCCCCCATCACTGCCACATGTTCAAGGCGATGCCACGTTCGTATCGTCAGTTGCCACTACGATTGTTCGAGTTCGGAACCGTGTATCGCCACGAGCAAACCGGCGAGCTGAACGGCATGCTCCGCGTTCGTGGTTTGACTCAAGACGACGCTCATATTTTCTGTACCGGCGATCAAGTCGAACAAGAATTCAAAGCGACCATCGAACTGACCAAGTTCGTTCTCAACGCGGTGGGACTGGACGATTATCGCGTGCAATTGTCGCTACGAGATCCAAACAGCGACAAATATGTCGGCAGCGAAGAGAACTGGGACCATGCCGAAGGCGCCCTGCGTGGCGTGCTTGAGAACTCAGGCTTGGATTTCAACGAAGAACCGGGCGAAGCGGCATTTTACGGTCCGAAGGCAGACTTTATGGTTCGCGATTGCATCGGCCGTTCATGGCAACTCGGTACCGTTCAGCTCGATTACAACTTGCCCGAGCGGTTCAAGCTCGAGTACACCGGCAGCGACAATGCGACTCATCGACCGGTGATGATTCACCGTGCTCCGTTTGGATCACTCGAACGCTTCACCGGCATGTTGATCGAACACTTTGCCGGAGCGTTCCCGATGTGGTTGTCGCCCGAACAAGTTCGTGTGTTGCCATTAAGCGACAAGTCATTGGAGTATGCCGTGGCGGTTGCGAAGCAGTTCGACGAAGCCGGATTGAAGGTGACGATCGACAACAACGACGGCAAGGTGCAAGCGAAGATCCGCAACGCGCAACTCGACTTGGTCAACTACATGGCCGTCGTCGGTCCGAAAGAGGCCGAGGCAGGCCAAGTGGCCCTGCGAGACCGGATTGATGGCGACCTCGGATCGATGCCAATCGCCGAAGCGATTGCACGACTCAAAGATGAGATCGCAACTCGCAAAGTGCGGCAAGCGGTCAAGAGCAGCCTCAGTGCTGCCGCCGCCGTCGACTCCGGTGCAACCGGCCACGAATATTGATTCGCGGCTAGGCATTTCACTCTCCCAACGTCGTTGGGAGGGTCGAAAATCGAGCCTTCAGCGAGATTTTCGGGGAGGGCTGGTGACTTCTTGCTTGCACGATTCACTCGCTAACACAACGAGCCCCACCCAAAGCCGGCACCCGCCAACTTTGACCTCCCCAGAAGGGGAGGTGAAGAAGGATTCACCCTGACTCTATTCTTGTGGAGGCGTTTCGTCTAAGTCTTCCATGTCGATCACTAACTCAGGATGCTCTTCCAAATAAGCTTTCATTTCGTCGGTATTCGTTGACTGGGTTGTCTCGCTGGTCCCGCAACCCAACAGCGTCAGAAAAGTAATCGAAAGAACGCTAACAAAAATACAATGTTTCATGATGGAACTTAAGTGTTTGGTAGAAGTGTCAAAAGACAAATGATTGAATCGCAATAAACGAAATCAGCCTTGTCCCCGCGGCTCGTGCCGGACGGCAGACAAGACTGATTTGAACTTGTGCTCCCCATTGTGAATGGGACGCGAGTTGGCCGACCTTAGAAATCCTGAATTGTCTCTTTGGAGGCGCGGGTGCCGAGGGCACCCCAAAGTCCATACGGACTCATGACACCAGGGGTCGATGCAGGATCCGTATGCGTTGAGTGCACGCCCACTTGGCCGCGACTACTGTTACCTGATTCGATAGAGTCGGTAACAAATCTGACTGCACCGTCACCCATCAAGACATGGACGCCGCCTTGATGTCGACTGCTTGAGGTTGCGACAACAATCGATACCGCATTTGAATTGCCACAGATTTCGGCGTTAGGTGGCAAAATTGTCGTCATTTGCGAATAAATCGGCAGCATCGACGCCCATTTGTACCCGCGTCGCTCTTCCGCACTGCCCGCAAGATTGTTAGGCGATGGAGTGCTTGACCAGAACAGAGGTCGTTGCGGATCAATGCTCTGGCGGCAGTTGATACTTCCGCCTAGTGAATTGATATTGATCGACGAAGCCATCAAGTGTGTTCGCTTGTCTTGGTCACCCAAGTCGGTCGCAATTTCTCCCGCAACAATCGTATTCGAAACGCCATCAAGTATATCTCGGAATCTCGTCGTCAACTGAATCACAAAGGCTCCCCGTTGTGACGCCCGAACCCGCTCGTACATCGTTGGTGTTCCGCCAGATTGAGCAATTCCCGAGGCCCTATTCAAAGCACCACCATAGCCCGTGTCGCAAGAATCGCCGGTACAGAGGGCGTAGTTCGTTCGGCCCTGAGCGGGAAGCCCTTGTCCAGGATCACTCGGACAGCGAAGCGATGGGATGTTGGCTAGCCAAGGATCGTAATTGCCTTGAGAAAGGTGTGCCGAGATAGGAGTCTGGGGCCACGGCCCCATCGGATTATAAGTCTTGGTCGTTCCACCCGAATCAACGGTTTGAAACGGATTGCTGACCTGCTCCCACAACGCTTGCTGTTCAAAAAACGGCGTCAAACCTACCAACGCCGAGAGTTCAACGCGGTTGTTACCACGGTTGTCGCTGGCGGCCTTCCCGGCGTCCGGTCCGTAGGTTCCACCACCGTGAACCGGAAGTTGATTGTAGGCCGCGTGATAATTGTGAATCGCGAGGCCAATCTGTTTGAAATTGTTGCTACAGCTCATCCGACGAGCCGCTTCGCGAGCGGCCTGGACCGCTGGCAATAGGAGGCCAACGAGCACTCCGATGATTGCGATCACAACCAGCAACTCTACTAGCGTGAACCCTTTCGATCCATTTAACTTTCTCATTAAACATTTACCTTATTAGAAGAAAAGTACGGTTAGAAGAAAACACTTCCGTCTCGACCTAGAACTGCAAGAACTATCTGTGGCCTCTGCGGTGCCGACTTTGATGAGAGAACGAATCGATTTGTCGACAGTTGCGCATCGATGCAGGACGGATGTCGTAATTGCAATGTCTTAAAATTTAGATCGAATGTAGTTTGTGTTATTGGATTAATTGATTGCCAATTTGTGAAAATGCGCATAAGCCTAAAATCCACGTTAAGCCGCGAACCAGGTAAACGTATCGAGGCACTTTCCATCACTGAATTACGAAGGCAACACATGGCCTTAGGGCCCAACCTTGCGAACGATTACGGTGCAATGAACCGGCATTAAAGACGCATCCAGTGCGAGCGTTTTCATGGGCGAGGGCAAAACACGGGGGGGGCAGTGAATCGCAACCCCCATCCCTCCTGTCTCTGACACCAGCAGCGGTATCGGCGGCAGCGATTAACCCGATGCACGGACATGTGGGGCCGAAACGAGCAACTATCCCGGAGGGGTAATAGAATTTGGGCGATGCTTTGAACGCAGCGAACACAGCCTTCGTCTCGCAGTGGTGAGCCGTGGGCCGTAAGGCACCGGGTAATGCATGGAACCCGGCCGCTCACGCGTCACGGCTCACCATCGCAATGTACCTGTCGCCTGAATCAACAGGTCGCTTGCCCCAGTTGAACGTAGAAACCGTGGCTAGCGCAAGACGGCTAACATACCGAAAGAATCCTGCCTACCTGCTTAAATCTTTGCAGCGAGAGCCCATTGGATGGCCGGCACCGATTTCCGGCACCGATTTCTGGCGCATGCTCGATCAGGCCAGGGGCGCGGCGGGGAAAGCATCATCTAGAACGTCGCTTCACGACGAGATCTGCCAATCGTCATCATATTTTTTTACGAACCCCGACGTGAATGACACCAAGTGCCATTCACAAACATTGATTCTATTCAGCAACGAACCTTTACTCTTCCTCGTCAGGCGAGGGCTCCGCATTGAGTTCTTCTTCGGAGATATTCAACTCGGGGTGCTCGTCGATGTAAGCCTGCATTTCATCTTGGTTGGTGGGAACGGTCGGAGCGTCCGAACCGCAGCCAACCATCGTGAAGCAAGCGGTCAATGACAGCAGTAGTAATCGAATGTTATTCATCATAGCTTTCAGAATGGGCGGTTGAATTTAAGAGGTAACACGAAATGATTTGGAGTTTGCTTACTAGAAATCCTCAATGGTTTCCTTCGAAGCTCGAGTCCCCAAAGCTCCCCAAAGCCCGTACGGACTGGCGATCCCTGGCGTCGAATTCGGGTCCGTGTGTTGACCATGAATCCCAACTTGACCACGCCCCGAGTCACCGGACTCAATCGAATCCGTTACATACTTCACCGCACCATCGCCCATCAAAACATGCACGCCGCCTTGGTGACGACTGCTCGGTGGCGCGACAACGATCGAGTAATAGAAATTATTGCCGCAAAGCTCGGCGTTAGGCGGCAGAATCGTCAGCATTTGGGTATAGATTGGCAGCAACGACGCCCACTTCATTCCACGACGCTCTTCTCCGCTGCCAGTCAAGCGGTTCGGTGCGGGGGATTGGGACCAGAATTGCGGACGTTCCGGGTCAATGCTTTGACGACAAGCCAGATTTCCGCCCATGTTTAAGATGTTCGAGACCTGGTTATCGGCCAGATGAGTTCGCTTATCACGATCCCCTAAATCCGTCACGATCTCGCCCGCAAAAATCGTGTTGGACAATCCGTCGAGCACGTCGCGGAACTTGGAATCGAGCTGGACCATGAACGCCCCTCGCTGCGAAGCTCGGACCCGACTGTACATTTTAGGCGTTCCACCCGATTGAGTCGCCCCCGTTAAACGATTGAGTGCTCCGCCAAACCCGGTGTCACAAGAGTCACCCGTACACATCGCGTAGTTCGTACGACCGGTCGCGGGAAGTCCCACCCCCGGATCGCTCGGGCAACGAAGCGTCGGAATGTTTGTCAACCAAGGGTCATAGTTGCCCCAATTCAAGTGCGCCGAGAGAGGCATTCCGGGCCAAGGCCCCATCGCATTGTAGGTGCGAACTCCTCCGCTACTGTCCGTCGTCTGGAATGGGTTGCTGATTTGCTCCCATAACGCTTGTTGTTCAAAAAATGGGGTCAATGCAACCAAGGCTGATCGCTCGAGGCGATTGTTGCCTCGTCGTCCGCTCTCGTGTCTCCCAGCATGGGTACCTTTTGTTCCGCCGCCTTGAACCGGCAGCTGTTTGTAGGCCGCATGATAATTGTGGATCGCGAGGCCAATTTGCTTGAAGTTGTTGCTACAGCTCATCCGACGAGCTGCTTCGCGGGCTGCCTGGACGGCAGGCAACAGCAGCCCCACGAGCACTCCAATGATTGCGATTACAACTAGCAGCTCAACTAACGTGAACCCTTTGGATTCATTTGACGTTCTCATCACGCTCTTTACCTTCGAAAAAAGACAAGTGGAAGAAAAGACATCAGGCTCGAATGAAAACTACGAGCACTCTCTGTGGCCTTAGCCATACCGATATAGATGTAGATAAGTTTTCGAATCGATCTGATATCGGCTTCAGATGGATGCAGAACGAATGTTTCGCCCTGATGTCCTGCACATGGCAGTGTCTTTAACTCTAAAGTGTGGGGGGCAAGGTTATTGGACTAAATGATTGCCATTCCGTTAAAGTGCGCACAAACCCAGCATTTTCCAACTATTTCGAGCAAACTCAGGTGCATCTCGCTGATTTTACAGTCTTGAACCAGCCGAATAGTGCTCGGTCTTAGAACATCACCTTAGACACGTTTTAAAGGGACATGCAGCGTCTGTGCAAACGTATTCGATTGCAAAGCCACGGTCCCGAACGACGAATCATCTCCGAGGGGGGGCGAAATGGACCGAAACCCACCGCAGCCCTATCGTTCCCCCCTTTGGAAGACGATCCAACAGTGGTAGCGGCGGCGGCCGTTCATCCGCCGCAATGTGACGACACAAAACCGATGGCGAGACTGCTCGTTGAGCCTGCCTGCCGAAGCCGGCACGAATGGGCGGATCGGCACGGATTGGAATTGCCCGATTGGAATTGCCCATGACCAGCAACAGGCAAACGAAACATCCGGAACTGGGCTAACGCTTGGTTCCTGACACCAATTCCTTCGCTGGAGGTAATCGCGAACCATCTGTGTCCGTCACCGAGTCGATGACGGTCGATTTGTCAGCCGATGGTCGTTTATTGGTACGTCGTGGCCGACGTTTTCGCCACCACACGATGGTGCCACTGATGTACAACAGCGCCGGAGTCAACCCAAAAAACAAGACCGCCCAGCGCCCCATCAAGCCGAACGCCTCTCCGTTGTGAAGTGGAAATTGCCATGCGAAGAATGCGTCCGCGGCTGAAAAGTTTGCCGGGCTTCGGACGCTCAAGACACGACCGGTGTATTGATCCAGGAAGACTTGTGAACGCCCGTAGCTTGTTTGAACCTCATCGGGCTGACGAAACGCGACTTCATAGGTTCCGTTCTCGCTCGCAGGCGGATGCAAATGATCGAATTTGGCGTCCGGAAAAGTGGATCTCGCGATTGCGATCGCTTCGTCGGGTGTTAACGTGTTTCGAGACTCTTGTGACTCAGAGGTCAGGTCGCGAGGCTCTTCACTCACCTCGCTGAAGACATCCGCAACGGCCGTGAACACGGTGGGGAATTCCATGTAGACCCCTGTGAAGGTGATCACAACGAGAAAGCTAGCACTGATGATCCCAAACGTCTTGTGAATGTCGTAGTTGAAACGCCGTCCACGACGGATCGCAAACGCGGCACGCCAACTATGCTTCCAAAGCGGCCACCAGAGCAAGACTCCGGAACCAATCGAAAGCAAAACCAAAACGCCGATGATGCCAACGATGATCGAGCCGATTCGGCCCGCCACCAATTGAAAGTGCAATCGGTAGATCCATGACATCAAATCCTCGCCCCAAACCCGTTGTCCTGTGACCGAAGCGGAATAGGGATCGACATAAACCGCACTGTACTCGGGCGATTGATCCGTCCCGCCGGCAAACCAGACCGTCCAAACGCCATCATCGACGCGAGGCCGGCTGACGGAGAGCGCGTGTTTGGAACCATCGCCATAGAAGGCTTCCGCCGCCTCGATGATCTCGGCCACTGTACGCGTTTGGCCGCTACCCTTGGTCAGCAATAAATCCGAATTCAGTCGCTCATCGATCGCGTGATCGAACACCAATAGACTGCCCGTCAATCCGATCAACACAAACACGAGGCCAATCGTAAGACCGAGCCAACGATGAGCGACCAGCCAAAGTTTGCGCAAGCGAAAACCAACCGCACGGTTGCGATCGGCGAGCTTCGCAGTATCGATCGCGTTCATCGCCCCGGCTCCATCTCGGGACCACGTGGAATTCGACGCGTCTTGGCGTTTTGAACTTTGGTTTGAAGCTTCACCCCGTCGATTGCGATGGTGGGAAGCGAGTTCTCACCTTCTTGGATCTCCACCTTCCACTGCGACTGTTCCGGACGAGCGAACTGACCATCCAATTGGTCGATCATTGCCAAGTCCATCTTGGTGACGTCCAGCGGCCATGTCACGGTAACGTTGTACTCACCTCTGGGCGCCCCATCGCCAGCTTCATACGTCTGCAATTCGAAACGACCATCCTGGTCCGCAATTGCCCAAGGCCGCGAGTTACGAACATCCACCTTAGCGCCGATCGGATAAAGGGTGACGACAGCTCCGCTAGCAGCAACCCCATTGACGGTCACCATTCCATTTGCAGGATGCGTCACCGCTTGCCAACCTTCGCGACATCCGACGCAAACACATGCAACCACTACCAAACCAAAACGGATCAGATATTTCATGATGTTCCCCTAAAACTCGCCAACGACTTCATGACCATCAATCGACGTCAATGCACTGAGAACGTCTATGTCGATGTTTTCCGTCAAGAATCGAACCGAGCCATCCCCCAAACTGATTTGCATCCCTCCGGTATGAAACGCGTAGGGGGCGCCGTAAAGATTGCTGACGTTGATGATTTCCGTGCCCACGAACCAAGTCACATTCGGATTGCCAGTATTGGGGTCCAATTCCACTTGGTATGGATAAAGCCATCCCGAGTTAAAGTGCCCCGCCCATGCCTTGTATTCTTGAGTCCACCATGAGGGCGAGACGGCTGTTCGGCCTTGGACATACAATGCGGCACGACCTGCCGATTCGTATTGCAAGATCGTGTGGCTAAGGCCATCGGTGACATCGCGAAACTTGCGGATTTCGTTCTGCTCGAACATGGAACGATTCGGCGTAGGATCCGTGATCCATCCCGTATCACTACGAATGTGGGCGTAGTCGCAGGTCTGAAAACCGCTATCGGGTTCGGTCGCTCCCGCTTCGGGACTGGATGGACACTGATACGTCGCAGGCATGTTCGTGGCCATTTCGGCGTTCTCGGCATGATCCCATCGCACGTTGTAGTCGTATTGGCTCTCCGCGTTCCCGCCTTCGAGAAAGGGAAGCACGGCGACATTCGCGTGTGCGACATGCAGGGGATCGGCATACAATCCGTCCCAATCGACCCATGCCGGAGGAAGGCTGCGGTGAGTCGATTCGTAGTTGTGCAGTGCCAAGCCAACTTGTTTCATGTTGTTACTGCATTGCATCCGCCGGGCTGCTTCGAGGGCAGCTTGCACGGCCGGCAATAGCAAACCGACCAACACACCAATGATTGCAATGACGACGAGCAGCTCAACGAGCGTAAAGGCCGATCGAGGCGAGTGGACCGATTTGCCAACGTGGACCGATTTGTAGCCGTGGTCCGATTTGCTGGCGCATAGCGAGCGTGGGTACATGAAAAATCTCCAGCCAAGAGAAAGGGGGGCGTGATGCTTCAAACCCCGCGAAAACGCGTCGGGGGGCGAGTCAAACGTGGCTGGCTAAAGAGATAAACTCGTCGCTGGCTTCGCGGACAATCTAGTTCTTGCGAATCGTTCTCAACAAGCTAGTAGCCGCCTAGGACACCGTCAAGCCGCATTGCTGATGTTTTCGCAGCGACCACCTAGATCGAATGATCGCGAGAATCCTGATCTTGGGTTCAGGTTGCGGCAGATTTCCGTTTTCCGTATCGTCGTCCTTATGCGAAGTCCATTCCTTGCCCTGCTCCTGATCTGTCACCGTGACCCCCGAGCAAGACGTGCGACTGAGTCCGAAGGGCGTTTGGGAACTGATGGAAAGTATCGGCAAAACACCAAACAAGATGGTGACACCGAACGGGACGTTTACGTCGAAGCCCAAAAGCTAGAAGGTTGTTTGAGCAGGGGAGAGACAAAGAGTGCTTCGAGTCGCTCCCCATTGAAGAACGCTTGAAGTCGTCAATTTCTCATTTTCAATCGGCAAAAGGGGCGGAGTGAATCCTTCGCCCCGTTTGCCGATCCGAGTGACCCAATGCCTTACAAGAACGTCCGGCTCACGGCGCCGACTCGACCTCTTGTTTTGTTAAGACGCCGTCTTTGTTGGCATCCAAATCATCGAACACTCCGTACAGTTTCTTGGGAGTATCACTGCGGGCGATTTTGCCATCGCCATCGCTATCAAGCTGCTCAAATTTTTGTACTCGAGCCGCATTGCGAATCAATGCTTCAGCTCGTTCTCGCAGCGTCATCTCAGGCTTCTTCACTCCGGTTCGCTCTTGCTCGCTGAGCGGCACGGCGTAGTGGTAGTAGCCGATCATCATCTCGTCCCACGTTTGATCGCCCCAACGAACCGTCGCAGTCGGGTCGGGATTGTTCAAATTGTCTTCGCTGTTGTCAAATGTCGCGGTACAGACGACCCGGCTTCCCTCGGGGACCGCCAAAGGATCCTGCAACACGTACGTGGTCTGCCAATTAAAATCGTAGTGGGGGATGTCCAACAGCGTTGTTCGTTTGCCCGCCGCCGTTTCCAGCTCGTAGCGAAACGACTTGCCACGCACATGCATGTGCGGACTCATGCTCAATAATGTCGCCTCGGCGGGAAAACGAGGACTCGTTCCCGACGTCTGATAGTTTGCTTCCCCTGGCGGGATGCTTAGTCGCGGCTGTACTGCACTGGTCGTCACAATCTCGTGCGTGATCGATTCGGGATCGGCAAAACAGATCCCGAGTGAACTCTTATCCTCCTGCTCGGTTCCAATCGGAGTGTAGTGGACTTGGAAAATCAGTTCGCTGCCGGCCGGAATTCGCTTGGCATGTCCCTTGGGTGCCAATTCCAATCGTGCTCCGGGAACATAACCGACCAAAAAACCACGCGCCGCGTCCAAACCGCCGCGGGTCCCCTTGGGTGCCGCGAAAGCCAAAATGTGGTGAACGACTTCGCGGTTCCCCGGTTTCAACTCGGCCGCTTCGATCCACACGTCTTTGTCCAACTTCGGATCGACTCGATAGTACTGGTAACGCACCTCGCCAGTCGCGGGAATCTTGACGCTCTCCGTACTGACGGGAACCACCAAATCGGGTTCACGCGGCAATTGCCATCCGGGCACTTTTTCGGACAGCGGCGGCAGATCGCTGGCGTCACCTTTGGGCGACCCTGCATCGACCCAGGCATACAAGATTTCTTTTTCTTCGTTGCTCATCATACGGTCATTGGCAAACGGCAAATGATCGCCGCTGGCGTGCCAAGGCGGCATCCGACCTTCGCGAACCACCTCGGCCATCATGTCGGACCACCCCGCGACCTCGTCGTAGTCGGTCAACGAGAACGGTGCGATCTCACCATCGCGGTGACACTCGGCGCAACGCTTTCTGAGAATCTCGGCGACTTGGCCGCCGTAGGTCACGTCACTGTGCTCGGCGACTTTTTTGGTTCGACCGATGATGCAACCAACGGTGTCGGTTTGCGGTAGTGAAACCTCGCGTCCCGAGGTCAATTCATCCAGTGCACTCCGCAGATCGTGACGACGGGGTTCGTCGCGGATATAACCGATGCCATATTGGTCATCGATTCGTCCTCGATAACGAAGCTCGCGATCGGCGTCGTAGACAAACACCTCGGGGGTCCGCTCCGCAGCGACTTGATCAGCAAACCGATTGCCGGCGTCTTTCAACAGCGGGAACTCGATGCTTTGACGTTTCGCGAACGAGGCAATCTCTTCGAGCGAATCTTGACGATTACTCATCACGCCGATCACGCGAACGGATTGTGACTCGTATTGCTGCTGAATTTCGCCCAACCGAATCGCGTACAACTTGGCCAGCGGACACTCGGTACCGAGCATGGCGACAACGAGTATCGAATCGGAATGAAAATCGTCGAGCTTCCAAGTTCGTCCGCGGAAATCGATCAGATCGATTCGCTCCAGCGATGTGCCGCCGGCGACGGCGGGATCACTCGCAAGCGTTGGCAACATGGGTACCACAAGGGAGAGCACGGCGACCAGAATGGACGCGATTCGGAATCGAACGCAAATCACAAAGCACCTTCGAGGTTGGACGTGTATCTTGGTTGGAAGAGAAATTCAGTTTGGATTTTTTAGCCGTTTGGGCCAACGCTTTGAAACATTTCCTGTAGCGGAACTCGTCAAGAGTTTCGGGGGGCATTCGTCAATCGAACGAAAGTCTTGACGACTTCCGCTACGCTAAATTAGCACAAACTCTATAAGAAAAAATGCTTCACAGCGTTGCTTTTGGGCACTAGTGCCGGTTGGATCGCGACGAAACCGTGGCTAGCGCCAAAGCGACTAACGGGAACCAGCCTTACTCGAAACTGCACACTTATTTTGGCTCATTCCTAAATAATGAAACCACCGAGCGACTCCGATGTTTCGGCGGCTTTTTGCCAGCTGATCGACCCGAGCACTAGGATATCCGAAGTTCGCGCGGTCGGGGGTGGCTGCATCAGCAGCGCCATGCAAATCACGCTGACATCGGACCAGCTCGGCAATCGTACGGTGTTCGCCAAGTCAAACGAGCCTGAGTTTGTTAAGAATTTCCAATCCGAATGGGACGGCTTGACCGCTCTAGCGGCAGCCGAATCGATTTTGATCCCCAAACCGCTCGCGGTGGGCACCGCCGCTGAGAGATCGTGGTTAATCACTGAGTGGATAAAAACGCGGCCTCAAGCGGAGAATTTTTTTGCCGACTTCGGTCGACAATTAGCGGAGCTGCACCGGGTAACCGCCGGCAGCCAAAACGGTTGGCCGAGCGACAATTTCCTTGGTGCAGCGATCCAGCCCAACACCACGACCGCCAGCTGGGCCGAATTTGTGGCCGAAAACCGAATCGGTTTTCAGCTCCGCTGGGCCATCGACCAGCAGCGGGCCGACACGAAGCTGCGCCGCGACGGCGAGGCGATTGTGGCGGCGATGCCCGAATTGCTGTCCGGTCGTGCGGACGAAACATCGCTGTTGCACGGCGATTTATGGAGCGGCAACTACCTTTGCGGTGCCACGCAGGACAACCTTTGCGGTGTACCTGTGATCCTGGACCCGGCGGTCTATTATGGGTGTCGCGAAGCGGAATTTGGGATGCTGAAGCTGTTTGGCTCCTGCCCGCCTGAGTTTTACGAAGCCTACCAAGCCACCTGGCCGCTTCCCGATGGTTGGCAACATCGCATAAACGTCTATGTTCTTTATCATCTGCTAAACCATCTGAACCTGTTCGGAAGCGGTTACCTTGGCCAATGCCACCAAGTCGCAAGTGAAATCTTGCGTTCGAAGTAGTTTCATTGGACCTCGGCCGCGACTGCCTCGTGAATTTCCCATCCAACCCCTGAGAAACCGTCATGCTCGCCGCGCGAGTGATTCCTTGCTTGGACGTCCACAATGGACGCGTCGTCAAAGGCACCAACTTCGTCAATCTTCGTGACGCTGGTGATCCGGTCGAAGTCGCACGCCGCTACGAGGCCGAAGGGGCCGATGAGCTGGTGTTTTTGGACATCACCGCCAGCCACGAGGATCGCGACATCATCTTGGATGTCGTCCGCCGCACCGCCGAGCAGATCTTTATGCCGCTGACGGTGGGCGGAGGCGTTCGCACGGTCGAGGACGTGCGAGCATTACTGTCCGCCGGGTGTGACAAGGTTTCGATCAATTCGGCCGCCTGCAAAGACCCCGATTTTGTTCGCCGTGCCGCCGACCGCTTTGGCAGCCAGTGCATCGTCGTCAACATCGACCCCAAACGTGTCCAGCGTGATGGCAAAGAGTTTTGGGAAGTTCACATCAATGGCGGACGCACACCGACGGGACTCGAGGCAGTCGCTTGGGCCAAAGAGATCGAAAATCTCGGGGCCGGCGAGATTGTGTTGACCAGCATGGACGCTGACGGCACCTGTGACGGCTACGATCTGCCGATCACTGCCGCGGTCAGCGACGCGGTGTCGATCCCGGTCGTCGCCAGCGGCGGAGCGGGAGGCCCACAGCACTTGATCGATGCAATTAAGCTAGGCAAAGCCGACGCGGTGCTCGCCGCCAGCATTTTCCACTTTGGCCAGTTCACGATCGAGGAAACCAAGCTCGCAATGCGAGACGCCGGGATCCCCGTTCGTTTGAAGCAAAATGCCTAAGCGTTGGCGTTCCTAGCACAGGCCTAATGCCATCGAAGTTGTCAACGGCGCGGCGAGGGGCCGTCCTGCGGCAGCGAAAAAGATCGTTCGAAAAACACGGGGCGGCACGCGCCGCTAATAAAGGTAGCGATATTAAACGGACTTCTGACATGACATCTCCCTTCACTCCGTTTGCCGCTCGCTTCCGCGTGCTTTACGAGCCCGAGGCGGTTGAGCCAGCGGATGCCGTAGCCAATTGCCCTACGGTCTATTGGTTCAATCATGCCGGAGGAACGACCAATACGCTGGCCTTTCGAGTCCGATCCACCCCGCCGCCACGTCCGATGCGGTTGCTGACGCCGCGACTGCCCGAGCGTGAAGAAGATTTAGACGTGACCTTTGAAGGCGATTTAGAACAACTTGCTCAAAAATTTGCGACTCGAATCGCTGCCGACAACT
Source organism: Novipirellula methanifontis (assembly GCF_052161655.1). Lineage (GTDB taxonomy): Bacteria > Planctomycetota > Planctomycetia > Pirellulales > Pirellulaceae > Novipirellula. The sequence continues at coordinate 10,181,088 of NZ_CP197418.1, forward strand.
CAACTCACGCCGCTAAGAAACGCTCCCCATTGGTGATCATCGGTCACAGCTACGGAGGGGCAGTGGCCTACCGCGTGACGAAACATCTGATCGATTTAGGGGCCCCCCCCCATCGCTTGGTCATTTGCTCGACGCGATCTCCCGAGCGGCTTCGTTATCACAAGTCGCTGCACTCGTTGGACGACGCCGAATTGATCGAGGATGTCGACGAGCTATTTGGCGGAATTCCTGACAATATCCGTGCCGACGCCGATGCTTTGAGTTTCTTTGTACGTGCACTGAGACACGATTTAGCAATCTTTGAAAGCTACGTTCACAACTCGAGCGACGAAATGCTATCGATTCCAATTACGGCAATTTGTGGGACGGATGATCGTGCAATCGATCTAGCGGACATGCAGGGTTGGAACCGACTCACCCAAGCTGCGTTCCGATTGCGAGCAATCCAGGGGGACCATTTTGCTCCGCTACAACGGATCAGCGAAGTGCTTGAGATTGCCACCTGGGACCTGTGACCGGGTTGACCGCCACGCGGGCCGATGCGACAGTCTTCTGTTGGCGAATCGTCCTATTTTAGGTCGTCTGCCTTGCGATTTCATTGTCAGTCCCTCTAACCCGTGCTGAATACCCGTGCCAGACCTCGTTCCCGTTCGTAATGCCCTCATCAGCGTCAGTGACAAGATGGGCTTAGCCGATTTTGCCATTGGTCTCCAAAACGCGGGCGTCACCATCTACAGCACCGGTGGCACACGCAAGCATCTTGAGGAATCAGGCGTCAGCGTCGAAGACGTCGCCGACTACACGGGATTCCCGGAAATGATGGACGGCCGCGTCAAAACGCTGCACCCCAAGATTTTCGGCGGCATCCTTGGTATCCGCGACCGTGACGATCACGTGGACAGCATGGAAGAACACGACATGGTCCCATTTGACCTCGTCGTCGTGAATCTATATCCGTTCGCAGCCACGGCGGCTCGCCCGGGCGTCTCACGCGAAGAATGCGTCGAGCAGATCGACATCGGTGGCCCCAGTCTCGTACGTGCCGCCGCTAAGAACCACAGCGACGTCGCGATCTGCACCAGTTCGGAACAATACGTTGAGCTGCTCGAGCAAATCGAATCGGGCGGATCGACACTGGCTCAGCGACGCAAACTCGCCGGCGAAGCGTTCGAGCACACCGCGTGCTATGACCGAGCGATTGCCGATTACATGCAAGGCGAAACGCTGACGGGCGAATTCCCTTCATCGCTGCACTTCTCGCTCAAACGAAAAGCCCAACTCCGCTACGGCGAGAACCCTCATCAACGAGCCGCATTGTACGTCGACCCATCGGTTCGGTCGGTCAACCTCGTTTCGGCTCGCCAACTGAATGGCAAAGAGTTGTCCTACAACAATCTGTTGGACCTGGACGCCGCCCTTGAAATCGTTCGTGGCTTTGCGCAACCAGCCGCCTCGGTGATCAAGCACAACAATCCGTGTGGCGCCGCAACCGATGTCAAAATTGCTCGAGCGTGTCGCAAAGCACTCGCTGGCGACCCATTGAGTGCGTTCGGTAGCGTGTTGGGATTCAACCGCACCGTCGACTTGGAAACCGCCGAGATGTTGTGCGAGCCAGGCTTGTTCATCGAAGCCATCGTCGCACCTGATTTCGAAGCCGGTGCGGTCGGCTTGCTAACCACAAAGCCTCGTTGGAAAGAAAACGTGCGACTGATGCAAGTCGGCCGACTCGATGACGGTCCGGCTGCATTCCAGCGTCGTTTCATCAGCGGCGGCATGTTAATCCAAGACGCTGACCGCTTGACCAGCGTCCCGTTGCAATGGAAAACCGTCACCGAAACGCAAGTGGCCGACGAGTTGTGGGACGACGTTGCCTTTGCTTGGGAAATGGTGCGGCACGTCAAGAGCAACGCGATCGTGTTGGCCAAAGACACCTCGCTGATCGGTGTGGGCGCAGGCCAAATGAGCCGCGTCGACAGCGTCGAAATCGCGATCGACAAAGCAGGCGACCGCGCCAGCGGATCGGTGTTGGCGTCGGATGCGTTCTTCCCCTTCCCCGACTCGATCGAATCGGCTGCCGACGCCGGTGTCGTCGCTGTCATTCAACCGGGTGGATCGCGACGTGATTCCGAAGTGATCGATGCCTGTAACAAGCACGGTCTGCCACTGGTTCTCACAGGCCGCCGACATTTCAAACACTGATGAATGTCCTTGATAAAATCCTGGTCGAGACTCGCAAGACGATTCTCGCCGATAAAGCCAAGCAATCCGAAGCAGAGCTCGAATCGGCAATTGCCGATCTGCCGCCTTGCCGTGATTTCCACGCTGCATTGGCGGCCGGTGACGCCGTCCAGCTAATCGCCGAGGTCAAACGCGCAAGCCCCTCGGCGGGTCTGATCCGCGAAGACTTTGATCCGGTCAAGATCGCCTCGAGTTACCAAAACGCGGGCGCAGCATGCATCAGCGTGTTGACCGACGCACCGTTCTTTCAAGGATCGTTGGACTACCTTCGCGATGTTCGCGCCGCGGTTGATCTGCCGATCTTGCGTAAAGATTTCATCATCGACCGCTACCAGTTGCTACAAGCACGCGACGCCGGTGCGGATTGCGTATTGCTGATCGCCGAGTGTTTGTCCGCAAACGAACTTTGTGAGCTGCATCAGCAAGCGGTGGAGCTCGGACTACAAACGTTGATCGAGTTGTTTGAACCACAATATCTGGATGCCGTTTTGGCGACGGGTACGACGCTGGTCGGCATCAACAACCGCGACTTGAAAACCTTTCACACCGATCTGGAGCACACCGTGCGAATGTGTGAATCGATCCCTCGTGACCGATTGGTGGTCGGGGAAAGTGGCATCCGCACTCATGCCGACGTCCTGCATCTTGGTAAAGCAGGCGTCAAAGCAGTCCTGGTGGGCGAATCACTGATGCGTCAGGACGATATCGAGGTCGCCACTCGCCAATTGCTCGGCAAATAAACCGCGGCCAATCTTTAGGTGCACAATCGGTAATGGACGAGGCAACGAGTCCCGTGCTGCAGGACTCGTTGCTTCGTCCACTACGACAGTAAATTTCTGGCCAATGCAAAGCTGCGTTGGAACAATCACTGGGGAATAGTCGCTGATCGCTCCGCGACCGGAACGATCCACGACATCAGCCCCACGTCACCATTGGCGACGATTATACTAGACGCAATTGTCTGCTGCCTACGTCGTTTCACACGATTGCAGTGCACTCGCAAGCCGCCCGGCTGCATACCAGGAAACGCTTCAGAACAACGGAGCTGTCCGGCTGTTCGTCAAAATCATCACGCAAAAAGCAAGTGAATTCAGCATGAGTGTTCTGCGACCAACAAGCACAGCGTGGTTAACGACTTGGCTGCTCTTGCTCTCGGCATTCACTTCGATACATCACGCCGATGCGGCGGAGCCGATCGTGGTCGAGGCGGACTTGCTAGTCGTCGGAGGCACTGAATCCGGATGTGCGGCGGCGGTTCAGGCTGCCCGCATGGGTGTGCAAAAGATTGTACTGGTCAACGATATCGATTGGCTCGGTGGTCAATTCAGCGCCGAGGGACTCGGTGCGATCGATGAGAACCGTGCCCATCAGTACAACGGCACGGTGCCTATTCCTCGCTCCGGCATTTTCCGAGAAGTGATTGACGCGATCGAAACGAAAAACGCACAGCTTTATGGTGGCGTGGGGCGTCCTGGAAACACTCGCGTGATCACGACAGCACGACCCATCGTTTCGGAGTCTGTGTTTCGCGACCTGCTTGCTCCGCATGAGCAATCGGGCCAAATCCAGCGTTACTCACGCTATCGTGTTTCGAGCGCCATCGTGGAGAACGACACCGTTCGCGGAGTCGAGTTCGTGGCGACCGACGCGGTCACGAAAGTAAGCGAGTTGATCGTTCACGCCCGCATGACCATTGATGCCAGCGACTGGGGTGATGTCATCAAGGCATCCGGTGCAAGCTGGGACTGTGGCATCGATGCAAAATCTGAATTTGGTGAACCCACCGCTCCTAAAACGAATCAACCGACAACGGATCTGGCACCGATCACCTACTGCATGATCCTTGTCGAACAGCCCCAAGAGTCACTGTATCCCAAGCCCACGACGTACGCCCCTGGTTACTTTACCGGGACGTGGGGATGGATCGATGAGGAATTTGCCTATACGACGCGGCGATTAGTCGACGGCAAAGGATTCGCGGAAATTGACCACGCGGATGTGCTGCTGATCAATTCACCTCAAATCGACTACCCGCTCGACTCGCTGCCAGCCGATGTTGTGACCGAGCTCGAACAGAGCGAAGCTGGCGCATCGAAGAAAACACTCGTTGCAATGACACCGGCGCAGCGCGAGATCGTATTTCAGGATGCCAAGCGTCACTCGCTTCGCTACTACTATCATTTACAAACGAACTTTCCAAAATTCCGCCGCATGGCGCTGAGCGACGAATTCGGAACGGCCGATCAATTGCCTCCGAAACCGTATGTCCGCGAGAGCCTTCGGCTTGTCTCTCGGCACATCATTCGGGAACAGGAGGTCGATGGATTTACTGGCTACCAAAGCTATGCGACCACGATGTTCCCCGACGCTGTTTTCTCGTGGCAATTCGAAAAGGATTTTCATCCGACTCAGCGAGCTTGGCTGAGCGACCAGGGAAACGCTGGGCCGTGGGAAGCCACCTTTCGAGGCAACCGTCGCTTTGGTCGCGGCGGGACCGGACGCGCCGTCTTTCCACTACGCGCACTTGTCCCCGAGCGAATCCAAGGATTGCTCGGTGCACAAAAGAACTTGGGTTACACCAGTATCGTTGGCTCGTCATGCCGGCTGCACGATCAATCGATTCATGCCGGCCAAGCCAGTGGCGCGGTGGCGGCGGTTAGTCTGCGCAACCACGTCGATCCGGCCGCGATTTACCTCCGCCCTGATCAACTTGCCGAGATCTGGGAAGGGCTGCTGGAGCCCGTCAACGGCGCGCCGTTGGCCGTTTGGCCTTTCTCGGATACCGATCCCTATGACGATGGCTTTGCCGCGATCCAGCAACTTGCACTGCGTCGACTGCTCGGCCTCGGTTCCACCGACACGGCGTTTCAGCCCGACCAAGTCGCAACCGATTCATGGACCGAGCGTGTGATGGACGCCATCATCAACGCTGGCTATACGGCAACGCAACTTGACCTCGAAACCACTGCCACACGTCGCGACGTTGCCGTCTCGTTGTGGAATCAATTGAAATCACAACCCACTCCCAATCCGATTCGTAAAAACGAATCGGATGCCGACGATGATGGCATACTCGATTCCCAAGACCCTCTTCCCTTTACGCGAGGGACGGTTTCTTGGCAGCGATCACCGGAACACGATGGCAATCCTCCGCAGCTTCCTCCGTTTCCAGCCAAAACCGTCGCGATCAACTTTACGTCGGCGGCCGGCTCAACCGCTGAGTCGTTTACCAACGACGTGGGCGGTAAATTCTCTGCGAAACCAGGATTCGGTTGGCAAAAGGACTTGAGCAACAACACGCGATTGCGTGGAACCAACCTCGGACCCTTGCGCGACGGATTTGTATTCACACGCGCCCAAGACGTCTGGGAATGCGAAGTCGACAACGGAGAATGGCGGGTGTATGTGTGTTTAGGCGACGCGGGGCATGAGCAGGCCGGGCAACATTTGCGAATCGAGGACACCGTGGTTGCAGAGGACGTCGCCACTTCGCTCGGCGTCTTTCACGAGACAATGACTGAGGTCGACGTCACCGATGGCCGCATCACGCTAACGCTAGGCACGCCCGCGGGTAGCGGCAATACAACGATCAATTGGTTGATTGCCGTGCCGGTCCAATAGAGGAATCGACGACGAAGTCACGCGGCGTTTCGCTTCAGCGGGTACACTAAAATGCGGAAGGACTTTCCGCAGGACGGTCTCGAAAAATCCGACGTCGAGCCTAAACGCTTGGCGAGTTTTCGCTACGTTCGGCCTGGCGTTTCTAACTCGTTTCTTTGGCTTTCAGCATGCAAACCAGCATTGACCAATTGTCGTCCCAATTCTCGGTCGCCGGAGTCCGTTTTGCCGAGGGAAATGGCGGGCTTGTCAAAGTGGTCGTCCACACCGATCGCTGCGATGGCGAGATCTATCTACACGGTGCCCACATCACTCACTTTCAGCCCAGCGGTGCATCGCCAGTGTTGTGGATGAGCAAAAAATCGGTTTTCGCTGAGGACAAGGCAATCCGCGGCGGCGTCCCTATTTGCTTTCCTTGGTTTGGCCCCAAAGCCTCCGACCCGAGTGCTCCAGGGCACGGTTATGCGCGTATTCGGACGTGGGATTTGGTTGCCGCCCAAAACAATGATGACGGCGATGTATTGCTGACGCTCGGCGTCAAGATTGACGATTTCGAACTGACGTACAAGGTCACGTTCGGACGATCGCTCGGCATGTCGCTGGCGGTGAAACTGTCGGATCAAGCAAACACGCCTGCGTCATTCGAGGAAGCACTTCACACCTACCTCGCCGTCAAAGACATCCATCAAGTGGTAATCGAGGGCCTCGAGTCGGCCGCGTACATCGACAAGGTCGACGGCATGCAAGAAAAACCAGCGACCGACGAATCGATTCAATTCAGCGGCGAATGCGACCGCGTTTACCTCGACACCACCTCGACCTGCATCTTGCGTGCCCCTGCGATGGCACGGTCGATCCAAGTCTCGAAATCTAATTCGCAGTGCACCGTCGTTTGGAATCCGTGGATCAACAAGAGTGCCGCGATGGCCGATTTTGGTGACGACGAATGGACATCAATGGCCTGTATCGAAACCGCTAACGTGGGCTCGTACAGCCGGACTCTGAAACCGGGCGAGTCGCATGTGATGACGGCCGACGTGTCGGTCATCCCGTAGATAACCCGTGGGATGGGCTTCCCGCCTGTCTTGCTCACGAATCGGCATAAACTGGCATCCCAATTGCTCTACCCACTGCTATGACTGACTCACAAACCTGGCTACCGCAACTGATTAAGGTCGCAGAACCCCTGCATGCAGACTGGGTTTCGATGCGTCGCTACTTACATCAACACCCTGAACTATCGGATTCCGAGTATCAAACGACGGAATATTTGACTTGCGCGTTCACCAAACTTGGATTACCGACTCACATCCCGGTCGATAAACGCGGATTAACAGCGGACTTGGTGACGTTCAAACACGACCCCAATCGCTGGATTGCGATTCGGGGTGACATTGATGCATTACCGATCAGCGATTCCAAAGCGGTCGATTATCGCAGCACCTGTGACGGAGTGATGCACGCCTGTGGCCACGATGTCCATGCCACGGTGGTCGTCGCCGCAATCCAAATTTTGACGGCGATGCACAAAGCAAACCAATTACCGTGGCCGATCGCGGTGCGTGCGATCTTGCAGCCGTCCGAAGAATTGGCAACGGGGGCTCGCTACATGATCCACCATCACGCACTACGCGACATCGATGCAATCCTAGCCTTGCATGTCGATCCGACACGATCAGTGGGCTGCATTGGACTGCGTCACGGCACATTGACTGCTGCCTGTGATGCCGTGCATGTCACGATCCATGGCAACGGCGGTCACGGTGCCCGTCCCCACCTGACAAACGACCCGATCGATGCGATCACGCATTGGGTGCAATCGGCATTTCGTCGGCTTGGACGCACCGTCAACGCTCACCAAACTGTGGTGTTTTCCGTCGGCGAACTGCACGCCGGTCATAGCACCAATGTGATTCCCGACTCGGCATCGTTATCGGGTTCCCTGCGATCACTCGACTCTCACTCGCGACGCATCGCATTGGAAACGCTCGAAGATGTCTGTCGAGCGACGGAAATTGAAAACAACTGCAAAGTTAAAATGGAGCTTGGTTTTTCAGCCCCCGCCGTGATCAATAACGACTCACTGGTCGACATGCTGACGGATACCGCCACTGCAGCCTTCACCGCAGGTGCAATCGAGTGGATCGATGAACCGAGCATGGGCAGCGAAGACTTTTCGTATTACTTGAAACAGATTCCCGGAGCAATGTTTCGCCTTGGCGTCGCAGGCGATCAAGTCGGACATGCTCCGCTACACACTCCTGCATTTGACATCGACGAGCGAGCGATCATGGTCGGTGCCAAACTTTTCGCCGCCTCGGTGATCGCCTACTTCGATCCTAGTCGCACCCCTGTTCCCACAGAAAACGCGTAGCGACATTGGCTTTACGATGTCGATTTCGCAATGGCACCACAAACGTTTATCCCCCGTTCCTAGCAACGAATCTCGCGGAGACGACGCCCATGGCCAAGTTAAACTTTACCTCGAATCCGACTCATACTCTCGGAGTCGAAATCGAAATGGGACTCTGTGATGGCAACACGATGGAGCTTGTCAACGGTTGTGAAACGCTGCTCAAACGAATCCCCGAGGAACTGCATACGACGATCAAACCCGAATTGATGCAGTGCTGTGTCGAAGTGATCAGCGGGGTGTGTGGCGATGTTGGCGAGATCCGCGAAGACCTGCTTGGCAAAATTCGGCAAGTGCAAACTGCCGCCGATTCGTTGGACATGCGATTGTGGTGGGGATCCACCCATCCCTTCAGCCGCTGGGAGAACCAGCAAGTCACGCCGACCGAGCGATACATAAACTTGCTCGATTTGTTACAAGAACTCGCACGCCGAATGATCACCTTTGGACTGCACGTGCATGTCGGCGTGGATACCGGCGACAAGGCGGTGATGATTTGCGACCGTATCATGCAATACTTGCCGTTGCTGTTGGCGCTTTCGACAAGCAGCCCGTATTGGCAAACGCGTGACACCGGATTGCACTCGCATCGCTCGAAGTTGATGGAGGGATTACCCACGGCCGGATTGCCGACGCTGATGCGGAATTGGAGCGAGTATGTTTGGCTGGTCAATCACATGGTCGAAACCGGCTTTATCAACACGATCCGCGAGATTTGGTGGGACGTACGGCCGCATCACAATTTTGGCACCGTCGAAGTCCGCGTCTGTGATATGCCCGGCGACATCGATTCGGTGTGCGGATTGGCCGCGCTGATCCAATGCTTGGTCAAACATCTGAGTGACGAGATTGACGAGGGGACCTACCAATTTGATTGCCATCCGATGATGGTGCGTCAAAACAAATGGCGAGCCGCGAGATTCGGCAGCTCCGCGAGCTTGGTCAATACGCGTGACTATCGCGTCGAACCGGTGGTCACGATCGCATGCCGATTGGTCGATCAACTACGCGACGTGGCTGTCGACCTGGGCTGTGAAAGCGAGCTGAGCTTTGTCAAAGAGATGGCAGCGAGAAACGGTTGGTCGGAATGCCAACGCGCCATTTTTCAGCAGACCAATGACGCGGCAGAGATGGTCCGTCAATTGACCGAGCAGTCTCGTGTCTGATCTGGCCCGTGTGTGCAATGCGATAACAGTCGGCGTCAAGAAAGTTCAAACGCCAACACCGCTTACCGCGATTGGCGCGACTCCAGATGCTTTTTGACCGAGTCGATCGGAATCGGGATGCCTCGCAGGATACCATCGAGGACAAGTTTGCCATCAACAACGCCTTGGAATTTGGCGATGATCATGCGACCACGACTCGCTTTTTTCAGCTCGATCAGCAGAATCAGCTTGTCGCCTGGGGTGACAACGCCGCGAAAGCGAGCCTCGTCCAGACCGCCAAAGCCGACCATCGCGGCACCGAGCAAGTCATGTCGCTGAGTGAAGTAGCTCGACAGCTGGGCGATCGCCTCAAGCTGGATCACTCCAGGCATGATCGGCATGCCTGGCATATGGCCACGCACCCAAAATTCATCTTCGGTGACATCTTTATAACCGGCGCACACCGAACGTTCGGTGTCCTCGTAGAGGATACCGGTCAGATGTTCCATCTCGAAACGTTGCGGATTTAGCTTGCGAATGTCCTCGATATCCGCGATGGGGTTATCGAGGTCCAACAGTGCCAAATCGACGATAAGATCGCTTTTAGCCACGAACTGCTCCGTTAGTTGTGCGGGCAGCGGTAGATTAGGTTTTAACTTTACGACGCTTTGCTTTACGAGCTTTTGCGTTAGCCGGACGTTGTCCGTGGTTAGCTTTTTTCAGCTTATGGTGTGGTTTAGCCATGAATCGATTCAATCGAGGAAAGCGTAATATTGACGGAGAATTCTCTCACAGAGTTCTATTGAGGGTGAGAAAATAGCATGTTTGGCGTTGTTTTGGTAGTCATCCCCAAAAACCTTCGTATCGACCGGTTTTTTGGGAATACTTGACCGCAATTTGAGAGGTGCCAGAACCGTTGAATTTCATCTAATTTTCTGTTTCCAGGCTCTGGCGAGCGCCGTTAAAGCATTTTCTGGTAGCTACCTTCGCCAGAAGGTGGTGGTATGCATTGAATGACAACAATCCACACTCTGGCGACCGTAGCTACGAAACGCAAATGGCGTAATTTGCCGCCTCTAAATGCTTCACACCGTTGGGCTCTGCCTGGGAGCGAGTGTTTCGTCGCGGACGGAACTTAAACTAGCGGAGCAGTGACCGCGGCGGCTGGCGAATGTCCGAGCCACCTGGATAGCTGGAAACTGGCCCAGCAGCGGCGGGAGCCATCGGACGCAGTGCGATTCCGTTTCGTGAAAACGACTGTTCCGGCTGCGGTTGAGCCGCCGAATAGGGGCTACTGTCGCGAACCGAGGGGGGTAACAAACGATCCGATGCCATCGAACCCGCCACGTTGGTCGCCGCAGGTTGACTGCTCTGGACCGGACGGACTTGCCCTTCACCTTCTAATTTGCGTCGTTCGTACCAGCCGCTCGGCTGTGTACTGGCCAGTGCAGTCGCAGGCGATACGGACTGGGAAGGTGTTTCGAGCTGAGCGAGTTGAACGCCGCCAGCATTAGCAAACCTGCCCGCTGGCGAGTTTACCGGTGCTCGTGAATTTGACGGCGAATTGATCGCAACGTTGTTGCCAGGCGAGTTGTTACCAGCGACATCGATGTTTGACCCTTGGTTGTCAGGGCCTTGGTTATCAGGGCCTTGGCTATTGGGGCCTCGGCTGTTTAGGTCACGTTTGGCAAATTTTTCTACCGGACCACTACCCGCAGCAACCCAGGAGAGCCAATAGTCTTGTAGTTCGGCCAGCGATTCGTAGCCGTAATGTTTGCGAATATTTGCCGTCCACGAGGGATGCTGCATGTAATCATGCAAAAACTTGATGAACGTTTGCGGGCTGTCTTGCTCGATCAAAAAGCGGCAAACCGAGTAGCCTTGGGCGTACATCGGCAACACGTCGTTTGGATATTCCGTCAACAGGAACAACTTGTTCATCGCGATACCGCGGCGAGTTCCCAAGAACTCTCGCAGCTTGGCCTCGTGCTTCTGACGCTCCGAGTCATGCTCGACCGTCGTACAAATTCCTTCGTCCGCCCAACGTGGCAGCGGACGACCGAAGTGAGTGGCAAGAATGGTATGGGTGACTTCGTGAGGTAGAACGCTGTCGAGAATTCGTTCAGGAGTTCCGACGACTTCCATTTGGAAATCACGAACCGGCGAACGGTTGTAGGTCGTCACGCCTTGAGCAGCTAGACGCGGTCCCGATACGACGCGAACGGGACATGGGACTGGCCATGGGGGCAATGGAGCCCCGAGCCAATAAGTCGCCAAGTCGTTGCGATAGCGTTCGGCTGCTTCACCCACGGCCTGCGCCAAATGAGCATCCGGAGCTTGGATCAAGAAGTTTTGAGTCCGAAAGTTCGCCGCGTTGGATGAGCTAGCAACCCCGAAGGTTACTGCAAAACCAACCGCCACGATAACGAAACGTCGCAATAAAAATCCGGCTTCCATGCCGCTGCACTCCCGTAGCATCCGTACTAGTTTCGACTCCGTGATCGATCGCTTCGTCGTTTTCGCTTGCAATCCTTGATGACAGTCATTGCCACCGGGTGTTCACAAACCGACGAGTCGACGCGGGCAGTCTAGGCGAAGCAAAGGTTTCAGAGAAAGACGAATAAACCAGAATGGCGGCGTCGCCTAAGATTTTCAGCCTCGATCAAACCGTTTCTTTAACCATTCCTGCAGGATTTGCGAATTAATTTTTTTATTCGATTGACGGTGGGAGCCTGGTAAATCCGTTGCCGTGTCCCCCGAATCACTGATCGCGGTGGTGATACGAACGCGATTTTCGCCAAGCGACACTCGACATCCGATTCCAAAGATCCGCTCAGACTCAGTCGACGTGGTCCAAGGTCCTACAAACAAAGCTTCGTCGCTTAAGTAATCGCGAATCATAAAAACTCGTTCATTCAAACCAGATTTGTTCAACTCCCTTTTGCTCGCAATTGGTTTGCCATCAAACACACTGAAATCGGACATCGGCAGATCCACCAATGCAACAAGTGTTGGCAGCAAATCAGCGTGCATCGTCGGCTGATCGATTCGTTGGGATTGAACGCCAGAAGCATAAACAATCGCCGGTGTCATCGTTTGATAGCGACTCAGCTTTGTTCCATGACCACACGTGCCATCTTCCAAAAAAGCTTCGCCGTGATCGCCCGTCACAATCACCACCCGGTTGCGGTCTAACAGCGGACGAATCAATCGATCGACGGTGTGTGCACAATTTTTGTAGCGGTTCCAAACCGCATCGCGTTGCGCGGGCAGATAGGGAATGGGAAACGAATCATCCGCCGCTGGTTGAAACATCGCGTCTGCAGGATCGCTGCGATAATCGGCATGGGTGGTGTAGAGATAGACCACGGCCAATCGCGGTGACGGCGATGGTTTGTCCGCCGAGTCCTCGCGATTCAGAAACGCGGTCGCACGCGAAACGGTTCGCTTGTCCACTTCGCTCCAACCCTTCGGTTCACACTGAAAGACATCAAATTGCTGTTCGTTTAGAAAACCATCCATCGCGAACAATCGCCAATCATCGTGACTGGCGAACAGTCCCAGTTCATAGCCGGCCTGATGAAACAAACGATTCATCAGCGGGCTGTAGCGGACCGGTTCTTCAAACCAAATCGCCTCCAATCCATTGAGCAGGCTAAACATCCCAAAATTCGATGCATTCGCTCCCGAAAAATGATTGCGGCAATGAATCCCTTCACTGGCCAGCCGAGACAAATTGGGCATGATCTCGGCGTCCACCATCTCGTGACGAAACGACTCCAGCACCACCACGACCACATCCGGAAACGGCTCGACGCGTGCATCGAGCGCATCCCAATCCAGTCCCGCCAATCGTTGCTGGATTTTCCGATGATCGATGCCATTCTTTGGAATCGCAAATGAGACCGGAGCGAGCCACGAATTGGTTTCAGACGCCGCCACGTCGTCTAAGTCGATGATTCGGAACACAATCCAAGGATGTCGCGTTGAATCGCCTCGCATTTGATTCGCCGTGGTCTGCCAATCCAAGATTGCTGGCAACGAGAACAAGCAAACGCAAACACCTGCGATGCTCGAACCCCACTTTGCGACCATCCGATGCCGCATCCAGAATCGAGCGACGGGTTTGGAGATCCAAAACACACCGATCGCCACCACAGCAACCCCTATGCACCAAAACAGCGTCGGAGCAATCGATTTCCACTGGGCGTGAGCAATCAAGCTGTCACGCAAGTCGGTTGCGACTCGCAGGATTTTCGTGGAAAGAAAACGGTCCGAAACCCAGCGGAATGCAATCGCATCGAGCAGCATGCCAGCGGGAACGACGATCATCAATCCAAAACCAATGCCAACACTCAATCGTGGCGATCGAGAACGCAGCAGCCAAGCGGCCAATAAACTAGGCGTGATCAAGACCAACGTTTGCAAAGCGATCCAGCTGTGAATCGAAATCCAAGCGAACATCGACACTGACGGCGAGGAGACAGACGACGGATACAGTATCCCAATGACTAGCGTCCCCGACACGATCAAGATCGCAAGCACCACCAATTGGTACCACAGCTCGCGATCATGATCGTTTTGTTCGCTCATACTTGTCCCAGACTGAAAATGTTTAGTAGGGCACATCAATCGCATCGCACAGAAATCGCATCAGCGGCCGAGCCGCACGCACACGATCGATCAAGATCTTGACGATCTCGGCACTGGTCACCTCCGCTTCGCTCAGCGGCGCGACCGCAATGAAATCGATCCTTCGTAAATCATCGATCATCGGATGCGTTTTGTCGTACTCGCGAGGCGCCGTCTTTAACTTCTCGCCCGCAAACTCAAAGTGCTGGCGAAACGCTTTTTGATCTCGCACTTTCACCCACGCTTTGGGGTTTGCGTCGATGGCTTGGCGAATTGCTGCCAACACGTTTCGCTCCGGCCGCCAGCATCCCATGCCGATAAAACACTCGTTGGGGTCAAAATGAATGTAGGCCCCGGGCGCGTGAATATTCGTGTTCGCTTGATGCCGCAGCGAGATGCCGACGTTCGTTTTGTAAGGCGTTTTGTCTTTGCTAAATCGGGTATCGCGATAGATTCGCATCAACGATCCGCCATGCGATTTCGGGATCGCCGAGAGCATCGGTGCCGCGCGGGCCAACGGTTTATCGAGCTGCCGCACCAATTCCACTGCGGGGTCTCGCAACTCCGTTTGATAACGAAGCTTGTTTTCGTTGAACCAATCTCGATTGTTGTTGGATTGCAGTTCACGCAGGAAACGAAACAATTCCTTTGAAATAACGGGCTGTGGCATGCAAAGATCATGTTTGGGGAATCGTCGTTGATCGCTCCGCAATCCCTACGCGGCGCAAGATCGCAGAGCGATCAGCGACATTAACTGAGTTGCGTCTATATTAGCGAACGCCAGGACGACTTTACCGGAATTCCCCCCTGCACGCACACTCCCCATTATTTCCGCGGCTGTTGGCGAGTAAAATCGTGTGACTCCCCATCGAGCCGATCTTCCATCTTCAAAGGCCCTTCGATTTGTCTGCTCACGGTTTCTTTCGGATCACGGTTGCATCCCCAGTGATCTCCGTCGCTAATCCTGCCGCCAATGTCAAAGCGATGATGCGGTTGATGGATCCCTGTGATTCGGATTTGATCGTATTTCCCGAACTCGGACTGACCGGCTACACCTGTGGCGATCTGTTCGCGACCGATTCGCTGCAAAATGCAACGCTCGACGCCCTGGAAACCTTAGTCGCATCGACACGCCAGCGGCCCAATCAAACCGTGATCGTGGGACTGCCGATCGCGATTGACGATTCGCTGATGAATGCGGCCGCGGTGCTTTGCAACGGCCAAATCGAAGGCATCGTGCCTAAATCGTTCCTGCCCACGTATCGTGAATTTTACGAAGGCCGACACTTTCGCGCCGCATCCTCAAGCGACCCTCAATGGCTCGAACTGCTCGGCGGCATGATTCCCTTCGGAACCGATTTGCTGTTCCAACAAGGCGAAGCCAAGATTGGCATCGACATCTGTGAAGACCTCTGGACGCCGATTCCACCGTCCAGTCATGCCGCGTTGGCGGGCGCTAACGTGCTCGTGAATCTTTCGGCCAGCAACGAGACGATCGGCAAGGCCCAGTGGCGACGTGATTTGATCCGCAGCCAATCGGGCCGCTGTATCGCCGCCTACGCCTACACGTCGGCCGGCCCCGGTGAATCAAGTTCCGATCTGGTTTTCGGTGGCCACTGTTTGATCGCGGAAAACGGAGCGATCCTGGTCGAAGCACGCACGATCACCGAGCAGTCCGATGCCACGCATGAAAGCGAAACCGTGGTCACCGTCGACGTTGATCTGGCGAAACTGACTCACGACCGCCGCGTTACCGGCTCGTTTGATGATGGTAAACAATCGCTGTCGACGGCCTATCGATGGATCGAAATTGAACAAGATGATACCGCCCCGCTGCCCCGCACCCCTGACCTCGTTCGCAACGTCGACGCGCATCCGTTTGTGCCCAAAGCGTTCAGCGAACTGGAAGCTCGCTGCGAAGAGATCTTTGCAATCCAATCGGCCGGCCTGTGCAAGCGATTGTCACGACTTTCGAAAACGACCACGTTGACGATTGGCATCTCTGGCGGCCTCGACAGCACTCTGGCGTTATTAGTCGCACTTCGAGCCTGTGACGCGATGGGGCTGCCTCGCCGCAATATTTGTGGGATCACGATGCCCGGTTACGGGACGACCGAGCACACCAAAACCAGTGCCGACCGTTTGATTGAGCTAACGGAAATCACTGGCGAAACGATCGACATTCGCCAACTGTGTCTCGATACGTTTCGTGCCCTCGATCACAGTCCGTTGGGCATCAAGATCGATCGCAACACCACTCCAGAATCGCTTCAAAAGTCGTTTGTCGATGTGCCACACGACACCGCCGATTTGAAATTTGAAAACGTGCAAGCTCGTATTCGCACGATGTTGCTGATGAACCGTGGGTTTGTGCTTGGCACTGGCGACATGAGCGAACAAGCGCTCGGTTGGTCCACGTACAACGCCGATCACATGTCGATGTACAACGTGAACACATCGATCCCCAAAACGCTGGTGCGATTCCTGGTTCGCTACGCAGCCGATCATTACTTTAAGGACGGTGTGTCCGAATTGCTGCACCGGATTGCCGACACACCCATTTCACCCGAATTGATGCCGCCCGCTGCCGATGGCACGATTCGACAAGAAACCGAAGCGTCGATTGGCGCCTACGAATTGCATGATTTCTTTCTGTATCATTTTGTCCGCTACGGATGCGATCGCGAACGCATTCGATTTTTGGCCCAACACGCAGAATTCGATCAACCGCACTCCGACGCCGACATCGATGCCACGCTTGAGACGTTTTTTGATCGCTTTTTCAAGAACCAATTCAAACGCAACTGTGTTCCTGACGGCCCCAAAGTGGGTTCAGTTAGTTTGTCACCCCGCGGCGATTGGCGGATGCCAAGCGATGCGGACAGTGACGCATTTTAACGCAAACCCTCAACGCCCAGCACTTTCGCCCACGTACCGCTAAAGCTGCCGAGTCGTTCATTTTCGTTAACGCTTTGCAACGATTCAAACAGTCCCAAAAAGCGACTCGTCAACTCACCCAGATGATCATTGACGAAATCACCCCAACGCGGGTCGTATTTGTGTGCGGCGTCCGGCTTCGCCGCCACTGTGCTTGCCGGTTGTGAATCTCGCGTCTGCATGATCAGATTGTTGCACCAATCATCAATCGCAACCGCGGACGCCCCCAGAGCAACAAGTTTGACGGCATCATCGGGCGAGATTGCTCCGGGTACCACCCAAAGTGGCATCTCGGAACACTTCTCGGCATTCATCATCTGGCGTGCACGTCGCGTGATGGCAGCCAATTCAAGTCCCTCGAGTTGGATTTCGTCGAGCCGTAGGATCAGTCCATCGGGCTCGGCCGCGAGCACCTTTGGCAATTCGTCGCCCATCCGGTACGGTCCCATCGAGACAAAGACCGCAGCGGATGCGGACAGTCGACGAATTTGGTCAATCTTGGACTTCAAGTGCTGCATCGACGCCACGTCCGGTGGAAACGTGGCAGCTGGCACCCAGCCACCACCGGCGACGGGTGATGTCGCCGGAGCGGCCTCCCAGCGTTGGATCTGTGCCGGCGAATACGCGAACCGTCCTGAAACATCACGGGCCATCATCAAACGTAGATCCACCACATCGGCAGAATCAAAATCGGTCACCGTTAACCCATAACGCTCCGATCGGTAGGGAACGATCCTGCGGTAACGACGATGGGTCGGTGATTTGTCGGAATCCTTAGGTTCGATCATGCGTCCAGCATGGAACATCGATTCGGTTTGCCGACCCGACAGATCACTCCGCATCGCGGTGACTAAAATATCAAGCTCACCGACGGCCACGGCCAAGTTGTCGGCCTGCTCCATCGTGATTTGGTACCACGGCGGATCGTACCAAAACAGCGGCAAGGGCAACGGGATGTCGTCGCCATGCTTTCGCGAGATCGTACCACGATGCGAATCCACCAGCGATCCGGTCCAGGGGGTAAAGACCGGTGGCGGCAACAAGTGCAGCGGCGCGAGTCGGTGATTCAATTGCATGATGAGCGTCCGTCCTGACAAACCTAACTGTGTTGATGAAGCCTACTAACGCCAATTCGGAGCGACTTCGCCTCGCCGAGCCTCTTCTGCCCGAAGCATCGCTTCGGGGACAATACGACGAAACTCATTCGCATCACCACGGATCGAGGCATTGATCAGCAACAACCCCAGCCGCAACATTTCACGCTTACGCAGCGAAGCCTCGGTCACCCCATCGGCCAAGCTTTCGACGCTGCCACGAATAAAGACCGAGACGTTGTTCATCGCATCCCCCAAATTCCGACCTGCATCGCCACCGATCACGATCATGCCGCCGATCGCCCCCACGCCGACTTCATGACCGACATCGCCGCGAACAAAGATGCCTCCAGACCGCATCCCCGCGCCACAGCGGTCGCCCGCGTCACCATAGATCGCCAACGTTCCGCCGGTCATTGCCGCGCCTGCACCGACGCCCGCGTTGCCACGAATCCGCACCGCTCCACTTCGCATGCCCTCGCCCACGCCGTGGCCAACGTTTCCGGTTTGGCGAATGTCGGTTTCGGCGTTGTAAGCATACGCGTAATCCCCCAGCGATCCTTCGATCTGAATACGCACAGGATGATTCAGCCGCATCAGCGCCGCATGCTGGCCGTTTGCCCCGTCGATTTTGATTTGAGCAAGTATGTTGGGATCCGCGAACGTCGGCACTGCGTGAATCGCCGCGATCAATTCGGCGTCGCTCATCGATTGCATCGAAAATTGATGCGTTGGCGGCGGCAATGCACCACTTAGCGATGATCCAGCTTCATCGGCAGACATAAAAGAATGACTTTGTTTTTAATTGTGGGGAAACGTGGCTAGCGGGCTGTTAAGCAGTTAGGCAGGAATTATTGGGGTGAAATCCCGTTAGCCGTTTGGGCTCTAGCCCCGGTTGAATGCCGGAACCGTGGCTAGCGCCAAAGCGGCTAACATACTGAAGGACTCCTGCTTAGCTGCTTACATCTCGATTTTCGGGTAGCGGAACTCGTCAAGAGTTTCGGATCGTTTGGCATACACAACGAAAGTCTTGACGACTTCCGCTACGACTACGAACGGAATACAAGCAAAGTTCCGCATGAGCAATGCATTTACTTGGTCTGGCCTGCATTGGAGGCGGGCAATCCTGTCTAGTGCGAGCATGTTTTCCGCAATACCGCGCGGACGATCGCTTCCATTTTACCTTCTGCGGCAAGGCCTGCAGCAAGAACTTCGTCATGACTTGCTACTACCGCCGAATCGGGGTTGGCGACGTTGCTGACCATCGACAACCCCAATGTTCGCATCCCCAAGCTTGCGGCGGCCAATACCTCGGGAACCGTGCTCATTCCAGCCACATCCGCCCCGATTCGCCGCATCATTCGGTACTCCGCCCGCGTCTCGTAGTTGGGACCAAGCGTCGCCAAATAAGTCCCCTCGTAAGCGGCAAAGTTACTCTCCCTGGACGCCTGCATCGCGATCGCGGACAAATTAGGGTCATAGATATCGCCATGACGCAGCGGTGAAAAACCGTAAGTCTTCTCGGCGAAACTCGAACCGCGCGAGGCCAGATTCGCGGGTTGGAATTCGCCACGCATAAAGTCAAGGTGATCACGAATCACCACGATGTCGCCGACTTTCAGCTTTGGGTTCACTCCTCCCGCTGCATTACTGACCACCAACTGCGTCGCGCCGAGTCGTGCCATCACATGCACGGGAAACGAGACTTCTGCTCGGCTCCATCCCTCGTAGCGATGAAAACGACCGGCCATGGCAACCACGCGGGTCTGTTCCAATTCACCCAAAATTAATTGGCCTCGATGCCCCGACGCCGTCGAAGCTGCAAACCCAGGAATGTCAGGAAAAGGTACCGCAATCGGATGTTGGATTTTTTCGGCCAACCCACCGAGCCCGCTGCCCAGAATGATCGCGACGGTAGGGACAAGGTCCGAACGGGCACGCAGAAACTCAGCAGCCTGCTCGACATACCGGTTCTCGCTCGAGAGTTCATCCATGGAAAGATTCTGCCGCATCCTGTTGCCCCTAAAAATCACGCCGGACGTCGATCAACCCGCGACTTGCCCGTTTTGATCGCGGGAGCGATCAACGCTCAATGCACTAAGCGATACGGACTTGGCCGGCTTCGCTGACGATCCCGCGTACCAACGTTTCCAACTTTGGAGCCGCAGCGTTCGCCGTCGCAATGATCTCGTTCACATCGGCTGGTTTGAGCGCGTCGGGCAAACACATGTCGGTGATCACACTCAACCCAACCACTTTCAAACCGCAATGCACCGCCACGATCGTTTCGGGAACCGTACTCATCCCGACGACATCGGCACCAATCATTCTGAGGAAACGATACTCGGCACGCGTTTCGAGATTCGGCCCGGTCACGGCGACAAAAACACCTTTATGAATCGGGATCGATTCGCGGCGAGCCAATTCCATCGTACGATCGATCCATTGTTGATCGTACGGTTCGCACATATCGGGAAAGCGAGGTCCCAGTCGATCGTCGTTGACACCAATCAACGGGTTGTCGCCCATCAAATTGATTTGGTCTTCGATGACCATGATGTCGCCGTTTGAAAAGTAGGGATTCAAACCGCCACACGCGTTGCTGACGACAAGCAACTCGGCACCGAGCGCTTTGAAGACGCGGACTGGAAGCGTGATTTGCTTCAGAGGGTAGCCTTCATATTGATGAAAACGGCCCTCCATGGCCACGACCGGTACGCCGGCTAATTGCCCGCATACCAAGCGTCCTCGATGGCTCGTCGCCGTCGAAGTCGGGAAATGGGGAATGTCCCCGTATTCGAATGAGGCTTCGACTTCGATCTGTTCGGCAAGTCCGCCAAGCCCAGTGCCAAGGATGATACCGACCTTCGGCGTTTTAGAAAACTCACTTCGGATTTTTTTACAAGCGTCTTCAATCTTGTCGAACAAATCAAGCATGGCGGTGTCGTCAAAAAGGAGGCAGAAGATAAAAGGGCGTGCAAGTCGAAGGTCGGTATCATAGCGCGCCCGAGCGTCGTCCGCGACCATCCCTTTTTCGGGTAAGATTTAGCAATGTGTAGCCACGCGACTTATCCGCCGCCCCCTCACTCAATCCTTTGCCGACTCGATCCAGGTCGCGATTAATCGAGTTCTTGTCATCCGCTTATTTTCTTACTCGTTGGACATCACGCTTCCCATGTCATCTCCCTCTCCCGATGTTTTCGAGAAAATGGCCTCGTTTTATCTCGGCCGCCATTACGATCTTGCCAACGGCAAACTCAGCGATGACTTGTTGATGTACGACGCCAAAGATCTTTGCACGCACGCGATGTGTGTGGGGATGACCGGCAGCGGCAAAACGGGTTTGTGTCTTTCGCTTCTGGAAGAGGCCGCGATCGACGGCATTCCCGCAATTTGCGTGGACCCAAAAGGCGACTTGGGCAACCTATTGCTGACGTTTCCCGAACTGCAGCCCGAAGATTTCAAACCGTGGTTGGATTCCGGCGAAGCGACTCGCAAAGCAATGACGCTCGACGAATTGGCGACCGACAAAGCAACAACGTGGCGAAAAGGACTGGCCAGCTGGGGACAAGACGGCGAGCGGATCGCCAAGTTTCGTGACAGCGTCGACATTGCCATCTACACGCCCGGCAGCAACGCGGGCATCCCGATGACGGTGCTAAAAAGCTTCGATGCACCGCCGCCGGATCTGCTGAACGACTCCGATGCAATGCGGGAACGGATCACCGGTTCGGCGTCGGGACTTTTGACACTGATGGGAATCAATGCCGATCCACTGCTGTCGCGCGAACACATCCTGATCTCTTCGATCCTAGACGTCTGTTGGCGTGAGGGCAAAAACGTCAAGATCGGCGACCTGATCGGGCTGATCCAATCACCTCCGATCCAACGTGTCGGTGTGCTCGATTTAGACTCGTTCATGCCCTCAACCGATCGCGCCAAATTGGCGATGCAGCTGAACAATTTGCTCGCGTCACCTGCGTTTTCGACGTGGCTCGAGGGTGAAACGTTATCGATTCCAAAATTGCTTTACACCGACGAGGGCAAACCGCGATTAACGATCCTGTCGATCGCTCATCTGACCGACAGCGAACGGATGTTCTTCGTCACCATCCTGCTCAATGAACTGGTCGCTTGGATGCGAACCCAGAGCGGGACCAGTTCGCTACGAGCGATGTTTTACATGGACGAAGTCGCGGGTTACTTTCCGCCGGTTTCCAATCCGCCGTCGAAACCACCGATGTTGACGCTGCTGAAACAAGCACGTGCGTTCGGTCTTGGCATCACCTTGGCCACGCAAAACCCGGTGGACCTGGATTACAAGGGACTCTCGAACATCGGAACGTGGTTTCTTGGGCGATTACAAACCGAACGTGACAAAGCACGCGTGCTGGAGGGGCTCGAGGGATCCGCAGCCCAATCCGGACAACCGTTCGATCGTGCGGCGATGGAACAGAAACTCGCGTCGCTCGGCAATCGCGTCTTCCTGATGAACAATGTTCACGATGACGCACCAAGCACCTTCCAAACTCGCTGGGCGCTGTCGTTTTTGGCGGGGCCGCTAGCCCGAGACCAAATTGGTCGTTTAATGGCCGACCGCAAAAAGAAACTGCAGGACAAACGCGAAAAAGCCAGCACCGAATCACTCGACGATACGTCTTCGACTCCGACACGACCCGTTGTCCCGAGCGGTGTGAAGGAAAAGTTTCTTGTCGCCACCGAGTCCGCACTCGACGGCAGCCGGCTGGTTTATCGACCCGCCGTTTACGCCGAAGGCACACTGCACCACGTCCGCGCGTCGGCCGATCTCGACTCGTGGCAAGATCTGAAACTGATCGTGCGATGTGGCAGCGGAGTCCCCGAAGAATTGTGGCAAGCCAGTGAGCCGATTCCCGATGACGCCGAGCTCTCGGACCAAGCCGACGAAGAATACGTGTTCAGCGACCTGCCCAACGAATTGCGGAACGCCAAGAAATTCAAGAGCTACGAAAAGCAGTTCAAAGATTTTCTGTATCGGCATTACGCGATGACGCTTTACAAGAGTCCGCTGATAGGCAACTACGCTCCCGGGGGACTCGATGAAGGACAGGCGAGAGCGTTTTTCCAGCAAGCGGCACGGGAGCAACGCGATCTGGAAACGGAAAAGTTACGTGACAAGTTTGCGGCAAAGATCAAGTCTTTAGACAAGCGGATTCAAGCAGCCAACGACCGCATCGCCGTAGAGGAAGCACAATACTCCCAAGCGAAATTGTCCACGATGTTATCGTTCGGAGCTTCGCTTGTCGGGGCCTTTTTTGGTAAAAAGATGGCGAGTCGCACGAACGTTTCCAAAATGTCCACAGCCGCGAGGGGCGTGGGTCGCGCGGCACAGCAGCGGGCCGACGTCACTCGCGCCGAAGAAACCGCTCGCGAATTGGCATTAGAAATGACCGAGTTGGACGAAGAGTTACAAGAAGAAATCGCGGTGCTGAGCGAAAAATTTGACGTCAAGAACTTGCAGCTCGACACCACCGTCGTCGCGCCACGCAAAAGCGACCTAAAAGTCACCGATCCGATCATCCTCTGGACCCCCTGGTCCGTCGACTCGACCGGCATCGCAACCAAGCTGTTTTGATGATCCGTTGTCGCTGATCGCTCCGCGATCATTGCGTAAACTTGCTCACCACCGTCGCGTTCTCACTCGTCACGACCAAGCCGACCGCCGTAGAGCTCAAACACCGATTTTACATGCGGAGTCAAAATCTCGATCAAGTCGGGATCGTCTGCTGCGAGGACGTAGTCCGCCTTGAGCTGATTGCGTCGTGTCGCGATCACGATCGCGGCCACGACATGTTCGAAGTCGACCGGCAAGTCGGTGGGGGATTCGAGGTTTAGAGCAAGGTCGAACAAGACATCATGGAGCGAAGGATCGATCGTCGCCTGCCCCGCAGCGTCAAGCGAGATGCCAGGCACAATTTGTCGTTGCGTTTTCATGGACAGCATTGTAACGGTGATATAGACCAGCAGGCGACACCCCCACTGCCGTGGCCGTCAGGCCACGTGCACGCGCGCTAGCCCGGAGGGCGACACATTCACTGCCGTGGCCGTCAGGCCACGGTGCACGCCATCTAAACATCCGCATTAGCCCGGAGGGCGGCACAACTGCGCGACCCTGTGTCGCCCTCCGGGCTGATGTGGATCGATGCCATTGTAATCCGGTGGCTGACGCCACCGGCATCCATTGTACCGCCCTCCGGGCTATAACTGCTGGACCAGCCATACCGGTGGGCGATAGGACCGATGACAGGCTGGAAGCCTATCCCACATTTTGGATGCCACTCTTTTTGATTGCTTGCAGCAGAGATTCGACCATGGCGTCGGTGTGCGATGCCGAGAGGGATAACCTTAGTCGCGCAGTGCCGGGCGGGACGGTCGGGGGACGAATCGCGGGGACGAAAAAGCCTGCTTCGCTAAGCGTCTGACTCGCTGCGACCGCTTTTGCATCCTCGCCGATAATCAACGGCACTATCGGGACTGTGTTCTCGATCGCACACGATGTCGATATCGATAATCGTTCACGCACTTGTCTCGCAAGCGACTGCACTCGATGGCGCCGCTCGGGTTCGCTTTGCAGTGATTCAAAGGCGGCAATCGAGGCGGCCACGGCGGATGGTGCTAGCGAGGTGCTGAAGATCAACGAACGACAGCGGTTGACGAGATAGTCCGTCACCACTTTTGGCCCCACCACAAAACCGCCTTGGCATCCGATCGCTTTGCTGAGCGTTCCAATCCGAATGGCAACGCGATCCTTGACTCCCAGTGCTTCGCAAACGCCACTGCCGGTTTTCCCCAACACGCCGGTGCCGTGAGCTTCATCGACGAGCAACGACGCATCGAACAGTTCGGCAATGTCACTCAATGCAACCAACGGGGCGACATCGCCGTCCATGCTGAACACGCCGTCGGTGACGATCCAAACTCGCGTGAATTCATGCCGCCGCTGTTTCAGTACGCTGGCGACAAATTCGTAATCACGATGCGGATACACAACACACTCGGCTCGCGACAAACGGCAACCATCAATCAACGAGGCATGATTCAGTGCGTCGCTGAGGATCAAATCGCCTGCTTCGGCTAGCGTGGCGACCGTGCCGCTGCAGGCCGCGTAACCGCTCGGGAACAACACTGCGGATTCGGTTGACTCAAGTTCCGCAATCGTTTCGGCAAGCTGTTGATGCAGCGGGGTCCAGCCACACACCAGCGCACTGGCGGTGCTGCCACTCTCACGTGGAAGCGACGCAATCGGCGACCCAGATGTTGCCAAGCCGAGATAGTCGTTACTGCCAAAATTAATCAGCTGACGATTCGCGGCGTCCACAAACGTGACGCCCGCAGGTTGGCGAGTCGCCAGGGTTCGCAGTCGATGCTGCGAACTCAGTTCGGCAAGCCGGTCAGCGAGATAATCAAACGAAGGCATGACGAGCGCAGTAAGAAGGAGTGGGCGTCGTAGGAATGTTTCGGCAAGGTTATGATAAGCCCGACGGGTCGACAAGCCAGACGAGGCACGCGGCATCGTTGCCCCTTCCCCTTCCTTTTTCGCTCACACGAATCCCTCATGCAAATCGTCGTCATCGGCGCCGGAGCCGCCGGAATGGTCGCGGCCGCAGAAGCGGCAAAACGCGGTGCCAACGTTATCCTGCTGGAAAAAAACACCAAGACGGGCGTCAAAATCCTGATGTCCGGGGGGACTCGTTGCAATGTCACTCACGATACCGACGCACGCGGAATCTTGCCCGGGTTTGGGCATGCGTCTCGCTTTCTGCAGCCGACCATTGGAGCGTTTCCGCCATCGGAAGTCGTGCGTATGTTTGCCGATTTGGGGGTCGCGACCAAGGTCGAAAGCACCGGCAAAGTGTTCCCGCAAAGCGATCGTGCGATCGAAGTGCGAGATGCACTGCAGCAGCAAGCGGTCGAGTCCGGGGTGCAAATCATTCGCCAACAATCGGTCCAACGACTGATCCGCGGCGACGAACATTGGCAGATTGAAACCGATGACGAGACCTATACTGCGGATCGAGTAATCGTAACCGCGGGTGGGCGAAGTTGGCCAGGCTGTGGAACGACGGGCGATGGCTATGGTTGGCTCGAAAAACTCGGACATTCGATCGTCGACACCCGCCCGGCACTTGTGCCGTTGACCGGTGGCTTTGAGTGGACCAAGGCATTGTCGGGCATCACGCTGGAGGACTGCATCGTGACTGCGGAAAACCAAACCTCCGAAGCGAAGAAGTCGAAACAGTCGATGAGCCGGCGTTCGTCATGGTTGTTCACCCACTTTGGTTTTTCGGGACCCGCGGCAATGGATGTCAGCCGGATTGTCACGCTGACTGAAAAACTGGCTCGCGTTCGCGTCCAACTCGACATGGCCCCCGACGTACCGGCCGAAGCGATCGAAGCGACACTGTGCGATACCGCTGGCGGAGCCGGGCGTCGCCGGCTTTCCAATGTACTGAGCCAATGGGTGCCAAGCCGGCTGGCAACGGCCTTGGCCAGCGAGCTGTGCGGTGATC
This sequence comes from Novipirellula methanifontis, assembly GCF_052161655.1. Taxonomy (GTDB): domain Bacteria; phylum Planctomycetota; class Planctomycetia; order Pirellulales; family Pirellulaceae; genus Novipirellula. The sequence goes on from NZ_CP197418.1 coordinate 10,207,714, forward strand.
CGACGATTGCTGAATTGACCAAGGCGGGTCGCCGAGCGACGGTGACCGGTATCAAACAATTGGCGTTGCCGATCACGGGAACTCGTGGATTCAGCAAAGCCGAAGTAACCGCGGGCGGAGTCAACCTGAAAGAGGTCAATCCGCGAACGATGGAAAGCCGAGTCGTGAAGGGACTCTACATCGCGGGCGAAGTGCTGGACGTCGATGGTTGGATCGGCGGCTATAATTTCCAAGCCGCGTTTAGCACCGGTAGAGCTGCGGGAATCGCGGCGGCAACGGTCGAGTGAGGCGTGAGCGGCCGGGTCCCGCGCATGACCCGGTGCCTTACGGCCCACGGCTCACAAATGCAATTTGCATTTCGTTTAAATCAACAGGCTCTTGGCGACTTCCACTACTACGGTTTGTTCCAGACGACTGCCTTCTTGCGATTGGGATACAGCTCAACACACAGGCCGCACTTCGTGCCGTCACAACTTCGAGCGGTGCAGTGCTCGCGGCCGTAGTAAATGATCTGCAAATGTAGGTCGTTCCACGACGATTCGGGGAACAACTTTTTCAAGTCGCGTTCGGTTTCGACGACATTCTTGCCGCTGGAGAGCCCCCATCGCTGAGCGAGTCGATGAATGTGGGTGTCAACGGGGAACGCGGGAACCCCGAACGCTTGAGCCATCACGACCGATGCGGTTTTGTGTCCCACGCCGGGTAGCGCTTCGAGCTCTGCGAATGTTTGTGGCACCTCGCCCTGATGTCGCTCGAGCAACAACTGCGACAGCTTGTAGATGCTTTTTGATTTGTTGGTCGACAAACCGATCGGACGAATCAAACGCAAAATTTCTTCTTGCCCCAATTCTACCATGGCCTGAGGCGTCCCTGCGGCAGCGAACAATTCGGGCGTCACTTCGTTGACCTTCTTGTCCGTGCACTGGGCACTAAGCAGGACCGCGATCAACAGCGTGAACTCATCGGTGTGGTCCAGCGGGATGGGGGGATCCGGGTACAACTGATTGAGTCGCTGACGGACGCGGTCGGCTCGTTCCTGTTTCTTCACTTTTTCGTTATCCTGCATTGGCGAGCCCGTTTGGACTCGCTCGTAAATTACGTTTGCTGTCTTTTGAGGGAACTTCTACCATCTCTGGCCCCCCGCGTCGAGGAATTGCTTGATGGATCGAGATGACCGCGTTCGGAACAAATCCAGATCGCTGGCCGGATCTTTCGCCGCCCGTACTCTGACCTCCTCGTCAGCTTGGGCCCCCTTACAAAACCCGCTGTATCGCGCGTTTTGGTTCGCGTCGCTGGCGTCGAATCTTGGCACATGGATTCACGAAGTAGGTGCGGGTTGGTTGATGGCCAGTCTGGACCCCTCGCCCGAAATGGTCGCCGCCGTGCGAACGGTGATGGCGGCTCCAATCATTTTTTTGGCCATTCCCGTTGGCGTGCTGGGCGACCGAATCGACCGGCGGCGAATGTTGATCGGTACTCAATTTGTGCTGTGTGCATGCACGGCAACGCTGGCTTCGCTGACGTTTAGCGACATGATCACAGCCAAGTTGCTGCTGGTGTTCACGTTTGTGATTGGCTTGGGAATGGTTGTGCACGTTCCCATCTGGCAAGCGTCGATCCCGGAACTCGTGCCAAAGAATCAGCTCGCCCGCGCGGTTGCACTAGGCAGCATCAGCTTCAATCTCGCTCGTGCGGTGGGCCCCGCCTTAGGCGGCATCTTGATTGCGATGGCGGGAGTGTGGACAGCGTTTGCGATCAACGCATTGTCGTTTGCCGGAGTGTTGATCGTTTTACTGTCATGGAAACGAGCACGCCGTGAATCTTCACGCGGGTTGTCGTTTCGCTTGTCAATGTATCAAGGCCTTCGCTATGTGGCAAAAACCGTAGCGATGCGGCACACGATCCTCGGGGTCGTGTTATTCGTGTTACCCGGAAGCGCGTTGTGGTCGCTGTTGCCGTTGGTGGCGAAACAGCATCTCGGTTGGGGCGCTAGCGGGTTTGGTTTCTTGGTAGGCTGCGTCGGTGTCGGAGCGGTGTTTGCCGCTTGGACGTTGCCTCATTTCCAGCGTCGTCGGGGCGCCGACCAAACAATTGCCATCGCGATGGTGGGGTTTGCGATCGGCTTGGCCACGCTCGCGAATACCACCGAGACGTTCATCGTGTGCGCCGCCACACTGCTGATGGGTGCGACCTGGATGATGACGCTGACGACATTAAATTCCACCGCTCAGATGACACTTCCTGCTCGGATGCGAGCCCGCGGCATGGGATGCTACTTGACGGCGATGGCGTTTTCGATGACCACCGGATCGATTCTGTGGGGACAGATCGCCGAAGCGTCCTCGATCTCGATGGCACAAACGACCGCAGCCGCGATCATGACGATCACGGCTGCAGTGAGTTTACTATTTCGCGTCGGCGATACCTAAGCGAACGTGTAACCTTCTTCGCCGTGGTCGGTGATATCCAGACCCCGTTGCTCACTCTCGGCGTGAACGCGAAGTCCGATCACGGCATCGATCAGTTTCAACAGAATCAGACTGCCGATTCCTGCGAACGCGTAGGTCACCAAGATGGCAACAATTTGCCCGATCAACAAACTAGGGTCACCACTTTCGATCAGCCCTAATTTCTTTTCGCCCGCGATGTTCCAACAGGCTCGCGTTGCAAAAACGCCGGTCAATAATGCTCCGAGCGTGCCGCCGACACCGTGGACGCCAAACGCATCGAGTGCGTCATCGTAACGCAACGCGTGTTTCAGCTTACTACAGGCAAAGTAACAAACGATTCCCGCCAGAGCACCCATCAACAGTGCGGGCATCGGCTGTACAAAGCCAGCGGCAGGAGTGATACAAACCAATCCAGCAACCGCGCCGCTGCTCGCGCCTAGAACCGTCGGTTTCTTCAAGATGCACCATTCGGTCATCACCCAAGCTAATGCACCCGCCGCAGCAGAGAAATGAGTGACGGCAAACGCACTGCTGGTCAATTCATCGGACAGCAATTCGCTGCCCGCGTTGAAGCCGAACCATCCGACCCACAGCATCGCTGCGCCCAGGGCGGTAAAAGTAAGATTGTGAGGTTGAATCGGTTCTCGCAAATAACCCATGCGAGGCCCGATCAACATGGCGGCAACCAACGCGGAAACTCCGCTACTGATGTGAACCACCGTGCCTCCGGCAAAGTCCAATGCTCCGCCCGCAAATGCATGTTCTGAGTCATATGCCAAGATGCCGCCGTCCCAAACCCAGTGACACAGCGGACAATAAATTAGCAGGCCCCACAAAACAGAGAAGACCGCCATCGCGCTAAACTTCATTCGCTCGGCGAACGCACCACAGATCAGTGCGGGAGTGATAATAAAAAACATGCCTTGAAACAGCATGTGGGTGAGCATCGGGATCTGAATTTCGGCATGGTACATGGGAGTAACCGGACCACCGGCGGCATCGCTCCAGTAACGCTGGACGCCGTTCATGAACAGATAGTCAAAGTTGCCGATCCAAGCACCGGACCCGCCAAAGGACAACGAGTACCCGACCACAGCCCACAGCACGGTCATCATGCCCATCAAGAAAATGCACTGCATCAGGATGCTGAGCACATTTTTGCGGCGAACCAGACCGCCGTAGAACATGGCCAAACCCGGTGCGGTCATGAACAGCACCAACGCACAACTGGTCAACATCCAAGCGTTGTGGCCGGCCAGAGCGGCGGCGGCGATTTTTTCTTCGAGCTCGGCTGTGGTTGCGGAGGCCGCACCGGCAGTCGCAGCAGCGGGCTCGACCGGTGTAAGGTCAGAAGGAACAGGCGTTTGGGTTTCGGAGCTTTCCGAAACAGCCTCCTCCGCAACAACAACTGCGGCCACTGCGGCCCCGTCATCTTGCGCCACCGCGACTGAACTGGGTTGGGCGGCGAAAGACAGCAACGCCAAAAAACCCCCGATAAGTAATGTCTGCTTCACCGTAATCATCCTCTAGAATTGCTTGCCACCGAAACAACGCCCCGCGCACAGGGAATCTTGATCACGTTTAGTCCAGGCCGCCTTTGTTCCCATCCGAGAATGGGACACCTGTTTAACGTGAAGAAGCGTTGTTAATTGGAACGCGGTGCCTCCCGCCGGCACCTGAATAGAACATAAGGATAATGCGTGTAAGCGTCCGCTAGAAGCGTAGGGAATCGCACCTCGGGGATTTAACCCCCTTCGGAATCACTAAGCACGGCCATGAACGCCTTTTGGCTAATCTCGACGTTGCCAATGGCCTTCATCCGCTTTTTGCCCTCTTTTTGCTTCTGCAGCAGCTTACGCTTTCGCGTAATATCACCGCCGTAACATTTGGCTGTCACATTTTTTCGCATCGCTGAAACGGTTTCACGGGCGATCACACGGCTTCCAATCGCGGCTTGCACCGCGACTTCGAACATGTGGCGTTCAATTTCGGCTTTCAATTTCTTGACCACCGCTCGGCCGCGGCGATCCGCATCCGCACGGTGACACACGACGCTGAGTGCGTCGACGCGGTTGCCATTGACCATGATGTCCATTCGAACAAGGTCGGCCGGTTCATAGCCCACCATCTCGTAATCGAGCGTGCCGTAGCCTTTCGTACAGCTTTTGATTTTGTCATGCAAATCATAGACGACCTCGGCGAGCGGGATGTCATAAGTCAACATCGCGCGTTGAGCGCCGAGGTACTCTTGTGACTTTTGGATCCCGCGACGCTCTTGGCACAGCTTCATGATCGCGCCGATGAACTCGTTTGGCACAATCACGCTGCAGCGAACGATCGGTTGACGGAATTCTTCGATGTCACCGGGGTCCGGTACATCTTGCGGTTTTCGGATCATCAGGGTCTCGCCCCGTTTGTTGACCACTTCGTAAGTCACGTTGGGTGCGGTTTGCACCAAGTCGACATCCGATTCGTTCTCCAAACGCTGCTGGACAATTTCCATGTGCAACAGCCCAAGGAAACCACAGCGGAATCCGAACCCGAGCGCTTCGCTGGTCTCGGGTTCAAATTCGAAGCTAGGATCGTTGATCGCTAACTTTTCAAGTGCATCACGCAGTTCCGTGAAGTCTTGACCGTCGCTGGGGAATAATCCGCAATAAACCATCCGTTTTGGACGCAAGTATCCCGGCAGCGGTGCCACAATTTCTTTGCCTGCAGGGCCGACAGTGTCGCCGATATGTACATCACCAAGACTCTTGATGTTACAAATCAAGTAACCAACCTGGCCCGCCTTGAGTTCTTCACAAGACTCACGCGCGGGGGCGAATCGCCCCAATTCGATTACATCGTGAACCGATCCGGCACGTAGGAAACGAATTTTTTGTCCCTTGCGAACGGTTCCGTTCATCACGCGGATGTAAGTGATCGCGCCACGGAAATCGTCATAGTTGGAATCGAACACCATCGCTTGAAGCGGAGCATTCGCATCGCCCGTCGGTGCTGGAATTCGCTCGATAATCGCATCAAGCAATTCGTCGACGCCCACGCCTGTTTTTGCACTCACCCGCATACAATCATCGGGATCGGTTCCCAACGAGTTCATCATCTCTTCGGCAACTTCGTCAGCACGTGCATGCTTCAAGTCGATCTTGTTGATCACCGGAATGATCTTCAGGTCATGCTCCATCGCCGCATAGGCATTGGCCACCGTTTGAGCTTCAACACCTTGGAATGCGTCAACCAACAGCAGCACGCCTTCGCAACAGGCCAGCGACCGCGAGACTTCGTAGTGGAAGTCGACGTGACCGGGAGTATCGATCAAATTCAATTCATAGTCTTTGCCGCCGCGTTTGAAACGCATTGTCACCGCACGCGCCTTGATCGTGATTCCACGTTCACGCTCGAGCGCTAAGTCGTCAAGCAACTGCGACTTCATTTCACGCAGCGTGACGGTGCCGGTATGCTCAAGCAATCGATCGGCTAGCGTGCTCTTGCCGTGGTCAATGTGGGCGATAATGCAAAAGTTACGAATGTGGGCTGACATATTGGTTCTTTGGCCGTGTACGGCCGAGGTGCGAAACTGATTTGTACAAAACGACTTGAGAAGCCTATTTCTTTGCGCCGTGATCTTTGTTGTATTGTCGACGGGCGTAACCGGCTACTCCTAGATATCCCGCGTCACCACCAAGCGAAGCGAACGTAATTGTCGTTCCTTCAAACACGTTCTCGAAGGTGCGAAGGCGGAATTCCTCCGAGATTCTGGACAAAAACCGTTTGCCGATACAGCAATTTGTCCCACCAAAGTTCATGGCGCCACCGAGCACCACAGAGCCGGGGTCAAGGGTATGAATAAGGGTCGTTAAACCGATACCTAACCAGCGTGCGGTTTCATCGACAATTTCCAACGCCAGCACGTCGCCGTCTTTGGCGGCTTCGTAAACGCGTTTCGCGGTCAATTCGCTATCGCCGCCACCGAGCAGACCGCTGAGCGAACTCTTGGCTCCTTCGGTCAACCGTTGCCGAGTCCGCTGAACCACCGCACTGGCCGACGCATAAGCTTCGAGTTGACCGCGTCCGCCGCCCCACACACACAACCGAGCCGTGGGAGACGGATCGACGATGATGTGACCGCATTCGCTGCCGAAACTGTTCGTGCCATTGACCAATTCACCCTCGATAATAATCCCGCCACCGACACCAGTGCCGAGCGTCAAAAGCAACATCGATTGGTCATTTCGCCCGCTGCCAAGCCAAAATTCACCGTAAGCCGCCGCGTTGGCGTCGTTCAAGAAGGAGACGGGACGCTCGAGCATTTTGCCGATTGAGTCGCGGATCGGAAAGTCCCACCAACTCGGCAGCTGAGGCGGCGCGACGAGGTAGCCGGTGGAAAGATCCATCGGTCCGGGAGCCCCCAATCCGACGCGTCGCACTTTATCTGAGATGCCAAGTTGGCCCTCGATATCTTGAATCACCGCAGCAATTCGCTGCGTAGCCGCAGTAGGGCCTTCGGATTCACGCGTCGGCAGTCGCTCGAAAGCCAGTGTGCGTCCTTCGTCGTCGACCAACCCAATCTTGATCGAGGTGCCACCGATATCGATGCCCCAGAAAAAGGGGGCCGAGGCATCGGAAATCGGGGTAAGGGTCGGGGTATCAGACATGGGACGATCGCGTGATAGTTGGAATTCGCAGTTCGCAGGGCAGTATAAGAAGGGGGACAAATTGCCACAACGGATAACTGCCCCCCGCAACCCATGATCCCCCGTGCAAGCGGCGGGTTTCAATCAAGATGCCCATCACAGTGGTGAGCTGTGCGCCGTAAGGCACCGGGTAATTTCAATTTCACCCTCCCCTCTGGGAGGGTCGGCCGCAGGAAGCGGCCGGGGAGGGCTGGTGAAACCAAGTGTGCACGATCAATTCATAACTCAGCGAGCCCCACCGGTGAGCCGGCTACCGCCGACTCTGACCTCCCCAAAGGGCAACGCTGTGAAACATTTTCTCGTAGCTACCTTCGCCAGAAGGTGGTGATTCGTATTGGCCGGCAACCATCCACGCTCTGGCGAGCGTAGCTACGGAACGCAAATGCCGTAATTTGCCGTCTCTAAATTCTTCACAGCGTTGCCCAAAGGGGAGGTAATGCGTGGGATATGCCTCTCATGCGTAAGCGGCTCACCAAACCAACACGCCGTCAAGAGATCACTTCACCCCCTCTCGCCGCACTCCGCCAAGCTCTCGCCGTCGCTTCACCCGCAAACCGCTTTGATGTGCTAGCAACACCGCGTGTCGACTGGCTATTTCTTTTTCTTCTTGTCGTACGGCTTCGTGAACTCTGCGGACTCGAACATCACGTTGTCGGACACCCGAGGATCGCCAGTCCGTTTTAGCTCGGACATCAACCGCGAGTGAAGTTGCTCTCGGACCGGCTCCGATTCCGGATTGTCGGCAAGGTTGTTCATGCAGTGTGGGTCTTTCTGAACATCGTACAGCTCGACACGCGGTCGCCGGGCGAAGGCAAAATCAAACGACTCGGGATCCGATTCGCGATTCGTCACAATCCAAGCTTTGGTGGGACTGCCATCCATATCTCGAAAACCGACCATCGTGTTTTCTCGCCATGACGCAAAATTCGGCATCGGCGTAGCAGGTTCGCCGTAACCCGGCCCCGACCCCATCGGCCAACGCTGGGGCGCAAAGTTAATGATCAACAAATGTTGATCGGTGCGAATCGCCCGTTGCGGATACGGAGTAAAATCAGGCTGTGCCGCGGCAACGTGCCGTTCACGTCCAGTGAAGACGGCGTCGCGTTTCGCATCCACCGTGCCCGACTTGTCACTCGTCAGCACCGGGATCAACGATTTCGCGGTCATCGTCTCGGGAATCGATACGCCCGCCGCCTCCAAAAACGTAGGGGCAAGATCGGGCAGCGAGACAAAATCATCAACCACGCGGCCTTGCTGTTTCATCCCGGCGGGCCAACGAATCGCCAGCGGAACGTGGGTGCCAAAATCGTACAAGTTGCACTTGCCTCGCGTGACACCGGGGAAACCGTGGTCGCCGCTCACCACCAGGATCGTGTTGTCGTAAACGCCCAATCGCTTCAGTTCATCAATGATCACGCCCAACCCCGCGTCAAACGCTTGTATCTCGCCAAAGTAGTCGGCGAAGTCTTCACGAACGAGCGGAACATCGGGCAGGTACGGCGGAATCTTACCGGCGAAGTCGTCGGGGTTGATGCCCCACAGTTTCTTGCCGCTTCCGGCAACCCATTTGCGATGACAGTTGGTGGGTCCAAAGAAGTAACAGAACGGTTTTTCGCCATCGACTGTCTGGTCGCCGTTTTGATCGAGGAACGAAATCAGATTGCCACGAACTTCGTCCAACAACTCTGCTTTCCGAGCATCTGGGGCATTGCCCTTCATCGCATTTTGCGAAAAACCATTGAACTTGCGGCCTGCACGATTGAACCCGCGAGCGGCACCTCCATGCGGCGCATCGGCCGGCGTGCCGGGGCTCCATACTTTGTAGGTATGTCCGATTCGGTATCCCGCTGATTCCAAAAGCAGCGGGTACGAGGGAATATCGAAATCCCACTCGGCGCCTTGCAGGATCGAGGCCGAACCACATCGCCAAAAATGTTGGCCCGATAACAAAGAACTGCGACACGGCGTACACGATGGCGCACTGACAAACGCCCGCGTGAACAACACCCCCTGCTCGGCAACCGAATCAAAATGGGGTGTCGCGACGAGATCATCCAGACCGCCAGGGTTCAACTTGCCATACGCGCTGGCGTGACACCCCCAATCATCGGCAAACGCCATCACGATATTGGGACGCTCTGCGGCAACGCCGAGCGACGGGATCACACTGAGCAGAGCGAGCGATAAATAAGAAAGCAGTCGTTTCATCGGCAACGAAGCCTGGCGTGGGGGAAAGACGAAGGGAGGGCCGCGAGTCAATGATTCGCGACGTCGTCCGCGGAGGATTGTCCTACATGATAGCTAATCTTTGCCCCACTTGTTGAAAGAGGGGGAGTTGCTTAACCGCCCATTGGAACGCCAAGATAGCGGTGCATCACCCTTTTTATCATCCAACATGCGCAGGCGGTTTTACCCATGTCCGACGAAACGAGTGAAGAGAAGCCCAAACCGGTCGCCCTTTCGCGTAACGCCCGCCGTGTCCTGGGGGTGTTAGTGGAAAAGGCCAAAACGACCCCCGACAGTTACCCGTTAACGATGTCCGGACTGATCAGCGGCAGCAACCAGAAATCGAATCGTTCGCCTCAATTGCAATTGGACGAGGACGATGTTCTGACGGCCTTAGACGAGCTAAAGCGAGTCGGTGCGGCTCGTGAAATCCAAGGCAGCGGCCGAGCGACAAAATATCGTCACGCAGCGTACGAATGGTTCGATGTCGATAGTCCCGGTGCAGCCGTGATGACAGAACTGCTGCTTCGAGGACCACAAACATTGGGCGAAATTCGCACGCGAGCTTCGCGGATGTATGCCATGGAGGATTTGAAAGCGACTCAAGAAGTCGTCGACTCGTTAATCGCAAAGGACCTCGTCGAAGCGCTCTCGCCTCCGGGACGCGGCCAAACGTTCACGCACAAGTTGTATCCGCCTGAGGAACGCCAGTACCTCGAAGCTCGGTTGGAAAAACAAGCGGCTGCATCCGACGCATCGTCTACACCGTCGCCGGCAAAGGCAAGCAACACCGCAGTCGATGCGTTGATCGCCAGACTCGAATCGGTGAACGAGCGAATCGATCAATTGGAAAAACGAATCGACGAACTCGAGTCGTAGGGAAGGATGCACCGGAATTTCAAAATGCGAAAACCTGTCGGTTTCCGGCCAGCAAAATCGTACTGCTTAACAGAGCTCTCTTCCTGAAAATTGATCTAACCCTCAATAGTTCTCATCTGTTTTCGGGCCAAAGTCCCAGCAATTTACCTAGCCCAGGCAAACGGATGGCCCTTTGGGCCGAAGTAGCGGATCTTTGAGTCCGCAGCTCAAGAGATACGGAGGGATCAATAGACCCGACAATTCAAAGCAAACCGAGAAAAAGCCAGCCCGCCGATGTACGAGCGGCTCACTCAACCAACCCGATTGAGCCAGGTTCTTTGACAACATCCTGCCCCCCACACTTCACTACCACTTGCACAGTGAATCGATGTAGTCGGCGCTGCCGTCGCGTTTCCATGGATCGAGCTGAGCTTGTGCTTTGAGCTGTTGGCCGCGGCGGAGTGGGGCGACGAAAAAACAGCTGCTGATATCGGCGATCGCGGTCATGTCGCCCCACAGTTTTTCAAACTGAGCGACGGGGAAAACATCCTCTTGGGCATTGCCCCAGCGTTTCTTGACATCCTTGAGCGTGATGTACGTTGGCATCCGCTGCGCCATCGCGCGGATTGCTTGGTCAACACGTTCGGAATTGGCCAGATCAGCTCGAGTCAATCCGAATGACTTCAGCAATCCGTCGATCGAAATCCAGGTCGTCATCGAATTGTAGAAGGTCAAATCAAACTCGATCTGCTCGTTCGGCATCGCTAGGCCTTCGACGAGTCGCGGTCGGCCATTGACCAACGCGAGTCCGCCACCGCGGTCTTCCAAGCGGCGACTGATCACTTCAAAGCTAAGTGTGGTTTCGCCGGCAATATGACGCCCCAGAAACGCCGGATCGACGTTCGCCCCGAGGGTGTCAATGTTGTGAAGCAACAAATAATCCAATTGCGGTTGGCGATCCAGCATTTGCTGCAACACACCGCTGCGGAGCATATTGGGAATTTCGAACCAATGGCCTACCGGATGGATGCACTGACTTGGCACATTGTCGGTGTAATCGCTGGCCTCGCCCGCGGATTTCGCCCATCCGATCAGCGCCGTCCGCAAACTCTCGCGTACTTTTTGCTGCTGTTCATCCAGGATCTGTTGGGCAGTTTCCTCCCACAAAAAACGCAAATCACGCACCATCGGGATCATCCGCAGCCCGACACTGCGTCCGGTCGAAACCAGCAAGTTTTCGCCGAAACCAAAAGAATCGTTGCGATCGAGGTATTCACGAATCGGCTGGTCGGTCAGATGGCTGGTGGTAAACACATGCGGCATCGCAGCATCGTGTTTCTCCGCGATCGCTCGATTCTTGGCGAGATGCACTTCGAGGAAGCTGCGATGGCGACCGGCAAAACGACAAAATGGATGAAGTGCTTTGCAAACACCGGCACCTTCGGTCCAGCGGCTGCCGACACCTGCGGCCAACGTGACCACCGCCACTTTCCCTGCCTTGATTGCCGCCGATCCAAGATCGGCATATTTCGGATCGATCCCTTCACGCAAATCGACGACGTGCTCGGGCTTCACATCTTGAATCATCGTGTTGGCGGGCAGCCGATTCTGGGACAACCCGATCCGCCCACTGATCAAATCGGCACGAATTTGCTCGTGTTGGAACCGGTCAAAACCAATTCGATTCAACAGCGACCCGAGCGACGATTCGCTGGAGTGTTCGAGTGCTGCCGACGGCAGGATACTCTCCAACAGCATTCCGGCTGTCGCACTGCCAGTTTCGCCATCTTGGCATCGTTTGCTAATTCGCTCGAGTTCCGATCGCGTTCTGAGCGACAAATCTCGTAACGGCGTTCGCAATAACGCTGGCAACACGAGCGCGTAATAACGGTCAGGCAGCATCGCATCGTTGCCGCAGAGCAACTCGGCACTCGTTCCGTTGTCGTTGATTTTGAAGTCATAGACGACTGGATCCATGGCAAATGGCAGCGATGTCTCTAGGTCCCTTTTCGTCTTAACCATCGCATCGCCGAGCCACACTTGGGCTTCGGGTTTAATTTTGGGATCAAAAATGAACCCCATACCGCCGCCCGCCATCCCGCCGAGCATCCAAAATCCCCAGAACTGCGTTCCGTAACGCTCGCGGCACTGGTCGATCAATGAATCGGTGAATCGGTTGGTCGCCCACGGAATGATCGTTTGCAGTGGTCCTTCGAAATTGCGAGTGGTAACATCGCCGACTTGTTTGATATTGCCTGCCTTGAGCGACTCGACAACTTCATCAAGAATTCGAATCGCTTCCTTTCGTCCCTGCCATTCATTCTCGCTACGCAGCAGATAGTGCTCGGTCACCATCTCCAGAATCGGGCCCACGTTTTGGGCCATTCCTCCGTGCACAAGCACCAACGACTCTTGAATCTTCTGACGCATTGCATCGGCGATTTCGTCACTGCCGAGCACATGATGAACCGGCATCAAACGTCCACGGCTAATGCCAAACTCGGGGTCATTCTGTTCGGCGGTGGCTCCACAAATCAGCTTGATGCCGGGCCAAACACCACCGGAATCTTGCCATCCGCCACCGCTGCCGCCAAGCCATTCGCCCAGAATCGCTCGCGCGGCGACCAAGCGGCGGTCGGCTTCGGTGAGCGGACCTGTTAGCGATTGAACTTGTCCGGTCGCCCGCATCAGCAGCGAAATCAGCGAACCAAGTAGATTGGTGGAAACCGCAAGCCGCGATCCTTTGGGGATATCATTGATCTTGCTGACCAATTCCAATCCACGTCCCGGGCCGAGCATGACCTTCAAAAGGTCTTCCATCGACTCGCGACATCCCTCCAGTCCCGGAGGCACGATGCCCGCGGCGATCAACGCCGCTTTTAGCAACCCTAAATAATCGCGTGCAAAATCGAAGGTCTCGGAAATCGAACGCAGCGTCGTCGTCGCCCCGAGATCGACACTGGTCAGACGAATGACCGGCTCGTCAATGATTCGCAGGTAGGTTTCGATCGGCGGCTTCGTTTCCGAATCACGGCCACGCACCCCGAGGTCGACTGAGACATTCAACACCCGAGCTCCCTCGGGAAAATCCATCCCGAGAAAGAAGATGTCGCTCCACGCACTGTGCGAAAAATCCATTCGCACTGCCGTCGTTTCCTTCATCAGCGGCGAGGTCCCGGTCGCGGGATCCATCTCGACCAGCTCGCTGCGGATTCGCAGCGGGTGATCCGCGGGATGCCCAACGCGAAACATCCACTGGTTGCCTCGGACGGTGCGGACGCTGCGACGAACTTGATCGGCAAGCGTTTGAAACCCGAGTTGATGGTACGCTTGTGACAACGCGCTCGCTAACGCGTCGCTGGGACCGGCTTGCTGCTGATACGCCAAAAAACAATCGATCGCTTCCATAAAACGACGAGCCAACAGGTGCTCGTAACCCTCGTACGGAATCCGCCCCGATTGCTCAATCGACAAACGCGATGGCAAGTGGTATCGGTAAATTGCCGACAAGAAGAATAACGCCCGCACACGCCGATACAAATTTTCTTCTTTGCGACGAAACGTATCGAGCACCTCGACGTGACCAAGCAATTGATCAAGCGTCTGATCGTGACACACCGATTCGAGCGATCGATCGCGAACCGCATCGTCGTCCGAGGTGATGATTTCAATCAACGGGTTGGTTGCAGAACGAATCATTGAGCCGTGATCCCTTCCGCTCGAGTGGCCAGCAATTCGACCATTTCGGTCAAAATCCGATCGCGGTCACGTCCCGACAAACCAATCGCCAATTGAGCGATCAACAATCCATAGGTGACACCCAGGTTGTAGCGTGAACCTTGCAAGCGATAGGCAAGGTAGCGTTGGCGCGACGTCAACATCGCCAAGGCATCCGACAGCGAAGGTTTTTCATGTGCGTGATCGGCAAGCAATTGTTCGATCGACATCATCGCTTCGGCAGTCAACACATGCATGCCGAAAAATCCGAGATAGTGTCCCGCTCGCAGCCCCGGTGTCACCAGCTCTTGTTCGGCATAGGTCGGCGTCGGCTTTTCGACCACCGCTTCGACTTCGTACAAGTCATCGCGGCGTGGTAGATGAGGACCGCTGACAATGCCAAAGTAGGGCAGTTTGTTTTCGCGAGTCGACTGCACCGCCGACACCGAGCACTCAAACTCACTGGCAATTTTGATTAACTGCTTTGCACACGGGATGTCGGATGCACTGAGATACAAGTGGTCGCCGACAAGGTGCAGAAACGGCTGATCACCGACAAACGACTTCGCTTGATAGATCGCGTCGGCGTAGCCCCGAGGCTCAGGCTGTTCAACAAACTGGATGCTGGCCAAGTGAGTCCCGGCGGCCTGTTCGTAGGCCTCCTGGTCGCCTGGCCGGATCACGACACAGATCTCTTCGATGCCGGCGGAGAGCGTTTCTTCGACGATTAACTGCAGCGCCGTCTTGGTCTCGCCATTGCGGTCGACCAGTTGTTGCAGCGGCAACGTGTTCTGTTTCGGGGCTGCAGCGGTGATAACTGCCTTGTGAACCTGCATAGCGAATGGCGATGGTACGAGAGAGGAAAAGGGCATCCACGGGACCGATCGTTGAATGCCAAGCAAATAAGCGGTGTAGTGGATCTTGCTAAAGATCCTGCGTGCGGGATCTTTAGCAAGATCCACTACGAGGGAACGCGTTTGACGTCCCTCGATCGGCCCCTAGCATAGTTCGCAAAATACGCTGGCAAAGCCAAGGCGGAACTATTTCAATTTCCGGCCCAAAACCAAGAAGGTTGGGTTAAGCGACTCGAATCGGACGCGGTCCATTTGGTACTGGCCTCGCGAGATATTGATCATTCGCACATCCTGAACCAGTCCCTCTTTGGAGAACACGTTCTGGACCGAAACGAGATTATCAGGACTGGAGACATTGACGACGATGCGACCGCCTTGGGCCAATCGCGGCACGGCAGCCGAGACCAAATCGGGCACCACGCGTCCGGTACCACCAACAAAGATGGCGTCCGGATTAGGAAGGTCTTTCCAGGCGTCAGGGGCTTGACCGTGGACCGGAATCAACGAGGGAACGTCGAACATTTTCGCGTTCTCGATCATCAATCCGTAATCCTCGGCATCCATTTCAATTGCAAACACTTTGCCTTGAGTCGCAATCGAGGCGGCTTCGATCGCCAGCGATCCACATCCGGCACCGACATCCCATACGATACTTTTCGCGGTCAGATCGAGTTCAGATAACGCAATGCAGCGAACTTCGGCGGGCGTCAACAAACCTCGCTTGGGCCGCGACTGCAAAAACAGATCGTCGGGGTTACCAAACAAGCGACGGTTCGCACTGCCGCTGGGACGATCGGCGGCTCCCGATTTTCGCACCAACACCATCACGTTCATGACGCCAAACGATTGACCTCGGATCGAGGTCAAATCCCCTTGCGTCACCGTTTCATCGGGCGTACCAAGATCTTCGCAAACGTAGGCGGTAAAGTAATCGATGCGTCGATCTAACAACGCCTCGGCAACCACGGAGGGCGAAATGTCCTCGGTGGTAAAGATCCCTACACGCTCGGCGGTGCGAACATTATCCACCACACGGTCAAGCGATTGGTTCGCAAGATTGGTCAGATAGGCATCATCCCAACTCTCTTTGACACGTGCAAACGCCAACTGCATGCTGCTGACGTGTGGCACCACATCAAAACGATCTTTGCCAAACGTCTCGGTCAAGTAACGCGCGATACCATAAAACAACGGATCGCCACCCGCCAAAACCACCGCGGGTTGGTCGCCGAGTTCGCGAATCGATTGCTGCAGCTGGTCTAAATTGCTGCCGACGACAATGCGTTTGGCAGTGGAGGCTGGCACTTTTCCGAGCAACTGCGACGGGCCCACTAAAACGGTCGCTTGGTCGATCAAGTTTCTCGCTTGACCCGTCAACCCATCAAGTCCGTCGTCGCCAATCCCAACAATATGAATGCGAGCAGTCAATCTAGTGTCCGTTATTTGTAGTGGTAGTTGTGAAGGCGTTGTACAATATGTTCACAGTCGCTCTGCGAGCTTACGTTTTGATCGCGGAGCGATCAACGACTGTGAAAAGGGTGGACCGATGACAGGCTGGAAGCCTATCCCACGTTTATAGTTTTCGCAGCTCTTTCATGATTTCTTCGACCGTGGTTCGCCCAGCATGCGAGTTACTGACTTTGGACCAGGCGACACGTCCATTTGTATCAATCACGTAGGTTGCAGGGTACGCGGTTTCGCGAGGTGCATCCCAGCGAAGACCCCACTGAGTCACCATTTCCATCGCGTCGTCGCGGACGATCACGAGCGGTGCGGGCAACGTTCGCGAGCCCATGAATTCTTCGGCATGTCGCTGCAGCAACGTCGCTTCACCCGGGTAAACCAGGATCACTCGCGATGCTGCTTGAGAGAGTGCTTTGGCACGGTTCGCCAAACTGCTGACTTGCTTGCTGCACAGCGGGCATTGGTATCCGGGATACCCTCGCAGCACGATGACGACGACCGGTCCCTTTTTGTATTCTTCTTGCAATTCAATGAAATCTTTGCCGCCCACAACCGGCAATTCAAAGTTGATTGCCTTGGCTCCCTCGGCAAGCGGTTGCGAACGCCCATCGTCATCCGCAAAAACATTCGCGTTGATCGCCGCGAAAAACATCAGGCACGCCGCAGCACCGCAAACTCGTGGAATCATCATTTGTATCCTGGTTAGGGCAAGGAAGTAGTGGATCTTGCTAAAGATCCTCGGGCCGGGATCTTTGACGAGATCCACTACCCCGGTGACTGTTTTTTGTATTGCAATTGAAACTTGTTTTTTTGCTTCGTTCGCCGAGCGATAGACCCCAAAAGTGTCCGCTCGTTCCTTAGTTCTGATCACGTTTTTCACGTTGTCGTCGACTGTATCGTTCTAACGTTTTGCGTTCGGATCGCGTTAAGCTCGCTTCGCCACTGGCATGAATTTTTGCCAAAATTCGGTCCGCCTCCGCCGCGTCTTGGTTCAATTTTCGATCCGGATCGTGAATTTTCAGCTTCATGCGACGCGATCGCTGCCGGAAATAATTCGGCAAATCCGAGAGCGCCGCCAAATCGAGCCAGCGGAAATTCCAGCGTTGGTAGAAATAGGCGGCTGAAAACGCGGCACCCGTTAAATGCACCTCAAACGCGGTAGGGGAATTGCCCATCAAACCCAAAGCACCGGCGAAATCCATCGCCACAAAGCCGACTGCCAAGATCCAAGCTTTCACCGGGATCACAAACATCAACAACACTTCTTGATGCGGATAGTAGAAGGCAAACAAAATCGTTGTTGCCACAACCGCACCACTGGCCCCGATCACCAAACCGCCGCCTTGGATCCAAAATGAGATCGATGCCACGATGCCACCGGCGATGATGGCCGCCAAGTAAAATTTCAGGAACTCTTGCTGACCAATCCGACGCTCGACGATGCGGCCGAAGAAAAACAGCCCGATCATATTGAACAATATATGGTTGATATTGTTCGGATCGTGCGTGAAACCGTAGGTCAGAAACTGCCACCACATCCACGGATGAGTCACCGTGCTGGCCTGGGCGCCGAACCAAGGAACCAGCTGACTGACGCCTTTTTGTGCGAAGATCATGTCGACAAAGAACACAGCGACATTAATGACGATCAAAACGATCGTCACACTCCGCGGATTCTGGACTCGGTCCCACGGGGTGCGTTCATCCGAGCGTCCGTAGTCGCGGTCATATAGACCCATGAACCATTCCTAAAACTTTAACGATTGGGCAAAACAAGTGAACTGCATCCTAGCAATCATGATGCCGCCTCGTCGATATCGTTCAAATTACTGAATCCAGCCCCCGCCGAGCACTCGCGTGTCGTCAAAAACGACGGCGGCCTGGCCGGGGGCAATTGCTAGCTGAGGCTCGTCGAACTCGACCGTGAACTGGTCGGGATCCCCAGGATCGACAAAAACGCGAGCCGGCAGCGGGGATCCGTTGTAGCGAATCTGCACTCCCACTCGATCAGGCAGCGTGGCAGGATCGACCAGCCAATTCGCCTCATTTGCTGTCAATCCTTCGCGAGCGAGGGCTTCTTGCAGCCCGATCACAACTCGATTCGTCTCCGTTTCGATCCGGACGACAAAATGGGGTGTCCCCATCGCCACGCCCAATCCCTTTCGTTGGCCGATCGTGAACGCTTCGTACCCGGCGTGCGTCCCGACGACTTTGCCGTCGGTGGTTACAATTTCACCTGCGGTCGCTCCCACCATTTCGGGGCGTCTCGCTTTGACGAAATCGCTGTGATGGCCTTGAGTGACGAAGCAGATTTCCTGGCTGTCACGTTTGCCGGCGACCCCCATCCCGAGCTCCATTGCCATTTCGCGAATCCGAGGCTTTTCAAAGCCACCGACCGGCAACAGCATCCGGTTGAGCCGCTCAGCACCAATCCCGAACAGGGCATAAGATTGATCTTTATTGGAATCGAGCCCCCGATGCAGCTCGGATTGGTCGCCGTTTTTGACCATTCGGGCGTAATGCCCCGTCGCCACAAAATCGGCATCGACGCCGTCGGCATAGTCGAACAAACGGCCGAATTTGATCCAATTGTTGCACTTCACACACGGATTGGGCGTGCGGCCGCTGAGGTAATCGTCGACGAAGTAGTCAACAATGCGGCGAAAATCTTCTTGCAGATCGAGGGCGTAGAAGGGGATCCCCATTTTCGAGGCAACGCGGCGAGCATCGGCGGCGTCCGAGGCGGTACAACAGCCTTGTTTGTGATCGGCGCGAGCTTGGTGAAGTCCGCCGAGCACCGGCAGTGCCCCTGCTGACTGGCCTGCAGCTTGGCCTGCGGCATCCATTTCGCCACCCGCTGCGGATGGGGTACTGCATATGCGGCTCGATTCTTCGCCGTGCCTCATAAAGACACCGATACACTCGTGGCCCGCCTCGAGCAACAAGTGCGCAGCAACGCTGGAATCGACGCCGCCACTCATCGCTAGAACCACCCGTGCCATGTATCTTTTTCCCTTAACTCGATATGATTTATTTGTCTGGATCACCCTCGAAACCCGATCCGATCGCTAACAGACCGGTTCCCTCACTCACCCGCTTTCTTGGAGCTTACCCCACCCGTGGATGCCGAATTCGTTCAACGCAGCAAAAAGATCCGCGAGCGTCTGGTCCAACTCGGAGACTCTCTTTGACTACGCTGCAAAGCGTGAAGAAATTGAGTCGATCGAAGCTCGCATGAGCCAACCCGACTTCTGGGACGACAACGAAGCGGCCCAAGTGGTGGTTGCACAACTGAAGGGACTGAAAGCTATTGTCGGTCCTATGGGGAAATTGTCTACCGCGGTCGAGGATCTTGATGCATTATTCGAGATGGCGGACGAGGACGAGTCGATCGCCGAGGAGGTGGCTGGCGAAATTGAGCGGCTCGAGAATATTTTGGACGATTTGGAGCTCAAAGCACTCCTGAACGGCCCTAATGATTCGGCCGGGGCAATCATCACAATCAACGCCCGCGATGGCGGAACTGACGCCAACGATTGGGCCGACATGCTGCTGCGGATGTATTCCGCCTGGGCCGTCAGCCAGGATTACTCGATCCAACTGCTCGACCGACAAGAAAACGAAGAAGCCGGGATCAACCACGCCTCGATTGCGGTCCGTGGACCGATGGCGTATGGCTATTTGAGAGGCGAAGAAGGGGTCCACCGCCTAGTGCGGATCAGCCCGTTCAACAGTGAAGGCAAACGTCAAACCAGTTTTGCAGCCGTCAGCGTGACTCCGGAAATCGATGACTCGATCGAAATCGATATCGAGGAAAAGGATGTGCGGATCGATACCTATCGCGCCGGGGGTGCGGGAGGACAGCATGTCAATAAAACCGACAGTGCGATTCGATTGACTCACATTCCGACCAACACGGTCGTCCAGTGCCAGAACGAACGCAGCCAACATCAGAACAAAGCGACAGCCTGGAAGATGTTGCGAGCGAAGATGGCTCGGATCGAAGAGGATCGCCGGGACGCCGAGGATGCGACCAAGTACGCGACGCAAGCACGTACCGGTTTCGGCAGCCAGATTCGCAACTACTTTTTGCACCCCGATCAACGTGTCAAAGATGCACGAACGGGACATTACGTGGGCAGTTTCAACGCCGTGATGAACGGCAGCGAACTGCAAGGGTTTCTCGACGCGTTCCTTCGTTTGAAAGCCGGCAAGCAGGAGAAGGTTTAAGCCAATGCCATCGATTTTTACCAAGATCATTGATCGTGAAATTCCAGCGGACATCGTTTTCGAAGACGACACTTGTTTGGCGTTTCGCGATATAACGCCCAAGGCGCCGACTCATATTTTGATCATCCCCAAACGCGAGATCATGTCGCTGGATGATTTGAGTGACGAGGACGAGCAAACCGTTGGCCGCTGTGTGATGGTGGCAGCGAAGATTGCCGCGTCCGAAGGGCTAACCGACGGTTACCGTTTGGTTGTCAATTGCGGCAGCGACGGTGGCCAAGAAGTCCCACACTTGCACTTTCACCTGCTAGGCGGTCGCAAGATGACGTGGCCGCCCGGCTAGGGCTGCAATCGCCCCGAATTGTAGAACAATTGTCCCCAATTGTTCATGCGGTTCACAACGACCGCAAAACAATCGCTCAGGCAGATCACACGGTTTTCTTGGTTCTCAACTGCGACGGCGTGCAAGAAGTGAACAATTGAGACAATTGTTCTACACTGGGTGCATTGTTTGTAGAACAATTGTCCCCAATTGTTCATGCGGTTCACAACGACCCCAAAACAATCGTTCAGGCAGATCACACTTTTTCTTGGTTCTCAACCGCGACGGCGTGCAAGAAGTGAACAATTGAGACAATTGTTCTACTGATCCGGGTGCGGGTGCGGCGGAGTCAACTCTAGCGACAACTTCAATCGCTCCGCAGCCTCGTCTTGATTCGCATTGCTCAATAGCTCGACAATCGCAACGGTCGGCCCCACTTGCAGCACGATCGGCAGCGCATCAAGCCGTTCTTGCCATCGCGCGGCTGCCGCAGCAACCTCGGGCGGCGGCGTCGTTCGCCACAACACCGTTTCGGCTAAACGAGCGATCACTGGCCGTGCATTGTCGGCACTGAGTGTCTTTAGCGTTCCCGTGGCAGCCTCACGTCGGTTCGTCGACAACAACCAACTGGCGGCGACAAGTCGTACTGCCGCGGATGGATCATCGAGTCGGTTGAGGGCCGCATCGGTCGTCGCGGCGCCGGAAATTCCTCGCTGGTTCCGCCATGCAATCGGCAGCCACGCCAATGTGATCGGTGGCAACGGCCGACGATCCAACTGGGACACCAATTCCAACGCGATCGCTCCGCGTGAACTTCGCCAAGCCGCCTGCGCCGCAACCATCGACAACCATTGCTGACGCCACACCGGGGGCCGCTCGCTAAGTGAATCAAGCAAGCCACGCAGTGCCATGTCGTACTTCTTCTGCTCGAACAACTTGATCGCACCCGCTTGCTTTTCGCCGACGTCCGCTGGCTCGATCCAGATCACGCGATGTGCTGCGAACAGCGATTCTTTTTCGTCGCCCGCCATTCGCATCGTCAGCTGTTTCGCATCCAGTGCAATGATCTCGCTCATATGCGTCTGGATCGCTTGCGGATACCAATCACTTTGGGCTGCGGTCGGCCGCGTCGGTTCAAGCCAGACCTTGTCGGCCCACGCCCCGGTTTGAAGAACCAACGAAAGGACCGCGATGGTTAGATAGAGATTTCGATTCAACTTTAAGGTTCCATCCTGCTGCCGAGCGAACGAACATCGACGTACTGATACTGCCCCAGATTTTGGGCTGCGAGTTCACGCAAAAAACTGTCCGGTGGCGACACCGGTTCGGCACCAAATTCGATCGCATGAATTGTGGTCCCACTACGCTGGGCACGGCGACGGATCTCGGCAAGCTCGGACGTCGACAATCGCGGGATACGGGCGTCGGTCAAAAAAAAGATCACGTCGGGGTCCATTCGCAGCGCCAACTTTAGGGCACTGTCGTGCTCGGTGCTGCCAAACGCGGTAATCGAGTCGACATAACGCTGGGCGCGAGCCAAAGTCGCGTCTTCACCCGTCATCAATTGCACCGGCATACCGACGGTTTTGAAGGGTTCGGGTTGGTCGTTGTAGAAGATGATCTGAAAACGCTGGCGGTCCGTCAAACTGTTCAAACTTTTGATCAATTCGCGTTTGGCCGCCCGCAGCGGCATCCCGCCGTTGCCATTCATGCTGTCGGATCGGTCAAAAACGTAGACAAACCGCGATCCGCTACCCGAAACGCCAAAAACCATCGTCGTCGTGTCGCTGGAATCCCCTTCACTGCCCGGCGGACGCTTGGAATCAAACGCGTCGCCATCGAGCGTGGTTTCGCCGGCCACTCCGCTGCCGGAAACTGGGGACGGAGTATCGCTGATTTCGCTCAGAATACCTGCCAAGTCGATTGGTGGACTTAAATCGGCGGGTGGCGCCGCGGCCGACGCGACATCACCCGACTTGGCTGCCGTATTTTCGCTGGCGGCTGCCTCGTTCACTTTGGCGGCATCCACGTAGCGGTCGCGGTCGGGCATGCGGTGGACCATTGCGATCCCAACGGGACGATCGACCTCCGAACCGGTCCCCGAGGGTGTTCGCGCCCAAAAAATGCCCAGTCCGGTCAATAAAACGACGTGAAACGACAGCGACAACAACAGCGCCGGCAGCGGCCGCTCGGGCAAATCCATCTCCATTGGATCCCCCGCCGCGTGCAAATTCGACTGGCGGGGTGCTTTCGTTGATGGCGTGCTGGGTCGGTTCATATAAGGTTGTTAAAGGATTTTGGCAGCAAAAGGTAGCTGTTTTTCGCCGCGATACCCCTCGCGGCTGCTGAATAGCGCTTTTCAGACTCGCTTTCGACAATTACTTTAGTGGCAATTCATTCTAACCCTAAACCAACACTTTGGTGACTCGCCAGTTTGGTGGGAAAGATCAACCTAGTGGAGAGAGAACACGTGAGCGACGCTCGATACCTGTTTACAAGTGAATCCGTCAGCATGGGTCACCCCGACAAGCTGGCCGATCGTATTTCGGATGGAATTCTCGACGCGTTGTTGGCGCAAGACCCAAATAGCCGCGTGGCTTGTGAAACCATGGTCACAACCGGCATCGCGATCGTCGCGGGAGAAATCTCTACCCAGGCCAAAGTCCAATACTCTGACGTGGTCCGCGAAGTCATCAACGAAGTCGGTTACACCGACGACGAAATGGGCATCTGCGGCAATACCTGTGCCGTCATGGTCTCGCTCGATACGCAAAGCCCCGACATCGCCCAAGGTGTTAACTCGGACGACTCAAGCGGCAAAGACGTTGGCGCTGGCGACCAAGGATTGATGTTCGGCTACGCTTGCAAAGACACGCCTGAATTGATGCCAATGCCGATCGCATTGTCGCACCGCATCATCAATCGCATCACCGAAGCTCGATTCGCCAAAGAGGTCGACTGGTTGCGTCCCGACAACAAGGCACAAGTCACGGTCGAATACGAAGGACAAACCCCCGTCCGCGTCGACACCGTTGTCGTGAGTGCCCAGCACAACCCCGACGTGACCAACGATGAAATCAAAAAGTTCATCATCGAAAACGTGATCAAGCCTTCGATCCCAGCCGAGCTGGACAAAGGCGACATCAAGTACCACATCAACCCTACCGGTAAATTCGTGGTCGGCGGACCTCACGGCGACTGTGGTTTGACCGGTCGTAAGATCATCGTCGACACCTACGGTGGCTGGGGACGTCACGGCGGTGGCGCGTTCAGCGGCAAGGACTCGACCAAAGTCGACCGTAGTGCCGCGTACATGGCTCGTTACGTTGCCAAGAACATCGTCGCATCCGGACTTGCCGATCGCTGCGAAGTGCAACTTGCCTACGCCATCGGTGTGACCGAGCCTGTTAGCGTTCACGTTGACACCGAAGGCACCGGCAAAGTCGAAGACGCGAAATTGTGTGCGTTGGTGCGTGAACACTTCCCGTTGACTCCTTCGGGAATCATCAACCACTTGCAACTGCGTCGACCGATCTTCCGCCAAACCAGTGCGGGCGGCCACTTCGGACGTGAAGGCGACGCGTTCACTTGGGAAAAGACCGACAAGGCTGAAGCGTTAGCCGAAGCTGCCGGTATCGCGGCGACTGCCTAATCCTTGGCTTCGCTTGATTGAACTTGGACAACACGACGGAGCTCATGGTCCGTCGTTCTGCCATGAAAGAAACGAAAGTGAGATGAGATGCGTATCGCGTGGATAACCGATCCGCATCTCAATCACGTTTCGTCTCGCGATTGGGACCAATGGTCCGATCGCATCGCATCCACGCAACCGGATGCCCTTCTGATCACCGGCGATATCTCCGAAGGGGATGACGTCGTCTTGCAGCTCCGCCGCATCGCCGACACGATCGCGGTCCCTCTGTACTTTGTGCTTGGCAATCACGATTTTTACCAAAGTTCGATCGCTCGGACCCGGCAAAATGTGATCGCCGTGTCGCGCGAACTCGATGCACTGAACTATCTGACCGATCTTGGTCCAATTCACTTAGCGGACGGAGTTTTTCTGGTCGGTGAAGATGGTTGGGGTGATGCCACCATCGGCAATTACGAAGACTCGTTTATCCGGTTAAACGACTTCGAACTGATTGATGATTTTCGCGAGATATCCTGCGACGACTGGAAAGCAAGGCTACAACAACTTGGGGCCGAATCGGCCGCTCGACTACAAGGCAAACTCGAAGCAGTTCCTCGCGATGCGACTCACGCGCTCGTCGCAACCCACGTTCCGCCGTTCCGCGAAGCGTGCTGGTACGAGGGCAAAACGACCGACGACAACTGGGCCCCTTTTTTCGTTTGCGGCGAAATCGGCCGAACGTTGATGGAGTTTTGCCAACAACGCCCCGATTGCAAGACGACCGTCATTTGCGGTCATGCGCATCACGACGGCATCGCCACCCTACGTGAAAATTTGACTGTTATCACTGGGGCTGCCGTTTACGGTTCGCCCGACGTCGAAGCCGTCATCGAGGTCGCCGCAAACCAACTTTGCATTCAAAACCATCGTCGCTGATCCAATGTCGTTGATCGCTCTGCGATCATTCGTGCTGATCGCAGAGCGATCAACGACATTCGGGCATTTACTTCCTACTATGATGGTAGAGAACGATCCCGAACGTGAGCGAACTAAATTCCATGGCAAAATCGATCTGGCCTAGCGACGACAAAACCGAAACGCTGCTGATCGCAGCGAAACAGGGTGACGCTGATGCAGTGAACCGTTTACTCGAACGGCACCGCGTCTCCGTACGGCGACTGGTGGAAATGCGTCTGGATCGCAAAGTCCAACGCCGAGTGGACGTCAGTGATGTCGTCCAAGATGTGTTGGTAGAAGCGAGCGGACGACTCGACAAATATCTCGATGACCCCGCGATGGCGTTCCACTTGTGGATTCGTCAAATCGCCTGGGACCGCATCATCGACACGTACCGACGGCACCGCGTCAGCGCGAAACGCAGTATGGATCGCGAACAAGCGATGGTGATGCCAGGCGGGCAAGATCAATCGTCCGTGGAATTGGCAGCTCAGCTTTGGGATCCTGGACCGACGCCCGCTGCCGCCGCCACCCAGCGTGAGATTGCGGCGAAAGTCGAAGCGGCGATCGAGCAGCTCGGCGAACAAGATCGCGAGATTGTTTTGATGCGGCATTACGAGCACCTGTCCAATCTGGAGATCGCCGAAGTGCTGGGAGTCAATCCTCCCGCGGCAAGCATGCGGTACCTACGCGCCGTTCGGCGGTTGCGTGAACTGCTCGAGAGCGAATCGGGTGACGAGTACGCACCGTGAGCGACAATCCGTATCGACCTCCGAGCGAATCCAACTCCAACGCGGAGGAGTTCAGTGCCGATGACGAAAAGATCGCCGCGATCTTGGCTGATCTTGCTGACGGCGTTTGTCGCGGAGAACTGGTCGACTTTGACGCCGTTTGTCACCAGCATCCTCAATACGCCGACGAACTGCGGCGACTCTGGGGCGCCGTCCTTGTCACCGATACCGCAGGCGTCGCCAACGAACAGCGTCCTGATGCAAACGGCTCACTTGCAATCGAGAATGGGTCATCGGGGCGGTGGCGAAGTCTGCAGTTGCCGACCGAAATCGGTGATTATGAATTGATCCAAGAGATCGGCCGCGGCGGGATGGGGGTCGTCTTTCGAGCCCGACAAATTAGTCTCGATCGCGAAGTCGCTGTCAAAATGATTCTGCGGGGACGGTTGGCGAGCGACACCGACATGCAGCGTTTTTTGGCCGAGGCGTCTGCAACGGCGAAATTGGATCACCCCAGTATCGTGCCGGTATACGAAGTCGCTGACATCGACGGCCGCCCTTTCTTCAGTATGAAGTACATCGACGGCATCACGCTGGCCGACCGAGTGGCCAATGGTCCGATGCCGCAGCGCGAAGCGGCTCAGATTGTCGCCACTGTCGCTCGCGCGATCCAGTTCGCTCATGACGCTGGCGTGCTGCATCGCGATATCAAGCCAAGCAATATCCTATTGCCTCGCGATGGATTGCCGATGATCACCGACTTTGGATTGGCGAAACAATCGGGATCCCAAGCCGACTTGACTCGCAGTGGCATGTTGGTGGGCACCCCTGCCTACATGTCGCCTGAACAAGCAGGCAATCGCCGCGACATGGTCGGACCCTCGAGTGATGTGTATAGCCTTGGCTGTGTACTCTATTTTGCCTTGACCGGACGCTCGCCGTTTGTTGCTGATACACCGATGCAATTGGTGATGCTGGTCATTGAGCAAGACCCCAGTCCGCCGCGAGCACTGCGCCCAAGTTTGGATCGCGACTTGGAAATGATTGTCGTTCGCTGTCTGCAAAAACCGATCGATTTGCGCTACGAGTCGGCTGACGCGTTGGCCAGCGACTTGGAAGCTTACTTGGCGGACGAACCGGTCGCTGCCCGAAGTGGTCGGTTCGGGCAAGTCGTCGCGCGAGTATTCCGCGAGACGCATCACGCCGCCATCCTGGAAAATTGGGGTCTGTTATGGATGTGGCATTCGCTGGTGTTGTTGGTTGCTTGTTTGTTGACATGGCAACTGGATTATCACGGCATCACCAACCGCATGGTTTACCCTGCGGTTTGGACGATCGGTTTGGGGGCCTGGGCAGCGGTCTTTTGGCGAATGCGAAAACGGATGGGACCGGTCACGTTTATTGAACGACAAGTGGCCCACGTGTGGGGCGCCAGCATGATGGCGATCGCGTTGCTATTTCCGCTGGAGTGGTGGCTCAAATTACCCGTACTCGCACTATCGCCGATGTTGGGCGTCGTCAGCGCAATGGTCTTTCTAGTCAAAGCGGGCATGTTCACCGGTGCTTTTTACATCCAGACCGCAGCATTGTTAATTGCATCGGTCTTGATGGCGCTGTATCCACCCTGGGCTCATTTGATATTTGGGATTGTAGGAGGCGGATGTTTTTTCATCCCGGGTTACCAATACGCTCGCCGCCGACGACGGCAAGGCCCCGCACCCGAGCCAAGCCGCTGGAGCAAAGCTTTCAGACTATGAGCTTAGAAAAAATCACTAAAGCGTGGGATCCAACAATTAAAGTGAGATAGGCTGCCAGCCTTTCATCATGCCTGTATCTGCCATCTAACAAGCGTCACGCTGTACGTGGCGAATCACAAAAGTCTTTGACGAAACTTGGACACAAATGAAATACGACACCGACAAAATCGACGACATGGTATTGGCGCTGCTTGCATTGACGCTTCACGACGAGAACGAGTACGGCGCTCGAGCCTGGAAGGGGCACGACTGGGATGTGCTCGACAGACTCCACGAGAAGGGCATGATTTGCAATCCTGTTGGCAAGGCGAAATCGGTCTCACTGACGCCCAAAGGACTAGCGAAGTGTCGCG
The DNA here is from genome assembly GCF_052161655.1 of Novipirellula methanifontis. Lineage (GTDB taxonomy): Bacteria > Planctomycetota > Planctomycetia > Pirellulales > Pirellulaceae > Novipirellula. The sequence goes on from NZ_CP197418.1 coordinate 10,235,964, forward strand.
AACTATTTGACACTTTGTTTGGCTCAGACTCGTGAACGCTTTCGCATTGCGTCTTCCCATCTTCACCTCCGCACCATCGAAATGATGCCCGAGGAATGGTCACCAAAAATCCCGATGGAAGCGAAGTATGCGGGATTCTGCATTGCAATGTAGCGTTTGCAAAAATGTCGCCAACCTGATCCGAATTCGTCAGTTTAGCGCCCAGGATGCACCCCAGGTGTGCCCGTGATAGTGGATCTCACACTCACGCGAGCACTTTCGGAACCGCGATGCGACACAACCAAGCACTGTTTGACCTTGCCGATCGACTAACGGAGCCTCCGAACGGTGGCCCCATTCAAATGTGGAGTGTAGGCGCGTTCCTGTCGGCTGTGGTAACGTTCTTCGGCGTTTCCTGTTGCATCACGCAGCGAGCTACAACGCTTAATATCACGACCCGGGGTTTTCGACCACTGGGGCGAGGACTGTGGGTTGATATCGCGGGAACGCACGCCGTTACTTTCGGACTGCTCCTCATTGGCATCGGATTGTTCATGCATTTCCACTGGTTCTGGGGGAATCACAAACGGTTGTTCCTCTACCATGAAATTCCAAAATATGCGGCTGCCGTCGGTGTAATTGCCGCAATGATTGCCCACGTTTTCACGATGATTACTCGCACTTGAAAACGACTTCCGATATTACCGTCAATCGACGCAGTTTCTGTCCAACATCGCGCCGCGGGTTGCGTGGCGATATAGCTGGCTTAGCCCCACAAAGTCGAGCGACGAAGCAGGTCGTTCGGTATCTACCGATGAAACGTCGATCATTCTGTGATCCGACGGCAGTAGCGGGCTGTTGATTTAGTGAGCCGTGACGCGTGAGCGGCCGGGTCCCACGCTCTACCCGGTGCCTTACGGCAAACGGCTCACCATCGCAATTTGCTTTTCGTTTTAAATCGACAGGCCGCTAGTTCGACGGCTCAGATCATTCTGTTGAATGACTCATACTGACTTGCTTAAGGGCACGGGGCACGGCAAGCATAACGTGATCAGCGACAATTCGGGGCGGCAGTGGATTCGCATCAAGTGGACGCCGCCGAGGCCGCGTGAGACATGCATCGTGGTGGGCGGTTTGTAAAAATCGCCCGACGCGAATCGGCTGCCGTGAAAACTGGGACTCAAAATCGGACCGATCAACGGCAATCGCCCCTGACCGCCATGAGTGTGTCCAGCCATCATCAATTGGATGCCGTGTCGGCGTGCCCACCAAATTTGATCGGGACTGTGGCTGACCAAAATCCGAAACTCGTCGTCGCTGTTGGGATCCAGCTCGGGACGATCAAACCAAGGGTACTCGTTGCCGATGATCCGAACCGACTGGCCTCGCAAATTGCAAAGCACCGAATCGGATCCTAGATCGGTCCAACCCGCTAAATCCATTGCCTGACGCGTTTGCCGCGAATCTTCGATACGGGTGTCGTGATTGCCCAGCACGTAGTAGCAGCCGTCCGTTGCATCGGCTGCGGCAAAAATCTCGGGCAACCAATCAACGCACGGTTGCCGGTCAATGATGTCGCCCGTGATCACCATCATGTCAGGCCGCCAACCGTTCGCTCGCGTGACGACGTATTTGGCGTAGTCGGGATGCACATCGCCGGTCAAGTGAATGTCGCTCAAATGCGCGATCCGGTATCCATCCAACTTGGCCGGTAATCCCGCCACCGGCAGCGTGATCTGTTCGATCGCCAAATCAAAGATTTGATTCAGTGGTAACTTGGATTCGAATTTGCATTTCGATGTTAGCGCTAACGATCGGTTGACCGCTCGCTGGACATCGACCACTTCGACTTTGCGTTCAGCATGCACCCACTCGACCCCAAGGACCGGTCGCCACAGCAGCCAAGGCACGCCCAACACAAACCAACTTGCCAAACAAAGCACGCCGTAAGCGTTCAAAACAAGTGGAAAGTAGACGCTCGCATGCGGGTCGATCATCAGTTGCCGCAGCGCGTCAAAATAGAGGTAACCGACAATGAAAGGTAGCGTGATCGCCGAGACGAAAAAGACTTTGACAATTCGCTTGATGGTGCGGCGTGGCATTCCAAAGCCGTTAATGCGATTGTAGATCGCCAGATGGATGCCGAAATGACCAATCAGAACAGCCAGCAGAATGAACCACCATCGATTTGGTGTGAGCATGTTCTACAAAGCCTTCGGTCGCATGAAATGTTCCAGCTTCACCGGGCTACTAAGCCGAAACTTGCTCCAATCAGCGATGGATACGTCGAAAATAGCGATCGCTGCAGTCGGCATGTCAACCATTTGTCCCGCCAACTGAGAAACGAGATACGCCATCCCTGGGTTGTGAGCGAGCACCATCACGGTCGACGCATCACAGCTGTCCGAACTGATCACACTGCAAATTGTTTCAGGCGTCGCGAGGTACAACGATTCGATATAACTAACGACCACGTCCGAGCGAAACGAGTCCTGCATCAGTTCGGCCGTTTCTCGCGTTCGTACCGCCGATGAACTGAGCACGACATCAGGCAGGCAATCGATCTCGCGAAGCCACTCGGCCATCTGCGGTGCATCACGCTTGCCGCGTTTGTTAAGGGGACGATCGTGATCCGACAGCCCTTCGTCAGCCCAGTCACTTTTTGCATGACGCATCAGAATCAGTCGGCGACGCGTTCCCGATGTCGCAGCAGATGAATCGTCCATGTTGATTTTTATACTTCGTCGTTAAATAGATTTCGATTCAATTCAAACGCCATGCTTTAACGGTTTACAAAAAGCGTTTGATCGGCGGAGCGATCGACGACGATCGCTTGAACGGTTAGCTGCCACTTACCGCACCGGCTCGAGCCCGTGCATTCGCCGCAAAACGCCAAGCTGACCTGCGTGGATACCCTCGTGGATCGGACAGAACAGGACGCCACCAAGTTTGTTGGGATACGCGGCGTAGGGCATATCGACAGGCTCAAGCAACACCTCAGGCGTTACCGCATCGAGCACCTGCATCGACTGCTCGTGCACTTGGGCCAACCGAGCTAACAAATCGTCAGCCGTCGGCTGCGACGATGGGTCGTCACTCGGCACGCTGCTGCGGCCATACGCCTTGCGAAATTTCCCTGGAATCAACTCCAGATCATCGGGGCCTCGCCCACGAATGCGAAACATCAACAAACCATATTGGCTGACCGCAAGATGACCGACTTGCCAAGCCACGTTGGTCGGCATCCCCGCGGGGATTTTGAACCAGAGCTCTTGCGGAGTATTTGCCAGCAATTCCAACGTGTAATTACGAGCGAACTTGATCTGACCGATCGCCCCCCGCAACATCTCAGTGGCCTGCATCAGTGAAAGTTCCGCTGTGTTTTTTTCTTCCGTACTCATGCCCGGGATCATACCAAAATTTCGGAAATGAAGACGAGCCCGCTGCGGCGCCAACACCAGTCCCCTTCTTCACCTCCCCTCTGGGGAGGTCAGAGTCGGCGGGAGCCGGCTCTGGGTGGGGCTCGCAGTGTTAGAAGTGGATCGTGCCAGCAAGAATTCACCAACCCTCCCCGGCCGCTTCGTGCGGCCGACCCTCCCGAAGGGAGGGTGAAATCTTATTCACCTCCCCTCTGGGGAGGTCAGAGGCGGCGGGAGCCGGCTCTGGGTGGGGCTCGTGGTGTTAGCGAGTGAAGTAAGAACGCAGTTTAGCTGGCCGCTTTTTTTCGCGCTGGTTTTGAAACGAGGCGAATTTGCGGCATGACCGCTCGGCCGCCGTGAAACGTGCGGCGACGATCAATCGTATGGTCAAACACAAACGCACCATGCTCGATCCCGGGCCGGGCCGAAACTCGCAAGATCGCCGGATGCCCACATTCACTGCACTGGACCCGCAATCCGTGACTGTCCAGCAGCGTGTGAATCGTCTGCACCATCTGCTGATTCTGCTGCAGCGATCCAAAGTTTCGATCAGCAAACCGACTCAATTGAGCCTGGATCGCTTGCCGAATCGAACGCTGCAGCCGATTGATCTCACGTTGCAAATCCTCGATCGCATCCCCCACATCCTCGCTCGACAGCGGCCCCGAATCGGCGGCCTCGTGTCGATGCGGCAGTGGCTCGGTGGAATCGGGATTGAGCATAAAAATCGAAATGAGAAAGAAACGTGAACAAACAGCCACCGTCGAGAAACTTAACGCAAATCCCCCCGAACAGTCTAGACGAGTTTATACAAATTGTATAAGCTGTCTAGACATGTCGGCGAAATTACTTCGCTGGCCTACCAAGATGTCCCATTTTCGCCACACCCTGAGGGAATAAAGCAACGGCGCAGAATGGGCAAATGCAGCTTATTCGCATCAATCGATAAGGTCGGTGCCGCGAGCTGTGTTTCTTGCGTAACCGTCCAGGTCAACATGGCGGTGAAACGATTGATTCATTACTGTCGACAGACGCTTAACCCAATTCTCTCCCTCGTGAGCTCCGAAATACGCCATGTCGGTCAATCAACAAACCGTTGAGGAAACCAAAGCTCAGATCCGATCGCTGGTCAACGAGATTGCTGCGCTCTCGAAATCCGGAGCGACGGCCGGCGAGTTTTATCCTGAACTGCTTTCCCGCATCATTACTGCTCTGGCTGCCGCCGGCGGTGCCATCTGGTTGTTGGACGAAGATCGCCAACTAAAGCTGCAGTACCAAATCAATGCTGAACCGAGCGTACTTTCGGCTGACAGCGAAGACGCGACCCGCCACACTCGGCTGATCCAGCGTGTGGCCAATACCGGTCAATCGCTGATTGTGCCGCCGTATTCGGGAACCGCCGATGGCGAAGCCGAAGGCAACCCGACTCGCTACCTGCTTGTGCTCGGTGCTCTGAAGCACGATGAGCAACAAGACGGTTTGATCGAAATCTTTCAGCGGCCCGACACCGCACCGGACACCCAGCGTGGTTATCTGCGGTTTGTTCAACAGATGTGCGAACTCGCGGCCGATTGGTTGCGAGGTCAAAAACTACAGAAACTTGGCGATCGTCAATCACTTTGGCAAGAAGCAGACGCATTCGCCCGAGCGTCGCACGAATCGCTCGACCTGATGGAAACCGCTCACATCGTTGCCAACGAAGGACGTCGGTTGATCGGATGTGACCGAGTCAGCGTGGCGATCAAAAAAGGTCGCAAGTGCACGGTCAAAGCAATCAGTGGCCAGGACACGATCGAAAACCGATCCAATATTGTCACATCGCTCAACCAGTTAGCCACGCGAGTCGTCGCTGCTGGTGAGCCGCTGTGGCATGATGGATCGACCGAAGATTTACCGCCTCAAATCGAAGAGGCTCTCGAAGACTACGTCGACCAATCTTATGGTCGTAGCATCGCGGTTCTGCCACTTCGCGAACCTCAACGAAAACTCGGCGCCGAAGAAGACACCGGTGCCGCCGGCGAGATCGATCGCGACAATGCTCATCGTGGCGAAGTGATCGGTGCGTTGATCATCGAGCAAATCGAGAGCAACATTCCGGCCGAAATCTTTCACGCCCGTTGCGATTTGGTGTACGAGCACGGAACGCGTGCGATCGCTAACTCGATGTCGCATAGTAATTTGTTCCTGATGCCGGTATGGCGGGCATTGGGCCGTGCCACATGGGTATTGCGAGCGCGAACGTTGCCGAAAACGATAGGCGTTGTGGCTCTCATTATCGCCGCCATCCTGGCCTTAGTTTTCATTCCCAAAGATTTCACGCTCGAAGCCGAAGGCACACTGACGCCGGAAGTTCGACGCGAAATTTTTGCTCCGATCGATGGCGAAGTGATCGCGGTATTGGTTGACCACAATTCGCCGGTCACCGTCGGCCAAGAGCTGGTTCGGTTGCGGAATCGTGATCTCGAAATCCAGTTAACGGACATCGAAGGCCAAATTCAAACCGCATTGGCTGAGAAAGCACGAAACCAAGGACAGCTAACTCAACGAAAGTCGCTCGAACCGGCCGAACGACGTGCCCTCGAAGGCGAAGTCAACGAGCTCGATACGAAACGTCGCGTCTTGATTGAAAAGAAAAAGTTGCTGGTGGATCGCGCTGAGCAACTCGTAATTCGTTCGCCGATTGATGGGATTGTGACTTCATGGGACGTCGAAAAGATGTTGCGAAGCCGGCCAATTTCCACCGGACAGGTATTGTTGGAGGTCGCCGATCTCCGTCAACCGTTGTTCCTGAAGTTAGAGCTTCCGGAAAAACGCGAAGGCCACATGGATCACTACATCAAGGAAAATAAGTCCGAAGAACTGGATGTGACCTACATTTTGGCGACAGACCCTGACAAGAAGTTAGACGCGTCGCTAAAGGTCGCCGACATCTCGGCTCGGGCTGAGCCGAACGAAGAACATGGTGCCGTAATCAAGATGTCGGCCTACCCCGATCAAGCTCCGCTACAAGAGCTGCATCCGCGTCCGGGAGCCAAGGTAATTGCCAAGGTTTACTGTGGACGACGATCGAGTGGATTTGTGTTCTTCCACGAAATCTACGAGTGGTGCTGTAAATTTTTCTTCTAGTTCGAGCCTTGGGGTGGTGTAACCCTAGCCACCCCATCACGATGCCCCCAATCAAATCGAGTTTGAATCTGTGAATAAAACAATGATTGCCGCACTCGCGCTGGCGTTTGCGACTCCAGCGTTGGCTCAGACCACGAGCAACCCTTCGGCAAACGAAATTCGTGCCGAAAACTGCATGGTTAAGTTCATCAACAATGTCAATGTGCCTGCCGAAGTCGAAGGCAAGTTGATGGAACTGAAGTTTGATGAAGGCTCGACGGTCGCTGCGGGCGAAATCATGGCAGTGATCGACGACACGCAAGCAAAATTCGCTTTGGAACTGAAGAAGGCCGAAGAAAGAGAAGCCCTGCTTAACGCGACCAACGATGTCAATTTGAAAGACTCGAAAAACGCAAAGGACCTCGCGGTTGCTGAATTAGAGGCGTTCAAAGAACTCCGTCGCGAAGGCGCGATCCCGTTCTGGGAACTCGAAAAGAAACGTTTTGAAGCCACCCGGGCGGAGCTAAAAATTGACTTGGCGGAAATGCAGATGCAGATCGCCAAGGTTCAATTCAAAGCCAAGGAAAGCGAACGCCAGATGGCGGAATACGAAGTCAAGAAACGGCGAATCACCGCACCTTTCGCGGGCTACATCGAATCGCGAATCGCTCAACTTGGCGAATGGGTTCAACCTGGCAGCCCGATCGCGACGCTGATTCAATTGGACCAATTAAAAGTCGAAGGCGACATCGATGCGTTGCGTTATCCCGGCCAAGTGGTCAAGGGGACACCGGTTCAAGTGCTGGTGTATCGCGAAGCCAACAACGAAAACCCTGTCGCCTTTGACGGCCAAATTGACTTTGTCGGTAGTGAAATCGACTTGAACAATCATTACCGCGTCGCGGTCAACATCGAGAACAAACAATTGGGCGGGCAGTGGATGGTCAAGCCCGGGATGCGAGCCGAGATCATCGTGCTGAAGTAACCCAATCGCAAATGAATCGGATTCGCTGTCGCGGAATGGGCATCCAGCCTACGCGTCGAGAATCGCCGGTGCAGACGTCAACGTTTCTGACATGACAGGCTGGAAGCCTATCCCACTTTCCACTCTTCACTTTTCCACTCCATGGCCACACTTGCTGAATCACTCGTAAGCAGCTCCTCAAGAGCGCTAACGGTGCGCAAACGACCTGACTTGACGGCGAGTCGACATCGCTATCAAGGCACGGGCTATTGGGTCGTCAAGGAACCGGTCGGCCTGCAGTACTTTCGTTTTCATGACGAAGAGTATTACATTCTGAACATGCTCGACGGGCACGTCAGCCTGCAGCAGATCAAGGATGGATTCGAACAGCGTTTTGCCCCGCAAAAGATCACCTTTGGTGACCTGCAGCAGTTCATCGGGATGTTGCATCGCAGCGGACTGGTGATCAGCAACTCTCCGGGGCAAGGTAAAGCACTGCGCGAGCGTGGTCGCAAAAAGAAGAACAAAGAAGCCATGGGCAAGATGACCAACGTCTTTGCGTTGCGATTCCGCGGCTTCGACCCCGAGAAAATTCTCAATGGGATTTTGCCTTGGTTTGGCTGGATCTTTACCGTCCCTGCGTTGATCTTTTTTGTTGGCTTGTGTATCGCAGCGGGCCTGCTGTTGGCCAGCCAATACGAGACCGTGTATGCGAAATTACCGACGTTCCAGCAGTTTTTTGCTGCCGATCGCTGGTTGATCCTTGCCGTCACAATGGCGATTGTGAAGGTGCTGCATGAATTTGGTCACGGATTGAGTTGTAAGAAATTCGGGGGGGAATGCCACGAAATCGGCTTCATGCTGCTGGTGTTTACGCCCTGTTTGTACTGCAACGTTTCCGACTCGTGGATGCTGCCGAACAAATGGAAACGCGTTTGGATTGGTGCTGGCGGGATCTATGTCGAGATGATCTTGGCATCGATTGCCGCGTTTGTGTGGTGGTTTAGTGAACAAGGCACCACGATTAATGATTTGTGTTTGAACATGATGTTTTTGAACGTCGTCAGCACGGTGCTGGTTAATGGTAATCCGCTGTTGCGATTCGACGGTTACTACATCCTGATGGACTTTTTAGAGATACCGAACCTTCGCCAAAAGAGCACCGAGGTGCTGAAGCGTTGGTTCCAAGAAACGTGTCTCGGCTTGGAATTACAAGACGACCCGTTCATGCCCACGCGAGGCAAGTTGATGTTCGGATTGTTCACGATCGCCAGCGTGATTTATCGCTGGGTCGTGGTGTTTTCGATTTGTTGGTTCGTGATCAAAGTGCTCGAACCGTATGGACTTCAAGCGATTGGACGGATGGTTGCCGTGGTCGGTTTTTTCGGCCTAGTGGCACAGCCGGTGATCCAAACGTGGAAGTTTTGTCGTACGCCTGGGAGATTATCAAAAGTGAAACGTGGCCGTCTGTTGGCGACGCTGGCGATCGCCGGGCTGGTTATCGCTGCCGTTGTTAAAATTGAGCTTCCTCATCATGTGGATTGCGCCCTCGAGATTCGTCCCAGCCAAGCGGGAGCGGTTTACGCCGGGACCCCAGGACGCATCGCCTGGACCGTCCAGCCTGGAACCGAGGTTCGCGTCGGGGACAAGATTGCGATCTTAGAGAACCCCGATCTGCAAATTCGTTTGGCGGATTACCGAGGCGAAGAGACTGTCGAAACCGTCAAGCTTCGCAATCTGTCGATGCGCAGCAGTTATGACCAATCGCTAAAAGCTTCGATTGAAACTCAAGTCGAATTGCTCCATTCGCTGGCCTCGGTGCGTGCAAAAACCGAAGAAGAACTAGAGCGATTGGTGATTCGTGCAAATCGCGACGGATTTGTCTTGCCGCCACCCGAACGCGACCAGAAAGATTCCGGCGACGGACGACTACCCGGTTGGACCGGATCGCCGTTGGATGAACGAAATCGAGGCGCGATGTTGACGGCAGATGACTTGATTTGCGAGATAGGTGGTCGTGACGCGTTCGAGGCCGTGTTGGTGATCGATCAAGGTGACGACCAATTGGTACGCGAAGGCCAACCGGTGGACATGAAACTCGATTCCAACCGAATGGAAACGTTCAGCGGAACGATCTCCGAAAAATCAAATGACCCACTCAAAGCAACCTCGTCATCGATGGCTAGCCAGACCGGAGGCGACTTACAAACTGAAATTGACCCATCCACGGGAATGATCAAACCACGAAGTGTTTCCTACCAAGCACGCGTACCGCTGGACCCCAAAAACTTGACGTTGCGACCCGGTTACCGAGGCAGTGCCAAAGTGCACGTCGACCCGATGTCGCTGGGTTCACGGCTGTGGCGAGTGATTGCGAAGACCTTCAATTTCGAGTTTTAAACAACTCACCAAACTACGCATTTCGCGTGGTTTAACACACAAAAGTAGACATTAAGAATTATTTAATCGAACAAGGTCGTCTCACGTTGCAGCAGCCCCCCTTACTGTTAGCATGCGAATTGCCAGGATGTTTCATCATGGTTTGCGCAGGCTTTTCAAAAAGGAAGCTGACTGGGACTTAGTGCGATTCGGGCGGCAAACCCGAGACGACTTTTACGCCCACACCGTTTTCGCTTGTTCGTGATGCGAGAACAGAATGATATTTCTTCTTTACCTTTCGGAGTGAAATTACTGATGGCAGACGATACCAAGAGCCCTGCGGCCGACGCACCAGAAGCAGCAACCGGTGCTGCAGCGCCTGCAGAAAAGGCACAAACTCAGCAACAACAACCTGTTCAGGTCCAAGTGAGTGACGAGAACGCAATGGCTTGCTATGCAAACTTTTGCCGCGTGACTGGATCGCCTGAAGAATTGATCATCGACTTCGGTTTGAACCCACAACCAATCGGCGTTCCTAAGGACCCCATTCAAGTCAAGCAACGCATCATCGTGAACTTTTTCACGGCGAAGCGTCTGTTGGCCGCATTGCAAATGTCGGTCGCTCGTCACGAGTCGGTATTCGGCGTTTTGGAAACCGACATCAACAAGCGAGTTCGTCCAGGTCTGACTCAGCAGAACCAACCTGCACAAAAGAGCTAATTTGTCGCGCTGCAACACTTGCAGCGAAATCAGCTAAACTAAGCCGCGTCGCTTTTAAAGTGACGCGGCTTTTTTTGTGCACTTTCCGATGTTTGCGAATCTATTCAAATCGAGATCACCATGCAGTACCCCATCGAATTGACTTTCAAACTGATGACGTTTGGCCAGCGTGTGACGGTCACCGACGCGAGTGGGAATGTGTTGATGTTCATCAAACAAAAAATGTTCAAGCTAAAAGAGAAGGTGAACATTTACAGCGATGCCAGCCAATCGAATCTGATTTTCAATATCGCATCCGATCGCGTGATCGACTTTTCGGCCAACTATCACTTCACCGATGCGCAAGGCAACGATTGGGGCGCGGTCCGTCGAAAGGGTATGAAATCGTTATGGTCAGCCCATTACGAGATCATGCAAAATGGTGCCGTTGACATGACGATCAGCGAAGAGAGTCCAATGAAGAAGGTGCTCGAAAGTCTGTTGGGCGAGATTCCGATCATCGGGCTAGTCGCCGCTTACTTGCTGAACCCGAGCTACATTATCAAACGCCCCGACGGTACTCCGCTGCTTCGGTTAACCAAACGACCCGCAGTGTTTGAAGGCAAATTTGTGCTCGATAAACTCGGCGAAATGCCCGAAGACGACGAACTGCGATCACTGTTAGCGATGATCATGCTCGTGCTGCTGGAGCGAGGCCGCGGGTAAGCGTTTGCGTTAGAATCAGTACTGTCACCTCTCATAAACGCAGTTTGGGAGAGGTCGAGCAGAGCCTTCAGCGATGCTCGGGTGAGGGTCGACCGAGCAAGTCGAGGCTACTGCACGCTATGTTGCGCGGTCGGCCCTCACCCGAACGCAGGAGACTGCTGATTCAGTTAGCCGTTTTGGCGCTAGCCACGGTTTCGTCACCATCCAACCGGCACTAGCGCCCAAACGGCTAACAGAGGAGCGTTGATGTTGTAATAGATAGCAGTCACCGCCGAAACTCTTGGCGAGTTTCGCTACGGCGATGTTTATATGGCGACCACGCTTAGGAAGCGGCCAATTGCTTGGTCCAACGTTCGATTTGACTTCGCACTTGCGCGGGTGCTGACGAGCCGTAACTAACGAATGCATCGACCGCGTTCCGGCTGCCTAAAATTTCGTATACCGATTCGTCGATCTCCGCTGCGTGTAACTGCATGACATCCAGCGGCAAATCGCTTAGTGGCACTTCGCGGCTCATCGCTTCACCCACAATCGCACCGACCAAATGATGGGCACGACGCTGCGGCATACCCTTGCGGATCATCCACTCCATCAACGTCGTTGCGTCCAGATATCCGCGTTCTAAACGGCTGGCGATCGATTCACGTCGCAGCTCGGATCCTTCGACAATCGGAATCGCCAGTTCGAGTGAGGCAATTACGGTGTCGAACGAATCGAACAACGGGGGTTTGTCTTCTTGCAAATCGCGGTTGTACGCCAGCGGCAAATTTTTGACCAACAACATTAACGTTTGCAAATTGCCCATCACGCGAGCCGATTTGCCTCGGGTCAGTTCCAGCGTATCCGGATTGACCTTTTGCGGCATGATACTGCTGCCGGTACAGAACGCTTGCGGCATCTTGATAAAATCAAATTCGACGGTACTCCAAAGAATCCACTCTTCGGCCCAACCGCTCAAGTGCGACGCGATTACGGACAGCACAAATGCGCTTTCGAGCATAAAGTCGCGATCGCTACTGGTGTCCAAACTGTTGGCCGTTGGCCGATCAAAATCGAGCGCCTTGGCGGTGTGATCGCGATCGATCGGCAGCGTGGTTCCCGCAACCGCAGCGACCCCGAGTGAGCACTCGTTGACTCGCTGGCGACAATCGGCAACGCGGCCGCGATCTCGTTGCAGTTTTTCGATGTAGGCCATCCAGTAGTGGGGGGCGATCACTGGCTGCGCACGCTGCAGATGCGTGTAAGCCGGCAAAACGACATCGAAATCACGTTCACAGCGGCTCAGGAACGCTCGCTGCAACTCCAGCAGTCGGGCGTCCACGGTGTCCAGCGCCTCACGGACCCACATCCGTACATCGGTGCTAACTTGATCATTACGGCTGCGAGCGGTGTGCAGTTTTCGGCCCACATCACCGATGCGGTCGATCAAAGCCTGCTCGATATGCATGTGGATATCTTCGAGCTCGAAGCGGATCGGAAACTGGTCGGCATCGAGTTCGGACTCGATTTCCTTCAAAGTGTCACGAATCGTCGAAAACTCTTCTCGAGTCAATAAACCGACGCTGGCGAGCATGTCTGCATGCGCGATCGACCCCCGAATATCCTGTTGATACATGCGTCGATCAAAGCTAATGCTCTCGGCAAAAGCTTCCAATCGCTTGTCAGTGCTCGCCTGAAAAACGCCACTTCGTGATGGACTGTCTGCCATCGCCCTATCCTGTTGCTGAGTCGGTCTTAATAATGGAACTTCGCTGCCATTATCACCCAAGAAACCAGGGTGACGACCCCAAGCAGATAAAGAAAAATTACCCATGAAATATTGCTCCCCAACGATTTTGGCCGATCTTCCGACGGTCTCACGCTACCGTAACACGGCCGCAGGCCGGCGGATCCCCACCCACATCGCCCCCCCATTGGCGTGCCTCGCAGCGTTACTGGTGCTAGCGATCCCCTCGGCCGCAACGGCCCAACAAGTTCTCGCTTCGGCCCAGGCGGGCGAGCCATTTGGCGTGGCCACGATTGAGATTCCGTTGGCCGCGGGGGTTCCGATTGAGTCGCTGCCACCGCTTCGCGTCACCGATGCACAGCGCCGCGTGTTCTATCCGGTGGGTCAAGAGATTCGGCAAAAACTGGTTCCGCCATCGGAGCGTCCGGTTCCCGAGGCAGGCCAAGGCCGCTTGCTTCGCCGTGTCGGAAGTTTGATCCGCGAGATCACCAGCAAGGACCAACCGACCGAAGAAACGGTCGCGCGACGGATCTCGTTCCTGTTCCAAGGCAACGAACCGATTGTGGTTGCACTGAGCGATACCAGCGGCGTGATCGGCGAATATCAATTGAATCCGGAATCCAATCCCGCAACGCATGCTCAACTATTGAACCAGTGGTGGACCGACTACACCGCAGCCGCCAAAACACGAATTGACGCTGGAGATTATCCGCCGTGGGTTGAGACCTATTTAGTGGCGATGCTATCAGGCCGTTTGCATCTTCCCATGCCTGCTTGGTTCACGACCGAGAGCGAAACCGAAGATACGCTGGTGTCGACACTGAAATTGATGGCGGGTGCCGAGCAAGCGACCGAGGCGATGTTTCGCCAAGCTGCGATGGGACAACCTCTCGCACCGGACATGAGCCGAGTCGTCTCGGTCCCCGCCGCCCCGCGCTGGACCCAGCCGATTCCGAACCCCGCCGATGCAAACGACAACACCGCGATCGAGCCGCTGGCGACGCGAGTGCCGCCGGAGTGTTTCTATATTCGCTATGGGTCGTTCGAGAACTATTTGTGGTTTCGTGATCTCTCCGAAGAATACGGTGGCGATGTATCGCGAATGGTCACGTTAAGAGGTTTCCGCAGCCCAGGAACCAAGGCCATCGAAACGCAATTGAATCTGGAAATGAATCAATTATCGCGAATGTTGGGGCCAACCGTGATCGACGACCAAGCGATCATCGGTCGTGATATGTATTTGAATGACGGAGCCACGTTGGGAGTGTTGTTCAAAGTCAAGAACGCGTTCTTGTTCCGCACCTCGCTGCAAAATGATCGAGCGACACGAGCGAAATCAGACGACGCGATCGAACTTGGCGACACCACCATCGCTGGCAAAACCGTTTCGCTGCTGCAAAGTGCCGACAATCGCGTGCGTTCGTTTATGGTCGAAGATGGCGAGTACATCCTGGTCACCAACAGCGAAACAATGGCCAAACGTTTTCTCGAGGTCGGCGAAAGTGGGCAATCCCTCGCGGCGACCTCGGAATTCCGACTCGCTCGGCGATTGATGCCGATCGAGCGTCAAGATTCACTGTTTGCCTACTTTTCACCTCAGATGCTGCAAGGTTTGGTGTCACCCGAATATCTGATCGAGCTGCGGCGACGGATCGACGCGAAATCGGACGTGACCTTGGTACAGCTGGCCAAACTAGCCGCTACAGCCGAAGGGTCCCCGACCGCATCGATTGACGAATTGATCCAACGCGGCTACCTGCCCAACAACTTTAGCCAACGTTCGGACGCCAGCGGGATCGTGGAACTCGGCGATAGCGTGATCGATACTCGACGCGGCGCTCGCGGGACGTTTTTGCCGATCGCCGACATCGAACTACAAAACGTGACAGCCGAAGAAGCGTTGTGGTACTCGCGCATCGCGGCGAGCTACACCTCACGATTTCCGCATATGGACCCGATCATGGCCGGCGTGCAGCGGGAAACGGTTTTTGCCGGTGGCGATCAAAACGCCACCGTCGAACGGCTCGCCATCCATGCTGAGATTGCTCCTTGGTCGCCCGCTCAATACGGCAAATATGCTCAGCAATTGGGACCACCGACACGAGTCGCGATGCAATTTGCCCCGGATGATATCGTCGCGGTCCAAGCTCACGTGGCATCGGAACAGTTGGGTCCCCCAACGCATCTGTTTGCTGCGATCAAAGACTCGGTGCCGCCGAATCCCGATGACTTCGACGGCTTGATCAAGACCTATCGTGCACTGAAACAGTTGCCGGGTTACATCGGCGCGTGGCCATCACCGGGAGTGATCGATCGATTGCCGCTCGGACTCGGCCGTGGCACTCCGGTCGGTCCGGGGATGAGCCGCTTGATTGGCGGAATCTATCGCTACACCGGAGGCGGGTTCAGCGTGTTGTCGTTTTACCCTGATCTATTAACTGCGAGTTTGCCGTTTTTGGCTTCGATCGAGGTCGAAGACGCAGCACAACTTCGCGGCCGAATCGGAAACTTGCGAGGCAGTCAACTCGAAGGCTGGGTGACGAACCAGTTGTACCAACGATCGGCAACCAGCAGTTTGGCTGGAGCCGATTTCCTGGGCATGTTGTCACGCCAATTGCGAGTACCGCCAGCCGATGCACTCGCAGCCACGCAGGATATTTTTGCGACGGATCTACAGTGCACGCTCGGCGGCGAATACCAATTCCTGCCCCAAGTGGATCAATGGCAGAGCACGGCATGGCATGGCACACAACCGCCCATGAACTCGCCGTTGGACTATGCTCATCCGATCATGCAGTGGTTTCGCGGCGGTCAATTCACGTTGACTCAGTACGACGACCGATTGGTGGTCGATGCGATCGTCGATGCGGCGAGAAAATAGCCGTTGTCGATTTCATTTCGTTGTCGGTTTAATTTGCCGTGTCGCGATCGGTGGTTGTTCCAGTGATCGCGGCATGTTGTGCGGCCGAGCGACCAGCAAAACTGGCGACGGCAAACGTGAACAGAAAACCGACAAACACCATCAGGTAATACAGCACGTACAGAAAAAACAGATCATTCCACTCGATGGGGAATTCAAACTCCGTGGCAAAAATCGCCATCGCGAAACTGCCCAAAAACAGCACGAATCCCACCAGGATCACTCGCGCCAATCCGCCGCGAGACGTGACCA
The DNA here is from genome assembly GCF_052161655.1 of Novipirellula methanifontis. GTDB lineage: Bacteria > Planctomycetota > Planctomycetia > Pirellulales > Pirellulaceae > Novipirellula. Next base: position 10,252,133 of record NZ_CP197418.1, read on the forward strand.
GTAGCATCGCTTGGCTGAGCAGTGCGGTGGCGACGGGGATAGTCAACCAGATCCCGATCAGCACCGGCCAGTAGAGCTCGGCTCGAATCGGGGGTAGAAAGTCGCGGGCTGATGTCAACAGCAACGCAAACGCGGTCGTGATCGCGATCAGGTCGCCGATCGAAAATTGACGTCGTTTCCGCTGGCTTGACTCTCGCGTATCGTTCCATCGGGGGACGGCAATCCACGCAAACACGACGTTTTGACTTAAAACGACTCCTACCATATCAACCAAGGTCGATAGCCAAGGGTCATCACTGAACGTGAGCCAGAACAAGGTGACGCCGACCAGCACCAGTGCGACTTGCAATCCGTACCGCATCGCAGTTCGTTGTACCGCCGACGTGATCCAACAACTCGCCGCGATGCAGCCCAGCCAGCTGCCGACAACGAAACAGCGAATGGCAAAGTTGATTTCGTGGCTCTCGGTTAATCCAGGTGTTGGATCCGCCATCAGCCATGATGCGACAATCATTGCCAGTGCCCAGCCGCCCAGAATTACCAGCGCCCTTCGATTTAACAGCGGAATCAAGTAGGTTTGCTGTTTTCCGGCTTCCACTTGGCATTCCCACGGTTTGGTTTGAGAGAGCGAACTTGAAACATGGATGGTACCACTGAACCGATCATCGCGGTGCTTGGGCACCCGATTGCCGGAAATCCGTCACAGCTTGCGATCGAACGGGCCTTTGAGGCAATGAAGCTCGATTGGCGAGTGATGTCATTTGATATCACTCCGGAAAACCTGCCTGCTGCCCTGCACGGACTTGAAGTGCTCGGGGTCCGCGGAATTCTGCTAGGCATGAATTTGATCCGTGAAGCGGCTCAGTGGGCCGCCGGCCATATGCCCGATCACCCCGGCCCGGCGGTATTGGACTGTTTCTATCGTGACCCGATTGCCCGTTCGAGTCTACATGGCTCCCCTCCCCAAAGCTCAGGCCTGCTTGGATTTGACGCCGAAAGTCAATGGATTTCGGCTCAGATCCATGCCCATCTCGCGGCCAAGCAGGACGATTCGGCTGTTTCCGCGTGGGTCATCGGCGAAATCGGCCGCGACCTCGACTCGCTGTTTCCCGAACCGTTTCGCGAACCGCTGAAACAGTCTTTGCTCGAGTCCAATACCCCTTCGATTCCCGAGGCCGATGTAATTCTGATTGGCCAGATCGATGCAGATGCAGTGGCACTGGAAATCGAAGACGCATCCGCCATGAACCCATCGTGTCTGGTCGTCGACCTAAGTAACAGCGAAGCGGTAGCCGATGCCCTCGCGGATTTCGAAGCCACTATCATCAACATCGACCAGCGGCGAGTCGGTATGATTTGTCAATGTATCGAGAAGTGGACGGGAATCGCTCCGCCCGAAGACATCGTGATCGATGCAATCGAAGAATACATGGCCGTGTAATGAGATACGCTTCTAGCCTTGTCATGTGGGATAGGCTTCCAGCCTGTCATCTCCCGCAGGACAGGCTACCAGCCTTGTCATTCGGAGCGTCCCTTCCTTTTCTGGCTTTTCTGCGAGACGTATGCGAATGAACGAGACAACCGACTACGTCGAGAGAAAGCCGCACGATCTACTGCGACTGCGTGATGACCGCATCGTCGAAACAGTCGCGATGCTTCAAGTGCGAATCGACGAGCGATTTCCTAATTGTGGACTCGGCAAGCTGTGCGGGCAACTTCACCAAGTCTCACTGCAAGCGGCATCGCGATCGGCCTGGATTGGGCGTCCGATCTTGTGGATTCGCGCCGTCGGTTACCTGCTAGCGGCCAGTCTATTGGCGATTTTGATTTTCTACGGAGCGCTCGTCGTTCGCTTGGAACCCGACGAGGTCAGCCCGATGGACTTTATCCAAACCTTAGACGCCGGCATCAACGGTGCCGTGTTTCTTGGCATCGCTTTGTACTTTTTGATCAGTTTGGAAACGCGGATTAAACGCAAACGAGCGTTAGCGGCGGTTCACGAATTACGGTCGATCGCCCACATCATCGACATGCATCAATTGACTAAAGATCCCGAACGGATTTTACAAAACTGGCAGGCCACCGATCACTCGCCCAAATACAACATGACGCCGTTCTTGCTCGGTCGCTACCTGGACTATTGCAGCGAAATGTTATCGTTGGTCGGCAAGATCGCGGCATTGTACGTCGAACGATTCGACGACGCTCATTCAGTCGCCGCCGTCACCGAGATCGAACAACTAAGCACCAGTATGAGCCGCAAAATCTGGCAAAAGATCATGGTTTTGTCTCAGTCGCGTGACCTGTTTGATGCCTCCGACTTAGAACCACCGGCGATCCCCGCCCCCGCAATCCCCGACCCGGCAACCTCCAACACAGAACTCGAACCCACTTCCGAAGGACCTGCGACTCTCTGATGGCTAAAAAGAAAACGAGTATTCGCGATTCCGTGATCACTGCTGCCAAGCAACTCCGCGACGATGTCGATTCACTATCGTTTTCCGAGCCGGTAACGCATGTCTACAATCCCCTGCGTTACGCTTGGAAGGGGCACCAAGCCTATCTGGAACATGTCAACAATAAGGGAGTGGAAGTCGTCTTCTTGGGCATGAACCCCGGACCGTGGGGGATGGCTCAAACCGGAGTGCCGTTTGGGGAGATCGACTCGGTCAAAAATTGGATGGGGATTAATGTCCCCGTCGATCGTCCTGAAAATGAACACCCCAAACGGCCTGTCGAAGGATTCGATTGTGTCAAGAGCGAAGTAAGTGGCCGAAGGTTGTGGGGATTGTTCCGCGAGCGGTTTGAGACTGCGGATCTGTTTTTCAAAGACCACTTCGTCCTGAATTATTGTCCGTTGGTGTTCATGGAAGAATCGGCCCGCAATCGTACGCCCGACAAACTGCCAGTCGCCGAACGCGAGTCGCTCAACGAGGTCTGTGACGCGCACCTGCAACGATTGCTCGAACTACTCGATCCAACCTACGTCGTGGGTGTCGGTGCGTATGCCGAAGGGTGCTTGAAGCGATCACTCGAGGCAATCAGTAGCGAGGCGCAGCTTTCGCGGATTCTTCACCCCAGTCCCGCGTCGCCAGCAGCAAACAAAGACTGGGCTGGCACCGCATCAAAACAGCTCAAAGAAGCCGGCATCTGGAAGTGAGCCGTGGGCCGTAAGGCACCGGGTAATATGCGGAACCCGGCCGCTCACGCGTCACGGCTCACCAACACACCCCGCTACGCTGCGCATTTGCTTGGTCCGGCACTCCCAACTCCCAACTCCTCACTAAGACTGTTATCCTGACGGTAACTCACTTGCTGTTTCTCGATTCCGCTTGGAAGCCCTATGTCCCGCACCCTTTTTCAAAATGCCAACGTTGTTCTCGCTGACTCGATCCGCACGGGATCGGTGCTGATCGAAGACGGCAAGATCATGGACGTCGATGCCGGCTCGCATGTTCAAGCGGACGAAGTGGTCGATTGCAGTGGTCGTCACTTGCTGCCGGGCGTGATCGACGACCAAGTCCATTTTCGTGATCCCGGTTTGACGCACAAAGAGGACCTTGAAACCGCATCGCGTGCCTGTGCCGCCGGCGGGGTCACCTCGTTCCTCGAGATGCCCAACACCAAACCGCCTGCGATCACGCTGGCCGGGGTTCGTGACAAAGAAGCGATCGCGGCTGAAAAATCACGAGTCAATTACGGGTTCTACATCGGTGCCACTCCGGACAACGTCGCCGAACTGCAACAGGCCACGGACGTTCCGGGAATCAAAATCTTTATCGGCAGCAGCACCGGCAATCTGCTTGTTGACGAGCAAGCGGCATTGGAACGAATCTTTGCCGAGACTGACTTGCCCATTTGCGCCCACTGTGAAGACGAAGCCACCGTGCGTGCGAACGCCGAGCGGCTGGCCGGAACCACGGACATCACCGACCACTCACGCATTCGCGACGAGAACGCCGCAGTGATCGCGACCAAGCGAGCGACCGAATTGGCCCGTCGCCACAAGCATCGCTTCCACGTGCTACATGTATCGACCGCCGCCGAGCTACCGCTGCTTGCCGATCCCTCGCCCTACATCACGGCCGAGATCTGTTTGCACCACGTCTTCTTTAACGTCGACGACTACGGACGGCTCGGCAGCCGCATCCAAATGAACCCGTCGATCAAGACCAAGGCGGACAACGAAGGTCTTTGGCAAGGACTGCTCGATGGAACGATCCAGGTGATCGCGACCGATCACGCTCCACACACACTCGAAGAAAAATCGCAGCCCTATCCTCAGAGTCCATCGGGTCTGCCAGCAGTCGAAAACAGCTTGGCACTGATGCTCGATCAAACTGGCGCAGGCCGCTGCACGCTGAATCAAGTCGCGTCGTGGATGAGCGACGCCCCCGCTCGAGTGTGGGGCATGGTCGGCAAAGGCCGGATCGAAGCGGGCTATGACGCCGATTTGGTGTTGGTCGACATGAACGAAAAACGCACGATTCGCGATGCTCAGCAGCATACAAAATCCCGCTGGAGCCCCTGGGACGGAGAAACACTACAAGGATGGCCGATTGCGACTTATGTCCACGGGCACTGCGTTTGGAATACAATACGCGGGTTCGACGAAACCTTCCGCGGAACCAAATTGCGGTTTGACCATAGCCGAGGTGGCTTTTGGAACACCGTCGATGGCATTGGAACCTAACAAGAGATAACCCTATGAAACGATTTGCAGCCTGTTTGTTCACGACCCTTCTGCTGGCACCCTCGTTCACGTTTGCCGAGGACGATACCAAGGCGACCGAGACCGCCAGCGACTCGACCATACTGTTTGACGGTAAAAACATCGACGGCTGGAAAGGCCGCGAGGATCTATGGAGTGTCGAAGACGGCCAGATTGTCGGCCGCACCACCGACACCGATCCGATCGACGCCAATACGTTTTTGATCTGGAAGGGAGACGTCCCCGAAGACTTTGAACTGACTGCTTGGTTCAAAATCGAAAGCGGAAACTCGGGAATCCAATACCGCAGCAAAGTCGTTGACGAAGACAAATTTATCGTTGGGGGTTATCAAGCCGATGTCGATTTCACCAACAAGTTCGCTGGCATTCTGTACGAAGAAAAGGGCCGCGGCATCTTGGCCCAGCGTGGACACCGGGTCACGATCGGGGCAGACGGCAAAAAGAAAGATGAAACGTTCGCCGATGGCGAAGAGCTGGCCAACGCGATTCATCCCGGCCAATGGAACGAATTTCGTGTTGTCGCCAAAGGCAACCGACTGCAACACTTCATCAACGGCACGATGACGGCCGAAGTGATCGACGAGCAAACCGAGAAATCGTCATCGGATGGCGTGATCGCGTTGCAATTGCATCGTGGCCCCGCGATGACGGTCCGCTTCAAAAACATCGCGTTGCGGAAGTAAGGTTTCACGATGGTGAAGAAAGTGACTGAGTCGACGTTCGATCGCGAAGTGCTTGATGCCAATGTTCCGGTGCTCGTCGATTTCTACTCCGATAGCTGCGCGCCCTGCCGAAAAATGGCTCCGCAACTGAACAAGTTGCATTCGGAAGCCAAAGGCCGCTACAAGGTGGTCAAAGTCGACACCGAAGCAGACGACGAGTTAGCGAACGAGTACCGAGTCACCTCACTGCCAACGTTGATCGTATTCACTCGCGGCCGAGCGACCAAACGGCTCGTCGGCCTGCAAGATAAAATCTCGCTGATGATGGCACTCGGCTTGGTCTGATAGGTTAGTCGATCATCGCCGCCTCGATTAAAATCGACGTCCCAAGCGAAAGACGACCCCAAGTCTATTTTTAATCCGTCGCGATCAGCGGGCGGACCACTTTGCCGATATGTTTTGCCAGAATCGCAACACCCTCGGGCGATGGATGAACCCCATCAGAGCTGAGCCAGTTAGGCTCGTCTAACAAAATCTGGTTCAGATCGACGACGGCAACCTTGCGTTCACGAGCCACTTGCAATGCGGCTTCTCGATACTGTTGCAACAGTTGATCGAGTCCACCGGCGCGATCAAACACCGCCTTGTCGTGACGTGTGAAATAGGGCTCGTGATTGATCGGAGGAACGGTGCACAAGACCACCTGCGCCTGTTGCTTCTGGCACGCATCGATCATTTCATGTAGATTCGCCGAGTATTTTTCCAGCGGCACATGAACCTTCGCACTGTCAACGCGACTATCGTTGGTGCCGAAAAAGATCACCACGACATCGGGATTCTTAGACAATACATCTTGGTTCATTCGCCGCAGGGCTTGCGTCGTCGTGTTACCACCGACACCGGCATTGATTGCATCGACACCCAGAAGCGGAGCCAAAATATCAGAGTAACCTCGTTTGGTAATACTATCTCCAAAGCAGACGACTTTGGCACGGACTGGATCATCCGCAAACGTGCAAAGCGAACTCGTCAATGACATGAACACGAAGGCGAGTGGGAAGCCGAGAAATCGAATGGAAGTCATCATGGTGAAGTTTGGGGTACTCGTTTCAGTCGGCTTGTCGATCTTATCGAAATGTCAATGTCCGTCGTGAGCCGAGGGCCGTAAGGCACCGGGTATTGCGTGGGTTTTGCAGTTTCGTGTTTATCATAACCCGAAGCGTGAGTTTTGAAGTTGCGTTATTGTATTCGCGGGCGAGTTGTAGGCCGTAACGAAGCGAAGTCATTGTCGCCCAGCTTTCCAAGCTGGTAGCGTTAAAGTGACCGTGCTGTCGGAATCGCACGTGACTGCTCACCGACGCAACGATCAAACGCGAGGCACGCTGACGGCTTGGAAAGCCGTGCGACAATCGTCGTTGATCGCTCCGTAGTGGATATTGCTAAAGATCCCTCGAGCAACATCCCCCGACCAATGACAGACTGGAATCCGATCCCACACCCCGAAAGTCTTCGCGACTTTCGCTACGAGAGCGTTCGTGTCATCCAAAGTTGCACGCGGCTATTCCCGACGCAACGATCAAACGCGAGGCACGCTGACGGCTTGGAAAGCCGTGCGACAATCGTCGTTGACCGCTCCGTAGTGGATCTTGCTAAAGATCCCTCGAGCAACATCCCCCGACCAATGACAGGCTGGAAGCCGATCCCACAACCCGAAAGTCTTCGCGACTTTCGCTACGAGAGCATTCGCGTCATCCAAAATTGCACGCGGCTATTCCCGAAGCAACGATCAAACGCGAGGCACGCTGACGGCTTGGAAAGCCGTGCGACAATCGTCGTTGTTCGCTCCGTAGTGGATCTTGCTAAAGATCCCTCGAGCAACATCCCCCGACCAATGACAGGCTGGAAGGCCCATTCCGCTGTTGACTAAGCGTTGACTAACTCGTCGATCGCGGCGTTCAGCGTTGCACTTGGTCGCATCACATCGCTGGCCTTCTTGCAATCGGGTTGGTAATAACCACCGATGTCGACCGCCTTGCCCTGCACCGAGTTCAACTCGTCGACAATCTTCGCCTCTTGATCCGACAAGGTTGCTGCAAGCGACTGGAAATGCGACTTCAGCTCCGCGTCCTTGTCTTGTGCGGCAAGTGCCTCCGCCCAATAAAGTGCTAGGTAGAAATGGCTGCCACGATTGTCGATCTCGTTGACTTTACGCGACGGCGATTTGTTCTCCGACAAATACTTGCCGGTTGCCTCGTTCAACGTTTCCGCCAGAACCAAGGCTTTTTGGTTGTTAGCTTTTCCACCAAGGTCCTCAAGCGAAACTGCCAACGCCAAAAATTCGCCAAGTGAATCCCAACGCAGGTGATTCTCTTCGAGCAGCTGTTGAACATGCTTTGGCGCCGATCCGCCCGCCCCGGTTTCAAACAATCCGCCACCCGCCAACAGTGGAACGATCGACAACATCTTGGCACTCGTTCCCAATTCCAAAATCGGGAACAAATCGGTCAGGTAATCACGCAGAACGTTACCGGTCACCGAAATCGTATCGAGCCCATCCTTCGCTCGTTGGCACGACAAACGTGTCGCCTCGACCGGTGACATGATTTGAATATCCAGTCCCGAGGTATCGTGCGACGGCAAATACTCTTTGACCTTGGCGATCAAGTTTGCATCGTGAGCACGGTTTTCATCGAGCCAGAAGATCGCAGTCGATCCCGTCGCGCGAGCACGGCTGACCGCCAATCGCACCCAATCACGAACGGGCAAATCTTTGGTTTGGCACATCCGCCAAATGTCGCCCTGTTCGACGGCATGCTGCATCAGAATTTCGCCCTTGCTGTTGACTACACGTACCGCGCCGTCGCTGGGAATTTCGAATGTCTTGTCGTGCGAACCGTACTCTTCAGCTTTTTGAGCCATCAAGCCAACGTTGGCGACGTTGCCCATCGTGGTGACATCGAACGCACCATTTTCTTTACAGAAATCGATCGTAGCTTGATAAACCCCGCTGTAACAACGATCCGGAATCATTGCCTTGGTGTCACTTAACTTGCCATCAGGACCCCACATTTTGCCGGAGGACCGGATTGCGGCAGGCATCGAAGCATCGATGATCACATCGCTGGGGACATGCAGGTTGGTGATCCCGCGGTCCGAATCGACCATCGCCAGCGGTGGACGTTCACGGTAGACGGCCTCCAGATCTGCCAACACTTCCTGCTTCTTCGCTTCGGACAAAGTTTCTATCTTGGCGTAAACATCGCCGATCCCGTTATTGGGATTCACACCCAATTCGTTAAACAACTCGGCATGCTTTGCAAACACATCTTTAAAGAAAACCTGAACTGCATGACCAAAGATGATCGGGTCGGACACCTTCATCATCGTTGCTTTCATGTGCAACGATAGCAGAATGCCCTGCTTCTTAGCCTCGTCGATTTCACGAGCCAAGAATTCACGCAACGATTTCTTTTGCAGTCGTGACGCGTCGATGATTTCGCCCGCCAACAGCGATAGTTTTTCTTTCAGCACGGTCGTTGTGCCATCCGTACCGACCAATTCGATCCGCACATCGCCCGCTTCGCTCATCACATACGATTGCTCGCTGCCATAGAAATCGCCGTCGCTCATCGAAGCCACGTGAGTCTTGGAATCCGACGCCCATGCACCCATCGAGTGCGGGTTTTGTCTGGCGTATTCCTTTACGGGCGCCGCAACACGACGATCTGAATTGCCTTCGCGAAGAACCGGATTCACGGCACTGCCGAGCACCTTGGCGTAGCGAGCCCGAATCTCCTTTTCCGCATCGGTCTTGGGTTCATCGGGATAATCAGGAATCGCAAAGCCATTTTTTTGCAGTTCCGCGATGGCTGTCTTCAACTGAGGAAGCGAGGCACTGACGTTGGGCAGTTTGATGATGTTAGCTTCGGGCTGCTTCGCCAAGTCACCCAGTTCGGCCAAGGCATCTTGGTATTGCTGGTCCGATTTGAGCACGTCCGAAAAACCAGCCAAGATGCGGCTGGCCAACGAGATGTCTTTGGTTTCGACCGTGATCCCCGCAGCCGATGTGAACGCGCGGATGATCGGCAACAACGAATAAGTCGCCAGTGCTGGCGCTTCGTCCGTGTGGGTATAAACAATTTTTGAAACGTTTTGAGACATCATCTTCCTTCGTTGCATTCGGTAACCGATCGACGTCGCAAGTCGATCGAGCACGGTAAATCGGGGATCAGCTGATGCCCCATCATCGTGTTGAAACCGCTCGAAGGGAAGATGGCCAAATTTAGGTTTTTGGCCGTGATTCTCACACGCAAAGCGTGCCGCGGGGCATCAATTAAGTCGTGTATTCTGAATTGAATCGAACATAATCGGTCGTCAAATCGCTCGACCAATACGTCGCCTGGCCTTCGCCCGAGCCCACACGAAGTTCGACATCAATTTGCGGCTGCCCCTTCATGGTGCGACTAAGTGACGCGGCATCAAAGTCAAGCGGCGTGCCATCTTCGTAGATCGCTTGGCCGCACACCGACAACGAAACCTTGGCCGGTTCCAAAGGCTCACCTGCATATCCGGCGGCCGAAACGATGCGGCCCCAATTCGGATCACCACCCGTGATCGCGCATTTGACCAACGGGCTTGCTGCCACGGTTTTCGCGATCACTTCGGCCGAAGCATCACTCTCGGCTCCAAAAACGTGGATCTGCATCACATGCGTCGCCCCTTCGCCATCGGCAACAAGCTGTTTCGCTAAATTGATCGCTAGCTTCGTCAGTGCCGCCTCGAACTCGGCCAACGCGTCGCCGGAGAGCGGTTCATCGGTGCCACTAGCCAATAGCAACAACGTATCGTTGGTGCTGGTGTGACCATCCACACTGACTCGATTGAAGCTAACGTTTGCGACGCGAGTCAGCATCGCTCGGGCGTCGTTTTGGTCGATCGAAGCATCAGTGCACATCACCGACAACATCGTTGCCATGTTGGGCGCGATCATCCCCGCTCCCTTTGCCATCGCCGCGATCCGGATCGTCTTGCCGCCCAATGTCAATTCACACGTTTCCGTTTTGCGTGCCGCATCCGTGGTGCGAATCGCTTCGGCCGCGTCCACAAAGGCGGCGTCGCTGCTAGCGAGTTTGCCGTGTACCTGTTCGACTCCCGAACGGATTTTGTCCATCGGCAATCGCTTGCCAATCACTCCGGTGCTCATCACCAACACGCCGGATTCGTCGCAGCCAACCAACGAAGCGAGCTGGGCACAGGTGGATTTAGCGTCCTCCATGCCTTGATCGCCGGTACAGGCATTCGCATTGCCGCTGTTCGTCAGCACCGCTCGAATCGCCGCCGAGGGGGTTCGCGAACGTGATAGCACGACTGGCGCGGCGACAATTTTGTTCGTCGTGTAAACGCCCGCAGCAACGACCGGATGATCCGATACAATCAAGGAAATGTCCGGTTTTCCGCTGGCCTTGATTCCGCAAGTCGCACCGGCAAAACGGAAACCACGTGGCAGGAACAGGGGTGAGTCTGACATCTGAAATGCCTGTTAAATTAGTTTGCTATTTTCCATCGCCGAAAGCCGACTTCCTACGATTTGACCTTTGCAAACAATAAAGGGCGTCGTGCTGTACAACAAGCGACCCTGTGAACGCAAATTTGCGTTGTTTCCGAACCCTCGACCACCGCTTCTTCTACCCCTCCATGGCGAGTCCACGCGTTTGAATCCGATCAAAAATCCAATCGCCCCTTGCGCCGATGACCTGCGAAGTACGAAATTGGCCCAAGATCCCGAGCTAGCGGGCGATATCGTGCTGCGCTGCGAAGGACTAGGCAAACGCTATGGCGACTTTGATGCGCTCCGCGATTGCTCGATAAATGTCGGTGCAGGCGACATTTTTGGACTGCTTGGCCCCAACGGAGCCGGAAAAACCACACTGATTCGTCTGCTGCTCGGCTACCTGCACCCAACCCATGGCCGGGCCACGGTGCTCGGAATTGACGCCGAGGGCGACAGCGTTGCGGTCCGTCGCCAAGTCGCCTACCTGCCCGGCGACGCCCGTTTGCCGCGTCACATGCGAGGCGATGGCGTGCTGAAATTTTTTGCCGAAATGCATCCCTACGGCGATCTGCAGCGTAGTCGTGAAGTCGCCGAACTGTTGGAACTTGATCTAAAAACCCGTGTCGCGTTTATGTCGACTGGGATGCGTCAAAAACTCGCACTCGCCGTCGTGCTGGGGCCCCAAACACCGCTGCTGATCTTGGACGAACCGACCGCAAACCTCGACCCCACCGTGCGAACGGCGGTATTACAGTTGGTTCTGGATGCTCGCGACAACGGCCGCACCGTGATCCTGTCGTCGCATGTGCTCAGCGAGATCGAAGACACCTGCAACCGAGTCGCCTTTTTGCGGCGCGGCCGACTGGCTCACGAAATGTGGATGAGCGATCTGTTCCAGCGGCACCGGATGACGGCCATCACCCGCGAAGCGTCCATCGAAGTCCCTGATTCGCTCAAAGGTGCCGTTCACGTTCGCACTCGAGCGTCAAAGCATGCTCACCATCATATTCAAATCGATACCGCAGGCGATCTTGGACCGATTCTCAAATGGATTGATTCTCTCGACTTAAAACAAATTCGCTTTGAACCGTATGGACTTCGCACGGTTTACGAAGCGGTGCACGCAGGCGAACCGGTCGCGACCGCTTTGATCACCGATGCCCCGGTTGCTGAAAACTCGGTCGCTGAGAACTCGGGAGCCAGATCATGATCGACCGCATCTTGCTAAAGAAATATATCGGGCAATCGATTTTGCTGTTTGCCTCGTGTGGATTGGCTCTATTCGCGTTTGCCTGGGTTCGTGTTTGGGTGGTCAGTCTTTTGGACATGGGCCAATTCCAAACGATCTTGGAACAGTTTCGTGAATTTGAAAAGTTTGCACCGATCGAATTCGATTCGCTGTTCACGTATCCCGGTCGCGTCGGAATGACGTACGACGAACCGATCGTCATCTTGTGCATTGTGATTTGGTGCATCTCGCGTGGCAGCGATGTGGTCAGCGGTGAACTGGGCCGCGGGACACTGGAAATGGTGCTTGCACAGCCGATCAGCCGCGCCCGGTTGCTGCTTTCACATGCCACCGTCTCGGTCGTCGGGCTGGCGTTATTGTGCATGTTGGTGTGGGCGGGGATCGGCGCCGGCGTGCAGACGACTAGCGTGAAAGAGACCGTGCCTCCACCGACGATTCGTATTCCCATCATCGAGTTTGATTTTCCGCTGACGATGGGCGAACCCGAGATGCAGACGTTGCAATTGAGCGACCGCGTAGATGTACGAATATTCGCAGCGTCCACGTTTCACCTTTTCGCGTTTGGTTTCTTTCTGCTAGGGCTATCCACGTTGCTGAGCAGCATCGATCGTTATCGCTGGCGAACGATCGGAGTGACCGTCGCGATTTACATTGCCCAGCTCGTGATGCTGGGATTGGGCAAAGCGGCCGAGTCGCTGCAGTTCCTGCTGTCGATGACCTTTTTCAGCTGCTACAAGCCACAAAAGATGACGTCGATGGTCACCAAAGACTCGCTCTACACGCCCTGGACACTGACGCACACGGTGGGCGACACAATGCTGCCGCCACTGGTGTACCCGTTGATCTTGATTGGCTTCGGAGTCGCGTTTTACGCCGCCGCCATCGTTTGTTTCAAACGCCGCGACCTCCCCGCCCCGCTCTAATGTCGCTGATCGCTCCGCGATCATAGATAAATTCGTCATGCATGCCCCCGTAGTGGATCTTGCTCAAGATCCCTCATGCAGGATCTTGAGCAAGATCCACTACACCGGTGTTTGCTTCGTATCTAATGCGAACTTTGCGTGGTTTAGCTGAGCGGCGCGATCGCTTCCAAATCAAAAGGCCCGCGGCTAGCGCCGTCGGCTAACACTGATCAATCTTCCTCGAGCTACTTCACCGCTTCGGCTGGCTTCGCATCCGCTGGCTTGGCTTCTTCTTTGGCCTCCGGCTTCGCCGATTCCTTTTCCGCCTGGGCTTTGTCAGCAGCTGCCTTATCTGCCGCTGCCTTGTCTGCTGCCGCTTTCTCAGCGGCAACCTTCATCTCAGCTTGCTTCTTCTTCTCCGCTTCTTCCTTTTGCTTCTTTTCCTTCAGCTCGCGAGCCTTCTTTTCTTGTTCCTTTTTCTCACGCTCGATCTTCGCTTGCTTTTCTTTTTCTAAAGCTTCAAGTTCTTCTTTGGTCGGGCGAATCGGGAACGTGCCACTGGCCAATCCACGATCGACAATCCACACGTTGCGGAAACGAACCGGATCACCATGGTCTTGGAACAAGGTGGGCAGCAAATTGGGTTCTTCGGGTTTTCCAGCACCGGTCGGTCCTGGCAACTCGACATCATCTTGAATTTTCACACCGTTTAGCCAACTGGTCACGTGAGCGCCACGCATCTTGTTGCCCTCGGCGTCCCAGCGTGCTGCGGTGAACTGGATGTCATAGGTTTGCCAACGCAGTGGCGGATAACACATGTTCAAATCGGGAGTGCGGAAACGGTAAAGCGCTCCACATCCGTTGAAAACTGCCGGGGTGGCGAACGAATCGAGCACCTGGCATTCATAGCGGCCGTGCAAATAGATGCCGCTGTTGCCTCGGGCTTGGTCCAATGCCTCGGGCATGTACGGTAGCCGGAACTCGAGATGCAAGTTGAAATCTTGCATCATCGGTTTGATTTTCGTTCCGTGCATCAACAATTTATCGCTGGTCATTTGACCGTCGATAAACTGGTCCGTCGAAGTGCCATCAAACAGCACGAGCGCTTCTTTGGGCGCCGGGGCGTGCAACGTCGAGCTCTCACGCTCGACTCGCTTCAGTTCACCGATGCGGTTTCCCTTGCGGTCCAAAACCAAGCAGCCATCCTTTTCCACGAACACGGCGTAGGGGCCACCCGAGAGCACGACAAAATCGTCACTGCGACGGCCGATCAACTCAACCGACTCTGTCTTGTGTCCTTCTTCGCCTGGCAAGCCGCCGAGGTACTGAATCGCCTCGAACGTATCGTTGCCGATCGGCCGGATTTGCAGGGCCACGACATTCTTGTCTTCGTTATCCAGCTTGATCGGACCGACAAACTCGCCCATCAGCGAAAAATTGGGTTCCGAATCAGGCGTCTCGGTATAGACGGGGCCCTTCGGACCAGCGGCCATCACGGGGGTGCTTCCGGACAGCAAGCCGTCCGAGATCAGGAGAGCAAAACAGACGCTGGCGAGCGTGTATCGTGACCGAGAGATCATGTTGGTTTCGTTTCTGCGGGGGAGAGAGTTTGCGGGTGAGAGATGTCAGCGGGAAATCGCGATCGGCGATTACGGTCTGCGACCGCTCCTAAAATAGTTGGCTGGTCGCCTGCGGGCTACGGTTTTGCCGCGATTTCTTATTGCAAAACCCATCGTTTTGGCGAATATCCGCTTTACATGGTCGCACCCGGTGATTTGATTCCAGTTAAGATGTTTTGACGAAGAATTCTAGTCTCGGCTCCTCCAACCGACCACACACAGCATGAAATCCACCCTTCTAGCGACCTTATTCGCATTTGTCGCCACTGCGGTAACGCAAGCGGCGGCGCCCCCGAACATCGTCTTCATCTTTACCGACGACCACTGTGAACAAGCTCTCAGTGCCTACGATCCGGCCCGCATCACCACCCCGAACCTCGATCGCATCGCCAAACAAGGCATGCGGTTTGATCGCTGCTACGTCACCAATGCGATCTGTGGCCCCAGCCGAGCGGTGATCCAAACTGGAAAATACAGCCACATCAACGGCTTCAAAACCAATCGCGATCGTTTTAACGGCGACCAGCAAACGTTTCCAAAACTGCTCAAGGCCAACGGCTATCAAACCGCCGTGGTCGGCAAATGGCATCTCGTTTCCACTCCGCAAGGCTACGATTATTACGACGTCTTGAAAGGACAAGGCCCATACTACAATCCGCCGATGCTGACCGCCGGTGCCGATGGCAACCCCGTCACACGGCCTCACACCGGATACACAACCGAGATCATCACCGACAAAACTTTGACGTGGCTCAAAGAGCAACGCGATCCCAACAAACCGTTCATGCTGATGTGCCAACACAAGGCACCGCATCGCAATTGGATGCCCAGTCCTAAATATCTCAACTGGCTCGACGACGTCACGATCCCCGAGCCTGAAACGCTGTGGGACGACTACTCGGGTCGTACCCGATCCGCGGCACGTCAACAGATGACGATCAAGGAACATCTCAATTCCAACGACCTGAAACTGACCGGTTATGGAACGATGAACGCCGAGCAACGCAAGACTTGGGATGCCGCCTATGGACCTAAGAACGAAGCGTACAAAAAGGCGCAAGCCACGATGACGGAGAAAGAGATCATCCAGTGGAAGTATCAACGTTACGTCAAAGATTACCTTCGCTGTGTGAAGAGCGTCGACGACAGTGTCGGCGAGGTGCTGGACTATCTCGACGAAGCGGGTTTGGCGGACAACACCGTTGTTATTTACTCGTCGGATCAAGGTTGGTATTTGGGCGAACATGGTTGGTTCGACAAACGTTGGATGTACGAAGAGTCGCTCAAAACGCCACTGATGGTACGTTGGCCAGGCGTGGTGAAGCCGGGCACGGTTAACAACGACGTTGTGTCAAACCTTGATTACGCCGAAACGTTTTTGGACATCGCCGGAACCGACATCCCCAGCGACATGCAAGGCCGCAGCCTGGTGCCGATTTTCAAAGGCAACACGCCCGCGGATTGGCGAAAGACGTTTTACTATCACTACTACGAAAATCCGGGGGCTCATAATGTCGCACGGCACTATGGTGTCACTAATGGCCGTCACAAGCTGATTCGCTTTTACGCACTCGAGGGCGAGGCGATTGACGATTGGGAATTGTTTGATCTGGAAAAGGATCCAAACGAACTCAACAGCGTCTATGCGAACCCCGAGTACGCCAGCGTCCGAGCAGAGATGGAAACCGAGCTGTCACGGTTACGTAAGCAATATGACGACGAAACCATCGACCCGATCGAGCCCATCCGCAAGCGACGCAAATAGCAAAGCAGTGGACCGCTCGAGTTACCTCTCCCGAGCTTTAGCTCGGGAGAGGTCGAACGGGCCCTTCAGGCCTCGTTCGGGTGAGGGCCGACCGAGCAACTTGGCGGGCACATAGTCGTTGATCGCTCCGCGAACAAAAACCCCCGCTGCGAAACGCTGGAACTCCGTCAGCTCGATCCCCCCATCGGTCGCCCGCCGACCGCCCCTTCACCCTGCGAACTGGCTCCAACTTCGTTGTTGGAGTCTGCTGCGAGGAAGTTCCTCGCGGAAAATCGGAATCGTTTCCTCGCCTCCCCTGTGGCGTCAAATTCAGCAAAGCCGGCGTAATCTGCTCGCCAGATTGGGCCGGTTAGGGTTTTGCGGCGTCCGTGGGCTGATTTTTTGTCGAAGGAAACGAGCGGGACTTGACGAGGGGATGGGGCAGTCAGTACGCTTTGCGACAGACAAAACGACCTTCAGGGGGATTAGCTCAGTTGGGAGAGCGCCTGCATGGCATGCAGGAGGTCATCGGTTCAAGTCCGTTATCCTCCACTCAAAAGCCGCTTGTAAATTCACAAGCGGCTTTTTTCGTGCGCCGAACTCCAGCAATACCAACGGTTTACGGCATTTCCTGATATCCTGCCACTTGTGAGTTCACTGGCGATGTCGGATTCTGTGTCGGATTTTGTGTCGGATTGTGTCGGATTTCAACTTGATAGCGGACACCGGCTAGGCGAGCAGATTTACTACTCACAACTTTCTGAGGAGCCTGCTCAAATGACCAAACGAACCAATCGAGGACGCCTTCCCAATCCTGACCGCCGAGGCTACGTGCGACCGGAAGTCGGCGACAAACGATTCAGCGTCGGCAACATCAGGGATGTGGGCACGTCCGAGATGGAACGGCGACTGGCCGACCTTCGCAACCTGTTTGAACGTCAGTGCCAATATCACGAGATTGACCACTGGGCCGGATCTGTTCTGTCTCACGCCAAGAAGCTGGCAGCAGGTGAACGCTTGGTCCTACGTGTTTCGGACTTTGCTCGCAACAATGAAGGACAAGCCAGCGAAGAAGCTCAGCGACTTCACGAGCTACGAGAACTTGGACTCGATATTGTTGCTGACGATCCTTCTGCCCTTGCTCGTGGAGAGAGAGAACTCAAGGAGCTAGTGGATGCGACTGTTCGAGATACGCTCGCTGAAGCAATGGCGACAGTGGATACACGCTTTGAATCGTTCCCGTCTGACTTGATTGGGGTACTTCGGACGACAGTCCCAAGTGATCCAAGCAAAATCGAAACAAGGACATTCTTTGATGCAATCGATGGCTATCGGCAGTACAGGAAGAAAACGGGAAAGCGAAAAGACAACGGTTTGCCGTCACCATCTGTTCAGAACTACTTGGACATTGCCAAGCGATTCAAAAAGAACATGACCAACTTTCCCATTTGGGAACTGACGGACAAAAACAAGATCGACGAACTCTTTGCGATTTGGCGAACACGCCCGGTTAGCAATCATACGGGCACGCCAATTTCTGCCGATCACGCCAAGCACACAATGGACTGCCTTTGGTCAATTCTTGTCTGGATTGATGAAGAAGGTGACTGGCGGTGGGAGTTACCAAAGGGGTCTAGCAGGATCAAGCGAACTGCTGACTCCTTACATTCAGATCGAAAGAAGAACCAGACTCGGAGAGTTTCTGGTAACACTTACACGCCTGAACAACTTGCTGTCATCGCAGAGCATCTCGATCAATTTGGTAAAATGATCTTGGGACTGTCGGTCAATTGTGCGATGCAGGCGGCTGAGGTTGGGCGACTTGAAGTCAACGACATTTTCGACAGACACCCGAGCACAAATGCTACGGGAAAGTGGGTGATTCTGAATCGTCCCAAGACTGGCGAGTATGGCGAATGGTTGCTGTGGCCCGAAGTTGCGTTTCTAGCAAGGTGGGGACAAGAACGATCTCGTAGGATTGGGTGTGATCGTTTGATTGTTAGCGAGAATGGAGTTCCATGGTATCGGGAAGACTGGAAGAACCCTCAGCAATACTTCTCTCAGTGGTGGCAGGCAAAACCAACAAAGGCAAGTAGAAGAATCGGTGTCGTCACAAGAATTTGTCGAGAGCGAGATGACTTTCCTCGTCACAGCTTCAAGTCAATACGGAAGATTCTCCCGAACCTTGTCCGTCCAAAATTTGGTCGTGAAATCGCTGATCTGATCAACGCTCGTCGAATTGATGGAAGTGGTCGGGTGTCGGGTAAGGATACGGATCGCTATTCCGACCGTCCCTACGAACGAGTTGCTGAGGCACTAACTGACTTGCGAGATCACTTCCAACCATTCTTGGACGCACTCAGATGCGAACCCGAATGAAAAATGTTCTGCAAGAACCGTGACCGGTTGGATGACCGGTCACCGTTGATTGAGACGGGTCATAAGTGGTGTTCCCGGACATCGTGCCGTCCAAGCATCAAAATTGAAGAAAATCGCAATCGTACTTAACTGCGGTTGATGACAATCGTATAATGAAAATGTATTGGGATGAGCTTGTTAGCTCTAGGGCTTCCGCTTCGCCAGCGGTTGCAACAAATGGCAGAAACCGGCCTTGAGCCTGTAAGATGCGTGCGGCGGACTTGTGAGTCCGTCCAGATCGCCGCCATCCTGTGAATAGGGTGAAACCCGACCCCCGTTGTTGGCTCCAACAACGAGGGTATTTTTATGCGCCTGAAGCTCTTTCCGTTCAGTGCCCGTGGAGAATGCGAATCCGCAGTAACCAAGTGGCATGTTGCACCTGCCAAGTGCAAGTCGTGGACCACCAAGTGTGTCTACCACGCTGAGCCAACCCATCTTGGTTTTCTCACTTTCTCACTTCTCAACGAAATGAGAAGTGAGAAATCGGCTTTCGAGCAACTCATAGTGGGAGTCGTTCAATGAAAGCGGTCAATTATTACGACGAGTTGATGCTTCAACTCAAGGTCGTCAAAGATCGAGTTCGGGGTGTCATCAAGGGCACGTGCAACGGCCTTTATCTTCATGGTAGTCCGGGAACTAGCAAAACCCATACAGTTTGCTCAACGCTTGACGAGCTGGCGGTGAAATACACGTACAGTAGCGGGCATTTGACGCCAATCGGTTTATTCCAGTTGCTCGCAGACAACCATGATCGGGTGATCGTGCTCGATGATGTTTCATCTGTCTTCAATCAACCTATCGCACTCCAGCTTCTCTTAGCCGCGCTTGGGAACCGCCACGATTCGTCTGGCGTTCGACGAGTGCGACACACGACAGCAAAAAGTGATTCCGTTGTCGAATTCTCAGGTGGGATCATCTGTATCTCAAATCTGGCATTGAAGTCGCATGGTAACGAAGTGATCAAGGCACTGGGGGACCGTGTGTACATCATCAACTATGAACCTACCGAAGATCAGATCATTGCCATGATCGAGCATATTGCTTCCGAGGGCATCGATGGCGTTGCCCCAAGTGACGCAAGAAACGTGGCAACGTTTCTCATCAAAGAATGTAATCGTCGGAACACCAGACCGACAGTGCGAATGTTTGTTGATAAGGCGATCAAAGACTTCGAGCTATTTACAATGGGTGGATCGGAGCTTCACTGGCATGATTTGATCATCAGCAATCTTGAGCAACAACTGGTTGTCTTATCGCAGCCAACTACAGACTTGAGCACGGCTGAAAAGAAGGAGGCCGAAAAACGAATCGCTCTCGATATTTACGTCACAATCGACGCACCAACGGAACGAGTGTCCGCTTGGAAGGAGCGAACCGGAAAAAGCCAGCCATCCTTCTACCGACGAGTGGACCAATTGAAGAAGGAGGGGCGACTGTCATGAATGCTGATCCCTTCCAAATCTTTCCACGATCATCTGGCAAGGATCTCGACGACCTTCGAGCTTCGGTCGAAGCGGTTGGGCTGCGGAATCCGGTCGTTGTGGATGAAGCCGGAAATGTCATTGACGGCCACGGTCGTCGTGACATTTGCATCGATCTCAAGATTGATTGGCTAGTTGGAGCCGATGTTCGGATCGGCCTGTCAAAGCATGAAAAGCTGGCCCTCGCCATCGATCTCAACATGTGGCGAAGACCTATTCAACTGAATCAAAAGAAGCGAAATGAATTGATCGACATCTATCTGATCGCCAATCCACAACTCTCGGATATACAGGTCGCCGAACTTTTTGGTGTTAGCCAGCCGACAGTGAACCGAAGAAGGCGGTCACTTATGCAAATGAATAAGTTGGCGAAACGTGAATCGACTGTGGGCCGAGATGGAGTTGAACGTAAAGTCGGTGTTCGGAAGAAGAAGCCTGCTCGGACAATAGTAAAGAACCGCCGTGAATTTGAGAAACTGGTCCCCGATCTTGCCGAGGTTGGCGGGAGTTTGTCGGGTCTCATTCGGCATCCGAAGAGAATTCACACTACGGCTCACCGTCAGAGAAAAGAAAGGGAAGTCGAGGAGGTTGTTAAGTTGCCAACCAACACGGAACTGTATTGCTGTGATTTTCGAGACATGAACATCGAATCAGGCAGTGCCGATCTCGTATTAACGGATGTGGTCTGGTCACCAGATGCAAGCAAAGACTGGCTCGCACTATCAAAGCTCGCAAGCCGCTGGCTATCTCCCGAGGGGTTGTTCGTCACGATCATAGGTCAACGATCAATGTTCGAGTTCGTTGATCTTGTTAAGGGTTCACTCAAGGCATTAGCAGTCATCGCCATGGTACTTCCAGAAACCAGACGAAACTGGGCAACTCAACAGCTTGAGCAATGGCGACCTGCCTTGGTTATGAGCCGAATGGATCGACCGTTTGATTCCATTGGCTGCTCGGACGTGATCCCCGTTCCGCCATTCACCAAGGACTACCACGATTGGCAACAGTCGTTGGACGTGGCAGTTGAATTAGTAAGCAAGCTGTCCAGACCGGGAGGTCTTATTGTTGATCCTCAAGTCGGAACCGGAACTAATGCTGTAGCGGCGACTAGGGTTGGTGGAGGTCGAAGATTTGTCGGTTGCGACATTGACGAGCAGCAGATTGGCAGAGCACGTCACCGACTAGCAACAGAAGGCGTTTCACAGCCGAGTCAACAGGCTACTGCTTAAGTTCATCCAGAGACGGCATTTGCAACTCACTGTCTCGGTAGTGTCTCAGGCTTTTCCATCGTCGGGTCAGGGCTGAGCATGTGACAGATCACGATTCCGCAAGTGTCAGTAAGGATAGGACCGATTGTTGAGTTCATGGAGGCCGAAATTTCTGAAACTGTCGAAGACATCCCTCTCTCGACGGTAGAGAAGTTTCTTATTCAGTTCCTTCTTACATTACTTTCTATTCCTTGTAGTGCCAGATTCTGTAGCCAATTCACTGGCAAATGCGCTCCTGCGGAAAAAGATGACGCACCATGCTGGAAAATAATGTCAAATTTGTTTTCAAAAAATGCGAACGAGGACACTCCTATATGTCTGAGTCAACTTCAGATCATAAAGGAGAACAAATGGAAGAACTCAAGAAGGTAGAGCGATTCAAGTTATTAACGCCGAAAAAGGGAAGCACGTTTAACAATGACGTGATCACGGCACGGCAGGCAAACGGTGACCGAAGCACAGCCCATCTTTTGCATGAGCGATTGGTGTTTTCATTTCTGGCGTACAGATCACGTTATCAACTTCCAGCTTCTGTTCGGGAGATTTCGGAGCACACACGGCTCCACCACAAGAGCGTGACAAGTTCACTTGCTGGCTTGTCCGCCTCGGTTAATAAGGTGGGGAAAAAGTGGATTGCGAACCGTCCACCACAGAGTTGGTTTGCCACTCGAAGCCAAGATGTAACGCCTGACCAGTGGGCAGACGACTACGCCTACGTGACGTTTCTGGTTCCAAAGCGAGGAGCGACGATTCGCTATCCCGAAACGTCTCGACGGTTCGGAGTCAATCACGCTGCTGTGTATTCATTTCTTGTTAATCGAGGCAAAACACCGGGAGGCGTCGTCAGACGCTTCACCGTGTCGGGACAAGCAAAAATGTTGAGGATCAGCCGTCCCACCGTAAAGTCCGTGATTGACGATCTATTGTTCGCCGGATTCATTGGGGTTGCTGATCTTGGAAGTTCATTCGACATCACCTTGAAGCCATTAAGCGATGACCTGATCAGTTACTTCGAGCAGAAACCCGTCGCCCAAGAAGTTCATCCGACCGAAAAGAAACCACGGGATGCTGAACGCTATGAGTTGCAGGGAGATGGCTTCGATGATTGGAGGAAGTCATGCAAATGGTTGATGCCACAGTCATCCTGCGAAGAAGCGATAACCACTGCAAAACTGCTTGGAGATTGTCTGCTGGGGTTCCGGGATCAGATCAGAATGGCAAAGGAGCAGCACGAGAAGAACAAGCTGAAAGGCAACGTTGGGCGTGGCAACTTCGGCAAATACTTTGTCACTCGAATGAAGACTCGGCTTGAAGAGAAGCAACGGCAAGAGCGAGAGTTTCAGGCCGAGCAGAAAAGACAAGAATATTTTTCCAGCGAAGACTTCAGGAAGAAGCAAGCCGATCAAGAGGCTATCGCCGCCGCTGATCCTATCCATCAGGATCATGAGATATCGAAGAACAGCATCGCAGATCGAGTGCGGATGGCACCGGGGGCGTTTAATGAAGTCAAGGCACACGATCTAGTGTTCAAAATACTGCGACATTGCTCAAATCAGTTTCTGAGTTCCGATCTTCCGTTGGATGTTCAGAGGGAGCGTGGAGACCAGTTGTATCGTGGCGTCATGCGAACGGCTCTGTCTGGATTGAACGAGTTCTATCTCCAAGAGGATCGTGCAACTCCTGAGATGCTGAAGTCTCAAGTTGATGCGGCGTTTGTTGAAAAAGGCGTTCAACCTCTGTTTGCGAAGTCAGCGAGCAAGGAGGTGGCGAATGTCTAATAACATCACAATGACAGCCAGCTTCGACAGCATGACAATCCAAAAGAATGATCGCTCCGTCGATCTTTCGTTCGGGAAAGCAACGGATCTGTACTACCAAATCGGGGAAGCATTTTACGGAGTCCACGATCCATCCGAGGACTGGATATTTCCGAGACTACGAATTGCTGGCGAGATTATGACTCCCACGGAAATAGAGGGTTTCTTGCATCGGTTTTCTGAGGCACTCCTCGATTTCGAGGTTCACATGGCGGTGCTCGAAGAAGTTCATCGATACGACTGGGAAGGACAGGGATTGCTTGATGACGAGAAAGTCAAAGAAGTCAGAGTCAAAGTTGATTGGCTCAAAGAAGGATTCTGACGCAAGTCAATCTGATCGTGGTGGGGATAGATACTGTCATGTATCTTTCCCCATACACCACTTACAACTGGCTGGTCACCAAGCAGCGAATTTGGAAGCGAGACAACGGTCAATGCAGAATCTGTGGCCGTGGTGGGTCTGACGTTCACCACATTCGCTACGACAAAGGCTTTTACAATGACAACTATTTGACGCTGTTGTGTCGGCCATGTCACCGTTGCTTTTCAGGTGACGCACCAGATCATCTGCCCGACAATCATTCAGCTAAAAATAAACTCGCCAGAATTGCCGAACTCGCTCGTGTCGTAGGGAAAGACAGGTTCAGTAATTGATCGCTTCACGGCAACGATGACCGGGACAAGTCAATTGCCTCGTTAATGCCTTCGACGGATTCTCCGAGTCTTTGGGCAAAGTCCAACAGAATTTCTGGCGATTCCTTAAGGCTGGAGGTTAATTCCTTAGCTGCTTTTGTTGAGAACGAGTGCTCGATCAAAGCAGCAGCATCGACAACAGAGTTGACAAAGCGGGTCTCAATCTGCGTTCTCAGAAACTCAATCTGCGTAACCGAAACTTCAATTCGCTTCGGAGAACGGCGACTAGAAACCTGCGGAAGCCAGCACACATTGAGGTGTCGGATAGATTCAGGAATCTGGCTCTCTTCCAAGTCATGAACCACCGACTCAAGGAGTTCAAGAGCTTCGCCTATGTCGGTTCCACGCCCACCTTCACGGGCACGGTCTGACATCTCGTCGAGCCTTTCGCTAAGAGAGGTCGCTCCCACTGAAATGATTTCACTTACCAGCGAAAGGAGATCGGCGACCGTCAGTCGGAAATGTTCGGAACGTCGGGTTTCATATTCTGATTGTGTGGGTAACCGTTTAGCAATTCTGAATTTCTGTGAGTTGCCTTTACCACTGGTCAGCTTGAGACTTGCCCCAAGCACATCAGCGAAGTGTTCGTCAAATAACTTCTTCAACTCCGTCCCTGCCACTGTTCTTCCAATTGGATACTTCTCAGCGAGAGCAGAAGCTTCTTGTGCTTGTGCTTCCCGTCGCAGTCGGCGCTCTTTCGCTTTTTCGAGGTTGCGAAGTCCGTACCAAGAGTCAGCCAACACTTTCCCTTCCCAATGGGCTTCAACGTGATTCTTAGCTATCTGATACTCATCTTTCGGAACTTGTGTTCGATTGCCTCGACGCTTCCATTCCATTGAAACTTTAGAATGAGTGGATTTAGGAAACTCCATGAGAAAGCCCGCTATAAATTGTTCTCTCTTCTTCTGTTTTTCCATGTTTTCTGGAGCTTGCATTTTCTTCCCCATGAGATGTCGTCCTTATGAATCCAAGTCGGTGGTTGTGTTTGCTTCAATTAGAGCCGCACTTGCCACATAGCGCTGCCCCATGGTGAAGGCAGTGCCTTTTCCCGACTTGGACCGTTTGTCGTTGGGGATCGGCTTGGACAGCTTCAATGTGTCCGTTGAGTCTGGTGCCGACAATATAAACACTTTGAATCTTCGGCCTTCTTCTCTTCGGTCTTCGTCCAACAGGCGATTGACCAACACACCAAGCGATCCTTCATGTGCGTCTCGTTCCATGACCACATCATCATGTGTCTCCATGATCATTGGCACCAGCGGATAGATATTTTGTTTCGAGTAGAAACCAATGCGGCTGACTTGCTGAAACGACCGTTTCGGTTGGCAGACATAAGCATGGATCTCGTTGTATTCATCCCATGCACTTCGAGCGGCGACGACCACTACGTCATTGGGGTTGGCAAGTAAGCCTTCCGCTTCAAGCATCACTTGCAACTCACGAAGCAGGAACGCTTCTCGTTCTGAAACGACTTCCTTTGGATCTTCAAGAAGTTCGTTGATTGCTTGATCAAGCAATGCAAATGATGTCCACACAACTCGATCATCATCAATGTCTTCCAATATCGTGGGGCGAACATCATCAGGCGTCAGTACCAGCAATAAGGCTGTGGATTCGGTTGCCTCATTGAGTCGTTTCAGATGACGCCTGATCTGTGGAAGGTTTACACCATTTCGTTCAGTTTTGGTTTCGAGCAAAAGACAAACGCTGCTCTGTATGATCGCATCAGGAACTCCATCACCGCCTTTTGATGGCTGGTTCTCGAACCGAACCAACTCGAATTCAGATTGTTCCAACAATGCACCAAGAAGGCGTTGAATGCGATCAAGTGACAGTGATCGAATCACCGCAAGGAATGATGCGGTTACACGGTTCTCACCCTGTGAGTATGTGGAGAAGATGTTTGCCATGACTACACTTCAACCGCCACTTGCTCATCGCTGGTTGCCGTTTCCAGCAATCGCTTGATGTAGATGTCGTTGTCTTCCTTCTGGAAGTACACGTGACGTTCTGTGAGTTGTGGTTTGGTTAGACCACCATCCCACCACTTCACTTCTTGGTATGGCGTGTTCGAGATGATGAACGAGTTCAAAATGACATTTGGATCGCCGAGTCTCGTCTGAAGTTCCTTGATGGTCTTGTAGAACAGGATCTTCGGATCGTCAGATGGTAGATTTCTGATTCCTTTGGGATCGACGAAGGTGACGTACTGACCGTCTTTGTCCAGAACCCAAACGATGAAGTCAGGATAGAAGTTTCCGGCCTCGAAGAAGCCGATGCCTCGACCACGACTCATGTTTCGCAACAGGTAAAGTTCTCTGTCGCCAAGGAAGTCCGGGTTGTTGTCACAGAACTTCTTCAGATCCAGAACGAAGTCACGTTCACCATCATTGAGTGAAACCGGGCTGACACTCAGCAAGTTGCTCTTGAAGTGCAGCAGCGGTTGATACAGATGCTTCCCAAACCACATGGCCTGAAGTTGACGGAATTCCCAGCCACTGAATGAACCATCGCTGATGTTGTCTCGGAGTGCCTCCAGTTCGGTGATGATGGCGTCCTGCGACTCTTCTACCATCAAGCGGTACTGTTCAACGAAATTCGGATCGTCTTCCTTCAGCGTGTGGTATTCGAGATGGTCGGCTTCCCATTCCTGTTTGCGGAATTTGTAGTAACGATCAACGTACTTTCTCAGCAGTGCGACAGCGATCTCTTCCCAGCGACGAACACGGTCAAAACGGTTTAATTCCATCTCTTCCTTGGGAACCAACAAACGATACCAATCTTTGCGACGAAGAAGCTCAAGAATGCATTCTCTTGGCAGATTAAGGTTGTACCATGATCGCTCATTCTTGAAGTGTTGTAACTGAAACCAGATGGCGTCAATGTCCATGAAGGCAAGATGACGTTCTTCCAGTTTGCACTCATCCTTTTGAGCGACATCTTCTGTCCTGACGACACCGACACTTTGCTGTGACTGGATCTTCGGATACCAGTTCACAGTGATTGGGTTCTTTAGCAACCGTTCAGGCACATCACCCAATGTTGGCTTCGATCCCTGCCGTTTGTAATCGACACCATCTTTCAAACGAATGCTGGTCAGCTTCTTTCCGTTGAGGTTCTTGACGACCGGAAGAATGAACTCGATTCGATCTTCGTTGGACGGCAGACCTTCATCTTCAAGGTATTCCTTGAATTGCCGCATGTAGTGAGCTTGAATGCCGAACACGTTCAGTGTTTCGAGGAACCCGATGTACTGAGGGCTCTTCACATTCAAAGCACTACTTCGCTTCAGTGTCATCTGATGGCCCTTGAGCCTGACGCCACGACCGAACAACTGAATGATCTCCGAACCTTCGGACTTACCGATGTTCATCAGCCCCATCGTGCTGACTCGCCAGCTATTCCAGCCTTCCGTGAATTTCTTGGAACCGATCAACACGTTCACGGTCGAATCGGGGTCGTTAATGACCTCAAACAGAGACCCAGAGAATTCTTTGTCGGTCACCACAAGTTCACTGAAGTCTTCACAAAACTTACATAGCTTCGGAGCATCACCAACATTGATCAAACCGAACGGCTCATTGTCACCGAAGCGAAGAGCGATCTCGCCGTCAGTCCCTTTGAGATGCTCCACATGCAGCTTCGCAGTTGACGATGAATTGAACACGACCTTCATGATGTCGTCGAAGACTTCCGAACCACTGGCCCCCAGCGTGCTGAGATAAGCGAAGGCCGTGGCAAAGATCTCGTTCCCACGTGTATCCAGCAATCCCGGCTTACCGCTGATCAGTCGATCCAGCAGCTTGATCGTCTCGCTCTTGTTGGACACGAACTCCGACAGAAACAGCAGAATGTCAACAACGTCAGACACCTTCCGTTTCTTCTCAGTTCTCACCGCATTGACACTGCCACCAACAAACACCCACAGCGGGTTTTCCAGCAAGAAGGGACGAAACTCATTGGTGTGGTCACCGTACAGCTTCCTCTGCTGGTAGAAGGCAACGAGACACGCCGTCAGATACAGGATTCGTTTTTCTTCATCTGAATCGTCAGCCAAGTTCAGGATGCGATAGTCTTTGCCGAAACCGTCTTTGTAAAAATATTTGTACGAGTAGTCGAACAGGATGCACTTTGAGTAGCCTTGAGCCAACGACTTGTTGCTACTGGCTTTCATCGCCTGTCCAAATGTAGCGGAATACTCGAACGAGAATCCTGTCTCGCACAGTTTGTTTCGGGCCTTCAGCCACGCACCGATCTCTTTACCGCTGGCACCACGGTGACCTTCATCAACCAGCACAAGATTGTTGCCTTCAAAGGCATCGACGGCGACGGTTTTCTCGCCCATTTTCTCACGAAGTTTATGGACATCGATAATTTCGATGTCATGTCCGGCGAATAGCCCAACAGCATCCTTGTCGAACAGAGCAGCATCTAAACCAGCACGATGAAACTCTTCGAGATGTTGCTTGGACAATCCC
Organism: Novipirellula methanifontis; assembly: GCF_052161655.1. GTDB lineage: Bacteria > Planctomycetota > Planctomycetia > Pirellulales > Pirellulaceae > Novipirellula. The sequence continues at coordinate 10,280,747 of NZ_CP197418.1, forward strand.
TCATTAGGAGTCAGCAAGATCACTCGGTTTAGTTCCTTGGTTCGTCCGTGGAGTTCAAGGTAATTCTGATACTGAAGAATGTTGACGTGCATCAGCAGCGTCTTGCCGCTGCCGGTGGCATTCCAGAATGCGAGCTTGTTTAGGTCATCAGGCTCGAAGTCTGGGATCTGCTCTTTCTTCGACTTACCTTCGTTGAACTTCTTCACGTGAACGTTGAGGTCAGCCAGCAGTTTGTCTGGATCACGGAAGAATCGGTCAAGATAAATTTCGGTGAACAGCAATGACAGATACTGGAAATACTTCCATTGAAGTTGTTCTGATCGCCGCTCACTGAGTCGCAAAGTGTGTTTGACGATGTTCTGGTCATAACCGAGGAGCGTGTCACCGGGGAACTCTTCAAACTGCCACAGCAGCTTCATTGTCTCATGAAAGCGATGAACGTTATTTTCGTCTAGACCTTCCCGGTTCAGCGGCCTGAGTTCTTCGGCCAGTTTCTCAAAGCTGCCGACATCGAACAACGACAGCATCCACTGATTCAGAACGAGTGTTTCGTCGAACCGAAGCGGTGCCTCTTTCTTTTTGGATGATTTCTTTTTTGCCATGAGTTGCTATCCGTCTTACGACGTTCGATCCTTCCATACCTGATAGATGTCTCGTCTGCGTTGAAACGCTTCGCTGCCACCTTCCATGATTGTGACAATCGAATTCTGCTGATCGGGGCAGTCAATGCTCCCGAGTGATGATTCAATCTTGTCGTCACACTTGAAGGAGATGATTTGCTCTGAGTCACCCAGCACCGGGATGTTGGGGTTGTGGGTGGCGAAGATGAATTGAGTTTCGGGTTTCAACTTGCGTATGAGCTTGATGACATCCTCGTAGATCGTTTGGTTGTCCAAGTCATCTTCTGGTTGGTCGATGATTACGACATCGCTGTCACGTTGACTCAGCACAAACAAGATCAGTGCGGATGCTCGCTGCCCGAGTGAGTGACTCTTCAGCTTCTTGCCGTGGTACTTGATTACGAAACTGTTGGGCACTTGGAAGGTCAGGATGGTGGCAAGGTTATCGCCGAACCATTCCTCAAAAATGGCCGCTGATCCTCCCACGGTTTTCTTCGCCAACTCGAAGTCTCGATAGATAGCGGCACCGTCTGCAAATTTGTCTACAAGCAACTGCAATGTTGCTTCCCGAAGATTGCTGCCTTTGAAAGTGTCCTTCAGGAAACGAACGAAAGCCTTTTTGTCTTCACGGTATCCAACTTCAATCGTCAAGGCTGTGTCGGCCTCATTGATGGTTTCGAGCCTCTGCGTAATTAGCTTGAACTCTTCATGGCACCGGTCGTTTAGCGCAACAAGCCTTTTGAGCAACTCCGTTTCCAGTTCCGCACGCTGTTCTTTTTCTTTGCCTACCGACTTCAGGTCATCCTCGGCCTTCCCAATAGCTTGCTTTAGCTTGAGGATGTCGCCCGGTTCAATCGCAGTTGCTCCCTTCTCCTTCAATTCTTCTGAGAGTTCTCGGGCAACTTCTGCGAACTCCTCCTTCAACGCATCCTTTTTCTTGTCAAATTCCGTTGCCTTTGCTTTTAGCTCAGTAGATGTGGTCCTCGTTGTCTTGGCGATGCTCTGGATCTGGTTGAACCCATCGACGATGCGACCATAGATTTCAAGAAAGTCCTTGAAGAACTCTTCGTTGCGTTCCGACGTGTACTTTCCATGTTCGTCAAATTCCGACTCGTACTCAGCAATCAAATCGTCCACCGATTGCAGATAACGCTCGACGAATAGAGTTGCTTTCTTGGCGAAGCCTGCATCTTTGTCGAAGTCCACCTGTTTCTTCAGCTTTGCCTCAACACCATGCTCCTTGAATACCTTCAATCGATGCTCGGCATTTTGCTTTTGTGCAATAAACTCCTGCTCTCTGTCTGCGATGTTTGAAAGCTTGCTTAGACGGCGGACACCCTCAGTGACCCCTTCTTGGCCTTCAGTGATTTTCCGACGCACGTCTTCGAGGCTCTCGCCCACTAACTTCTCAACCAGATCGTTCTCGAATCCCGGATCTTTACTCGACAAGTCTTTCTGGCCGAAGTAAATCGGCTTGTGGAGAATCGTCTCTCGAATACTGATTCCGGGTTGAATCTCTCCGTCGATGTAAACATCGGGTTGCTGGTCAATGATGCGACGGACTTCGTATTCGGTGCCATGTCGATCAGTGGCGAACAGGGTGACTTTCCCACCACTTCCCAATGCATGTTTCACAGAACCGGACTTGTAGCCATCCTTGTCAGCGTTCTCGGGTAGTTCGACACCCAAAGCGTATCGAACGGACTCAATGACCGAAGACTTTCCGCTTCCACGGATACCGATTAGAGTGTTGAGTTCAGGGGAAAAATGGATTGTCGTTCCATTAAGACGGCTACCATCGAATACGACCTTCTTGATTCGTGAGTGCTTGGCCTCCGCCACCGTTTTAGCAACACGATGCTTTGAATCGAGCAGTGCGAACTTCACAGCCTCAAATGTAAACGCACCGATCTTCAGGTAAGACGCTTTACCCTTGCCGATATCTTCGATGCACTTGCAGTCGCAACCCTCCACCTCTGCGGGGTAAAAGTCGTTCATTTGTGATTGCACAGTTGTTCGTTTGTCACGAGTGCGAACCTTCTGGAATGCAGCACACCTCTCTCGGAATGGTTGATGCTTTGCGAGTTCACCAAGTCGCCCACCTGCTAACTCCTTCCATAGACCACTACCTGCTTCAACATGTGCGAAAACCAGAAAGTAGTCCTTCTTGAATTCATTGAGTTCCCGAATCGTGTCATTCAGATCGTGCTTGGATCGGCCATTTTCATTTTCAAAATTGGCGATTCCAGCAAACGTGACATCAAGGAAATTCTGGATGTAATTTTTGTTCTCAGGGTTAGTTATCCATTCCTGCGAAAACACAACCAATGTGTGGATGCCATTAGCCCCATCCTTGACTGAAAGCTCTACACCGGGAAGTAAGAGGATTTCCTCTTTCCGAGCAGCTTTTGCCAATGACTTGAATTCTTCACGGTCAAACTTGTTGTGATTGGTGATGACGGCGACACGAGTCCCAGCTTTCTTCAGGGCAGCTACATACTCCGATGCAAAGTATCGTTCTTCACCGTCATACTTGAACTCTTTGTCGGCCTTGGTGTGCATGTGGAAGTCAGCACGCACCCACGTTGTTCCGTTCGCAAAGACTTTTGGCTGGTCACTCATGTCAAACGTCCTCCACGTCGAACATGAGGCGTTGGAATTCTTCTTCGATCAGTCGGACTTTCCACGTTTGGTCGGGGCGACGGAGGTTTTCGATGTTGCTGTCGCCGTTGACGTAGAAGATGTCGTACACCTGCTCTTTGGTGTTGTAGTCCTGTTTGGCAAACCACTTATCGAGAGCGTCATTGTCGGTCTCGTCGAGGTTCCGCCAGAGAATGAGCACTCGGTCGCCTTCGGGGTTCGTGCCTTCCACGACACGCACACCTCGGATCACATCAATGTGTTTGACGGTCAAGCCAAGCAACCAATTGAAGGTTTCCACTAGATCGATGTTCACAAGTTGGGTTTCGCCGTCTTTCTCGACTTTCAGCTTGTACTCGTCAGGGTTGCGAAAATCATCAACGTTCAGCAATGACTGACTTCCACGGCTTTCCACATCAAGCATGTACGAAAGCGTGTATTGCTCGCTAAGGTCATCATCATCCTTGAGCAACGTTGCCTGTTGATCGGTGCGTTTAAGTTTAAGGTTGTTGAGAGCATCTTCGTACGATTCCAAGCGAATGTATTTGAAGCCGTGACTAATGCCGTTGCGATTCCGGGGGACGCCTTCACGCCAGTCCTTGGAATAAACAACCTTTTGCATTCGAGGCTTGAGCACTGAATCAAAGTAATCGCCGACCTCGACAAGAACGTATCGCCGGTCGCCTCCGTCCTCTCGGTTCATCTCGATCACCGCATGTCCGGTCGTTCCAGAACCAGCGAAGAAATCGAGTACCGTATCCTTCTCACGAGTGGAGGCACGGACTAGCGAACGAATTAACGATAATGGCTTTGGGTATGCAAAAGGTTTGCTTCCGAATAGGCGATCAACAACACGGCTTCCTTCGGAATTCATGCCTGATTGAAGGATCTCGACTAGGTAGTCATTCTCCTCCTCTTCGATTTCTCTGTCATTCACTCCAGCCGTTTCTATCCAACTCGAACACGGCTTGGCTTTCATATTTTCGGGGTCGAAGTAGGTTTTGTACCGTGGTCGCTGTTGGTTTCCTTCGACTTCATCAGGCCAGATGATCAGATCATCCTCAATCACCTTCTCCATTGTCTCAGGATAGAATCTCCAAACACGGCTTGGATTTGGCTGGAACACCTTGCCTGTTCTCGGATTTGTAATTGGGTAAAACTGATTCGGGCGCTGCTCGCTGGTCATCCCGACCGTCAAGTTGTCGCTTGCGTAACGCCGTCCCGATTTCTCGTCGATTAGAGGGTAGTTTGCTTCAGATCGCTTGAGCCCATGAAGAGAAGTGCAAATGGCACTCTTGCCAAATGCCAACACATATTCGTGGTCGAGCGATAACGGGTGACTGCTCATGGCCGATGCACTTCGCCTCTTCCAAACGAAACTCCCAAGGTAGTTTTCAGTTCCGAAAACCCCGGCAAGAACGTGCCACAGGTGGCGATACTCGGTGTCATCGATGTTTGTGAATACGGCAGCGTCCTGCCGCAACAAGGGAGCGCACCGAGCGAACCGATCAGTCATCATGGAAATCCAAGACGAATGCTGGTACTGGTCTTTGTAAGCAAAGCCGTCTTCCCCCGTGTTGTAAGGTGGGTCAACGCAAACAGCTTGCACTCGATCCCTCAAAGCGTTTTGCACAAGCGATAGTGCTGCGAAGTTATCACCACTTACCAGTAATCCGGGAAACTGTTCGTCAAGGTCTTCAAGCCCGGCAAGCAGACGAGACTTAAAGTCGGAGCCAAAGAACTTGGTGTCCAATACCAGATGATGATGATGACGAAGGAATTCTGGCGTTAGAGGTTGCGAGTATCCCGGACAATTCAAATCCTGCTCAAGCTTGTCAATCGCAAATAGGCGAACCCATTCGTTCGCTTGCGATTCATTTATTGCGATCTCGTCAAGCAGTGATTCTGGAACACGGTCGAGCGTGATGCAGTAATTGGTCTCGATAACAAACTTCTTCTTGAGCCAGAGCTTCTTCTGGAATGACTCCAGTTGCTCAAGAAACGCAATGATCTTTTTTGCGATTCGACGGATCACCTTAATTTTGCTCAGATACTGCTCAACCCTTGCACTGGATTGCTGGTCGTCGATGTCGTCGAGATGCATCACTTCGCTCTTGATGAAAAAATCAAGTTCACGTTGAAGGAACGCACCTAAGTCTTTGTGAATGAAATAGTCAAACGTATTGCGTGAGGTGTACTGCCTTAGATGCTTTTCAAATGTAGTTCTGTCTTTGTTTTTCTCGGTCGGTTCAAGAGCCGTTAGGTGCTTAGCCCAATCTGTCGCCTTGAACGCATCGCTACCCAGTGCCTCAACGACTTGCTTGATCGACTGTGCATTCAGGGCATCTTGCTTTTGCTTTCCGTCGTCTGGGCGATACTCGAAACGAATGAAAAGCTCTCCATCTTGTTCAATGATGGGATTTTTCTCGCAAAGCTGAAATCTGCGTTCTTTGCCCTCGGCAGGCTTTTTGTTGTCTTGCTCCGTCGATCCTGAAACAAGATGAACACGCACTCGTTTCCCGGATGCGATCTTAAAGGTGTAGTCTCGGAGATACTCACTGCTCTTGATGTAATATTGGTCGTGGTTCGCCCAATGCAATTTGACCTCTTCGCCTTCATAGGGAATGGCATAAACACCTTCCTTGTATCGTCGTTGCGAAAGAAAATCTCCCTCGTCGTAGTAACGACGAAAGAAGCTGTAGAGGTAGGAGAAAACTTCATTCTCCAACGCTGCCACATCCACAGCCGAATCGTCATACTTCTCACGTAGCTCTTTGACTTTGGAAGTTGATTCCGGGTCAACACCAAGCCCTTTGGCTTGCTCGATGGCTGTATCGAGTTCTTTCTGAATCTCGGCTTTGTCGGCAGACTTATATTGACTGAACGCTTCCTGCACTTGTGGCAGCAGTTTCTTGTCGAGAAATTCGACGATCTCATCACGCTTCTGATTCATGATCCGGTAGATACCGAAATCAAGATCGGCCTGATCCAACTGGAACAGTTCCTCAAGAAGTCGTCTTAGTTTTTCAAAGTTGGTCGCCACTGGGGTCGATCTCCGTATGTCAAATCACTTTCCACTGAATCGTGAAAAGTGGTGTGGTTGTCGTTTTCTGGCTCATGCGTTTTTGTAAACCGTCGATCAGCACATCACGCTTGTCCGCAATACCGTCTTCGATCTCAAAAATCTGCTGCCGTTGTTTTCGCTGTTTACGTTCCAGATCCTGCTGCTTCTTTTGTATTTCGTTTTGCTCATCCAGCGTTGTTGCCAATCGTGCTTGTCGGCGGATCGCTTTGATCTGAGCCTTCGTGTCAGACAGATCTTTCTCGGCTGCGATCACCATATCATCGGCCCAACTCTCCAGTCGCTCACGTTCTTCGTTGAACAGGCTGTTGTTCGTCTCCAATGACTGGGCCACAGTTGCATCGCCATGACGCTTCGCTTCCGCCTCGATCCGTTGCAGAGTCTCGGGGGCAAGAGCGTCTATGGCCGATGTGGTGGCGTCACAATTGAACAGACGCTCGCATGTTTCATGATCAAGTGAGTGTCCATCTTCATTGATCGCAGAGAACAGCAGGTACTCTTCACGATCAAACGAATCGACCTCCAGATACTGAAGTGTCAGCCATCCCGATTGCCCCTTTAATTCATCCACCATCGTCAACTTGCGTGGATAGTTCGAGACATCAAATGTCACACATGACTTTGGTGTTTCAAGAGATTTACCGGCATCGATGACCCATTCACCCAGTGGATGTGAAAGGCGATACAGGAAGTCACCGGTGACGTTGGCCTTGATCTTGGAGATCAATGTGTATGGCCCCGGCTGCATCCCATCCAGAGGTGATCGTTGAAGGGTGAATGCGTGCTTCTCGTCATCGAAGATGGCACGATCTGCCAACAGGAATCGGGTCATCACCCAGAACATGCGTCCAAAGCGATCAAGACTCGCACGAGTGTCGTCAAGACGCATCTTCAACCGAGAATGGACATCTTCATCGAAGTGCTCCATCAAAGCCTGACGAGTGTCGTCCATTTTCGTCTTGATGGTTTCTTCCATCTCCGACTGAAGATGTTGAAAAGCAGCGTCGATCTCTTCCGGGGTTCGGCACTTCTGGTAAATGGCGAGAATCCGCTTCTCAAAATCTACACCCGATTCGATGGTTCCCAGAACATCATCGGACGCTCCGAAAACTCCACTGAAGAGTTTGAATTTGTCCGCCAACAACTCATGAACACGACGGTCGGCTTCATTACGTTCATTGATGAAGTTGATGACAACGACATCATGCTTTTGACCATAACGATGGCAGCGACCAATACGTTGTTCGATACGTTGTGGGTTCCACGGCAAGTCATAGTTGATGACGGCGGAACAGAATTGAATGTTAACACCTTCAGCCGCAGCTTCAGTGGCGATCATTATGCTGGCGTTGTCTCGGAAGTGTTCAATCAAGGCCGTTCGGCTATCGACTGCACGTGAACCAGAGACACGGCCACCACCGGCGTTGCTCTGCATCCATTGATCGATCACTAACTTTGATTCCGGGTCGTTGTTCGATCCGTTGAACATAACAACTTGACCGGCGTAGCCATTGGTTTCCAAGAAGTCTTTTAGATACTCCTGCGTACGACGGGATTCCGTGAAGATAAGTGCTTTGCGATTTGCACCCATCTCTTCCATCTTGTTGAAACCAACATCCAGAGCTTTCAACAATGATCGGCTTTTGGTGTCGATCCCGATGCTTCGTGCCCACTGAGCATAACGATCCAATTCGATGATCTCGGCTTCGAGCTTCTTGGGGTCGATGGTGTCATCGTCGTCGTTGTTTGGGCCAACGTCTTTATTCTCATCGTCATCTGAGGGAAGATCGAGATCGAAGACTTCTTCTTCCAGCAACTCGTCTTCAAGTTCTTCCTCGATGATCAGGTTTTCGACAAAGTGGTCTTCTTTCTGCTCGCCTTCACGGAGACCTTCAAGGCGATACTTCATCGTCTCCAATGTGTTAGCGACTGCATGAGATGAAGATGCCAGCAACTTCCTAAGAATCAACGTGGTCAGATGCCGCTGACGTTTGGGAATGGCGATAGCGTCATCCCGAACGAGATAATCCGAGACGGCTTTGTACAGTTTGTGCTCATCATCTGTAGGGCTGAAACGAATGGTGATTGGCAAACGTTCGGTGTACTGGATGTATTCCAACACCTGCCGCCTGAGTGTTCGATGACAGAACGGTGCAATCCTGTTTCGCAGCGATGCCATGTCGCTGGTGACACCAGTGAACTGTGTACGGAACGATGCCACATCACCGAAGATCATGTCATCCAAAAAGCTCGACAGTCCGTAGAGTTCAAGCAGTGAGTTCTGAAGGGGTGTGGCTGTGAGCAATAGCTTTCGTTTGTCTTCCGTGGCCCACTTGATGTTCTGGCCCATCTTGTTGCTTGCTCGGTATGAGTTACGCAACTTGTGGGCTTCATCGATCACCACCAAATCCCAAGGTATGGCACGAACTTCTGCACGCATCCGGCTGACATAGTGGATGGAAGCGATAACGACTTGACCACAATGAAACGGTTGTGGTTCACCTTCTCGCTCAAATGCCCGGTAAGCACGAGCATCAAGAATTCGAGTGGGTAGGTTAAACTTCTCTTCGAGTTCCAGACTCCATTGCTTTCGCAAACTGGCTGGAGAGACGACAAGAATTTTTCGCTTCCGTTCGGCCCATGATTGGCACATGACCAATCCAGCTTCAATCGTTTTTCCGAGGCCCACCTCGTCCGATAAAATTACACCCTTCGACAGTGGGTTCCGAAGAGCAAACATGGCAGCTTCGATCTGGTGTGGATTGAGGTCAACACACGCATCGAATAAGGCCATTGAAAGACGATCAGACGCTCCCGGCTGATGCTTTCGAGTCAGTTCATGAGCGAAGTATTTTGCGTGGTAGGGTGTCGTCATTGGTGAAGCATCTCCGCTAGGCCAGACGATTCACCGGCCAATGTGGAATGCAAGCTCAGAACATCGGGGCGTACGCCAAGTGCCTCACAGGTCGTCTTCAAGACGATCTGAAAAGTGTTCTCGACCGAACCGTTATCATTGTTCACTACCGCCACAATTGTGCCCACGTCGTTTCAGCAACAACAATCCTTTGTCGTCACCCCACAGGTTGACTAAATACTGCAACCAGCGTACGGTTTTGAAATCAAACGTACAAGCAGGTGACCCATGCGGTTCGGCGAAACCATTCGAGAAATGCGACAAGATCGCAAACTTTCTCAGCGAGATCTCGCTGAAAAAGTCGGTGTCACCTTCACGTACATCTCCAAGATCGAGAATCACAAACTCGACTTCGGTCAACACCCCAGCGAAGAAATGATCTGCAAACTTGCAGATGCACTTGGAGCCGATGAAGACACGCTGCTTGTGTTGGCCGAAAAAATTCCACCACAGATTCGCCAGCGTGTTATTGAACGTCCTGAAGCCTTCCGAAAAGTGGCGGAACTCGACGATCAATCTCTCGATCAACTTGTGAAACAACTTGATCGCAAGGAACGCCGAAGCAAGAAGCCTCGCTGAAATCCGGGGGGCCACATTTCCATCGCTTTGTATTGTGTTGCAAATGACAGAAGACGAGTTCATCGCAATCCACCCGTGCCTTTATCACATCGCTGAAGGCGGCAGTTGGCCGAGCGTTCAGCAGCACGGATTAGAGAGCACGTCGGCAATTCTGGATCGCTTCGAGGTCACCGGCCCGAGGCGTGTTGCTATCGAATCGGCACGACGTGCCACCTCAGAGCGTCTCGAACACGAGCAGCACGAGAGCGTTGTTATCAGAGACCAAAAACCGATCTCAGAAACGAAGTTGGCGACGGCTCTTGAAGGAATGACGACTGCCGAATGGTACACGATGCTCAACGGCTACGTCTTTCTTTGGCCTTCGGTTGATCGTCGCAACGGAATGCTGTCCAGTTACGGTGATCAAAATCACGACGTGCTGACGATTGACACGCAGCGTTTGCTCGATGTGTACGGTGGTCAATTGATGTTAAGTCCAATCAACTCTGGCAATACTCTGTACGACGCCGCACCAAGAGGTGCTGACACGTTTGTCCAATTGGCCCAGTGCCCATTTGATGACTGGCGTAAGCGCAAGAAAAAGAAGGCCGAGGAAGTCATCGCTGAGGCAACTCTTCCCTATCGGCTTGAGAATGTTGAGCAGTTTACGATTTGTGTTGAAGCGTTCAGCGGAAGTCGGTTTACCGGGGCGATTTGGAAGCCAGCAGCGTAGCCAACTTCTGGTCAAGCTGCTTTTGACCAGAACGTCTGCTGTTGATCGCCAAATGCAAGATGCTCGAATTTCATCGTGGTCGTTTCTTCGATGATTTCGACTAAGCACTTACGATGGCAGTGCTCCCAATCTGGGCAACAGCACATAAGGCATGAACGCAGCTTCTTTGCAACCTCCAATGTCTGTTGTATTGCCTCAATACCAGCATCGTGATTCAAGTGACGATGAACGCCCTTAAAGAACACTGGGTACTTCCGGTCTTCTCGCAATTGATGTCGCAAAGCTTTGGGAGAACCGAGTGCCTTGAAATGGCGATACTCGATCCCATTGTCGGCAAGATGTTGACCGAGGGCAGTTTTTGCGAAACCCGCCTTTCGACTGATCGGCAGTTCTCTTACATCGATAAGACATTCGACACCATGGCGTACTAACTTTTCGACGAACTCATCGATGCCAACGCCAGTGTAGCCGATTGTAAATAGCTTTCGTTTCAAAACAGTGAGCCTCCTTGCTCGGTGTCTGCGGCGATAATTTTGCTGGGAACGTGATACAAGGCGGAGATCATCCAGTGACCAAATCGGCTGTGAGTTCCAAAAATTGCGAACACAGTCTTCTCTGGATTAAAAATACTCTTCATAACAGCATCTGCTGTGTCCGTGAGTGCTGTGCCTTCGTCCATTGTGCGTAGTCTTCGACGCAGACCTTGGTAAAGGCTCCAAGCCAAAACTTTTGCGTCATCTTCTCTTCCTGAATTCTTTTCCCTGAACTTCAGTCGATACTGCCACGGAACTCGGTCAGCCAAGCTTTTCAAATCTTCGTCGGACACGAAGAGGTTGCCCTGTCGCATCACGTTAAGCTGGCTGTCGCTCCATTTCTTGTTATCTGGCTTCCAGTAAAACTCTGCTGGCTCGATCTCGACGCAGCCGTTAGTGATACCGGCCTCCGTCATCGCATCGGTGCTTTTGTGGATGGTGTGCTTCATCCAATCCCAACGACGTTTCTCCGTTGTGATCGGCCTCAATTTCTCGATCTTTGTTCCCGGTTGTAGGTGCCAACTCTCTGGCCGGTCGTCTTTCGTATCCTTGTAAACCTGAACTCGTATGACATCCCAGCGAGCGTATTGCTCGTCTTCGTCCAAGAAGCGGAATGGCACCGGATACAGTCGAATAAATTGACCGTCGCTCTGTACGCCGCCCGTGCAAACCGTTTCCATGTACTTCTTGCTGACCGCTGGATACGTCTTGCAATTCACCATCAACTCGATGGTTTGTTCAGAACCCTGAATTTTTGTCACGAACTTCTCCGTTCTTTCTTACCAAAAATCGCCGATTGCCCCCAGAGCATTCCGACATCTGTTGCCGTGAAATCAATTGGCATTGGCAATTTATCGCCAATTTTTGCTGCTATGCCAAGCAGCCCTATCGTTGACGGAGTAGTTGGTGTCCGTCGAATTGCGATGATGGAAGCGCTCGAAAGCAGCAGGCGAGGCAACCGGTGAAACGAGTGGAATATGAGACTCGAAGCACCTCGTGCGGCTGAACGACTGTATTTACGGGCATTGCGACTCCCAACGTTGAACTTCTTCGTTTCCTTTATGTGAGAACGAAGAATGCGACAAGCCATTTTGAAACACGTGTCTCAGTTCCCATGCGATATCCAAAACGTGAACCTTCGAAATAGAGGACACCAACTACATCGGCACAACAACACCAACACTCACTTGGAGCCGCCGAATGTCAACTTCACTTCACGCCGAGATCACTAACACAATCATCGAAGCCCTGACCGCTGGTGGCTTGCCACCTTGGAGAAAGCCATGGTCGTGTGATCCGAATGCTCCCGGCCTTCACACAAGCTTATCTTCGGGCAAGCCATATCGAGGGATCAACCAGTTGATCTTGATGTGCTCTGCAATGAAGAACGACTTCCGATCAAAGTGGTGGGCGACGTTCAACCAAATTAAGCAGCAAGGTGGCAGTGTCCTGAAGGGCTCGAAGTCAACCACGGTGGTTTTGTATCGTCCTGTTGACCGAACCAAGATCAACGACGCTGGCAAAGAAGTTGACGATTCATTTTTCGTCATGCGTAGCTTCCGAGTATTCAACGCCGACCAAACGACGCTTGAGCAATTTCAAGTGAGCGATGAAGTTGAAAACGGCGTTCCATTCGAGAGCTATGAACACGCCGATCAACTGATCGACGACATCGGTGCTGACATCCGCTACGGCGGTAGTGAAGCGTTCTACACTCCGCAGGGCGACTACATCCAACTGCCTCACCGCACTCGATTCAGTTCGCCCGAGGCGTTTTACGAGACCTGCTTCCATGAGCATGTTCACTACACCGAACACGAAAGCCGATTGAATTGGGATCGCAAGAACTCCACCTACTCCATGGGTGAATTGATCGCAGAATTGGGAAGTGTGTTCTTGATGGCCGAACTTGGTTTGCCCGTCACAAACAACCTCGACAACCATGCCGCATATTTACATCATTGGGTGCAAAAAATGGAAGGCGACCCAAAGTTCATCTTCAAGGCATCTTCTCAAGCCAGCAAGGCGGTTAACTGGCTACTGGCTTGCAGTAAGGAACGAGTCGAAGAACAAGAACCGGCAATCGTAGTTTGACCATCCGAAGCAAGGCAGTGAACGGATTCACTGCCATCTGCTTAAAGGACACCGGCTACGTGATTGTTCCGGTCGGGACTCACCGAGACGGACGCCTTCACTGATCGAATCGCCGCTTGGCTTTGACGCCACCCATGCAGCACGAACCTGATGACTTGGACTGCGCAGCAAGCATCAGGAATCACTGCCCCTGCGAAGCTTCAAGCCTCGAACGATCAGTGATGCGTCCCGAATCGGTTTCTCGAACTCGTTGCAAAAAGTTACAACAGATGTCAGAAGACCTGAAGAATCAGATTCGAGCCGTCAGAGACGTTCTGCTGGACGTGGTACATCAGCCAAAGCCCACATTGGGAATTGACCTCGACGGCTGCTGTGACGAATCCAGCTTCTTCAACATCCTGACTCATGTTTGGCCCGGTGACGTAATCGTCGTGACGTTTCGGCGTGACCGAGAGAAAGCAATTGCCGACTTGGAAAGATACGGAATCCACTACACAGATGTTGCCTTGGTTGACTCATTCGAAGCTAAAGCCGACGTGATTCGGGAACGTGGGATCAGTTTCTACATCGATGACCAGCCTGAGATGTTGAGAAATGTCGGTGCTGACGTTGGTGTCATGTTGTTCCGCAACGAAGGGAACTTCGATTTCGATGACCGCAAATGGATGCTCAGCGACAAGACAGGCAAGTTGATTTAAGTAACGGACACCAACTACTTCGACAGACACAACAACACCTGACGGAGAGTCACATGCCCGAGACCCAAACAGAAAACACGATCACCAACTGCCAACTGGTCAGCGTTCCCTATTCGACGGTCCTGAAGGCCATCGAAGAAACGGACAGCGATCCATTCACGATGACGATCCGCTGTAAGGTTGAATGGACTGCGATTGCTCAGTGTGTCAATCAAGGAATCGATGCGTACCTTGAAGCGTGCTGTATCAAGGGTCGGGACATCTTCGACAACGGCCACTGCGAAGTATCGCCGCAATCGCTCTGCGTGCTGCTGAGACGGCTTGGCGACACTGACTTCAAGGCCACCGACGAGCACTCGGCAGAAGATCTCTGGGATGCCGCCAGTTCGCTGCAAAGCTCGATCTTCATGGTGCTGGGCATTGATGATTACGGAACTTACGTCGGTCGGGAAGCAATGGGACTGGAATAGCGGACACCAACTACGTCATCGAGAGACAACTCCAACTTTTGAAATGGGAACAAACGATGGCGTGGGAAACATCAATCTCGGCAGAAGGCTGGTCCGAGATTCGTGAAAAACTCGACGACTGGAATCGTGAAGATCTGACCGCAGCGATCACTGAGGACAAGTTCGAGGCAGTTTACGAGAAAGCCGGAATGGATCACGCCAAACGGGCTGCTGATGCTGAACGAAAGCGAATTGAAGACCTGCCACATGATGTTCTCGCAGATCGGACTCTTGAACTGATCGAACTTAACGGCACTTGCGATAACGGCGGTTTCGGCTACTGGATCGACCGGGAGGGCTTTCACAAAGTCTGGTTGGAATAGAGGACACCAACTACGTGGTTGTAAGTGAATGCCAACTCCAACTTTTGGAGTTGGCTCCAAATCAACGTCTCCAGAGAGAGCTTGAAATGCAAGTCGAACGCCCCCAAACACGAGTCGAAGAAAAACAAGGCCATCTGGCGAACATGGTTCGGATGATCGCCCAGTCGAAGTACCATTCATTGCTGTGTACGGGTTTTGGCGGTGGCGGTAAGTCGAGGGTAGTTACGAATATACTTCGTGACGAAGGGCAAGAGATGATCGTCTATAATAGCCATTGCACAACGCTTCAACTTTACCGCCTCTTGTACTCTCACGCCCAAGATTCAGAAAAGATTTTGGTGTTTGATGACTGCGACGAGATCTACAAATCTGGCCCGGCATTGGGAATTCTGAGAAGTGCTTTGTTCGGACAACCTGATCGAGTCGTCACCTACAACAGCAGCACTTTGCCACCAGACTTACCAGCAAGGTTCGAAACCCAGTCAAGGTTCATTTTCTTGGCGAATAAGGTTCCAAAGAAGTGTCCGATTTTCGATGCTGTTGTATCACGGTGCTTGGTCTATCGAATGGATTTGAGCAATGCCGAAATTATCGAGCAGTTTCGAGCGATGACTTTGAACGGCTATCCCGGTTGCCCACCAGAAGCCGCCGAAGAGATCGTGGATTTCATCGAGGAACATGGCGATGAAAAACAGCTTTCAATGCGACTTCTGACACCAGCAATTCGCATCTATAAGTTCTGTGTTGAGAACAACACTGATTGGCGTCCTGTCGTACTTGCTCAAATGCAGAATCTTGGACGACCGGTTTCGGCGACGAAACGGCTCAACAACCATGAGCAACAAGAAAGGTTACTTGCAGAGGCTCAAGCCAAGTTTCCCGATTCAGTGGCTGAACAACAGCAATACTTTTGCGACAGAACAAAGAAGTCAAGGGCCACATTCTATCGGGCGATCAACCGCCTGAAGAAAGGCAGCTAACGGACACCAACTACTTCAGCAGTGAGGTTTTCAATACCAACAAACCAAGGAGCCAAACATGCTGAACGAAGTTAAGTCATTGATCGCTAAGAAGTGGAAGCACGAAGCTGCGGACCTTGAACCGGGGACACATTTCATCAGTGAAGAAGTTGTGGTCCATGTCCGAGGATCGGTGGAAAAACGTGACGATCAACTGGTCGCCCCAACGGTTTCCATTCCGCTGATTACAACTTTGGCATTGTTCTGGGAGAAGTCCGGGATCACCCGTGATCATGCCCTGAGAATGCTGAAAGACGCCATGACTGAAGCCATGGCCGATGGAGTCAGTGAAGACGGCAACATCAAAGATCGAATTTCCGATGTAACGACCGCCATCGCAGCGGTCCGAAAGGATCTGATCGACGAACTTCCGAAGATGAAACGAGCGGGGGCTTTGGTCCTGAAGAATCTGGAAGTGGAAGTGTCTCCCGTGTGCGTTCCGTCGTTAGTTGGCTCGGCGGCGTAACGGACACCGGCTACAGGGCCGTTGAGGTAATCCTGCCTCAGCGGTTCCTGAAGCTGGAGACAAACATGCAGACAACAATAGCGATTGCAGACGGAAGCAACGAAGTACAACAACGAGCGGCCAGCGATGCCAATGCTGTTCAATCCGCAGTGAACCTGACTGCCGTCGTTGGTTGTTGGCATCGACATTTACTGGCGATGCATAAGGAAGGCATTTGCGGGGACGACCTCAACAATCATCCGGTCAATCTCGCTTTCGTGAGCAAGTTGAACAACCTGTGCCGTTTGACCACCGAGCGTGAAATGGCCGCATTCAGCGCAATCGATCAGATTGAACGTGGTGAGTCGGCTGATTACGAAGTGATTCCGATTTGACCGACACCGGGTATTCAGGTGGTTGACTCAGACCGCTCATCGGGGAACCATCCCCGCAGTGGCTTCCAGATCATATATCGAGTCTCGGAACCATCGTCTTGGATCTGGGCAATTCGCCTTCCCTTTTTCACGTAGCCAATGCCGCACCGGCACCGAGCGATGAGTTGTCCACTGCTGTTTTCATGTCGGTAATCGTTTTTCGACGCTTCGCCATATCGACACTTACCATTTGAGCAAACTGGATAAATGGGTATGCCGGTGAAAAGTTCGCACGTGAAAGCGAAGGCAAAGCCACACGCAAAGAACGCAGCACATGCTCCGACCGTTCCGGCGATGAAGCCGCCAGCATATCCCAGTATTCCGTACCTGATCCGCCGTCTTCGTTCGAGCGTTCCCAAGCACTGGTGCGATCTTGGATCATGCTTCGTCGGTCGCAGCCCGGAATGAATAACCAACCCATGTTTTGTCTCCCGTGTGAATGTTGTTGTCTGACACGGGAGTAGGCGGTGTCCGTCAGTATTCATCTGCTCTGAGTACGACAATCAAGACAGTGTGCCTTGCCCATTGCTTTAGGGGCAACTGCTTCACTGGCGTCCTTTGGTCGGTGTTTGAGCGGACGTTCATTCAAGACGGTGAGCAAACAGAATCAGAGCAGCGATGGATTCAGTGCGACCTGATGAAGTACAGCCGCTGGGACGACGGCTGGGGATACAAGGACATGGATGAGTCGATGCATCCATATTACTACTCTTGCCCAAAGAAGTATCTGACTTTGGTTCCAGTCGAGACCTACGGCGGCAATGCCGAGTGGCGAGAACAAGTTCAGCAGTATCACCAGCGACAACTTGAGAAACGTCGAGCAAGAAGGACGGCAAAAGCGAGTTAGCGGACACCAACTACCCAATTGTCCAAACAACATCCCTTCAAGAGAGCCAACACATGTCCGATCCGACCGAAACCATCCGCCGCCAACAAGTCGCTGCCATCAACGCCGAACCGGGGTCACGAGAGTATCTGGAAGCAAAGCACGGCGAAGTCTGGGATACGTCTGAACTTCAGAAGGAATTCACCGTGCTGGCATTCATGGCTCCGTACTGCATCGTTAAACGGAACGGTGTGAAGGGCTCAGTCAAGTTTCAGCATCAGCCACGGCTTTATTATTCGTGGTCTCCAGAGTGAGTGTTGTTTGGCTCCTGCGTCATGGATGACGCCCTTTTTTGTGCGGACACCGGCTAGTTCACTGTCTGTGAGTCATGTCCGCATCGTCACGGAGTGTCGATCTTCGCCAGTTTTGCAGAATGCTCAAACTGTTCCCGGACTCCTCGCATGGCGATGCAGTCCCAGAGCGTCAAGTGATTCTTCTTATGGCTGCGACTTGATGGGAGGTATTTGATCCGCTTGTGTTCCGCCAGCCACGCTATCGCATCTGGATGAACGACCGAACTGTCGATTCCGGCTGGGTGCAACGCACCGGCAAGTTCACCGAGATTCACTCGCATCGTCCGCCACACAACGGGATCATTACCACAATTCCGGTTCAACCAAATCAGTCCGATGGCTGAGCCGTCTTCTTGGATCTCGATGCCATCGGCAAGCGCTGCCTGAAACAATGGGTTATCACTGGGCAACTCAACGATCAATGGCAACGTGATCTCACGACCATTTTGCAGAATCAAATGCGTCGGCGTTGCAGACCTGACGGCGATTGGCCCTTCGAGCTTTTCGAAATGCCACATCGGAATTGGTGAGCCGGTGAGTAGCGTGAGGGCACCGAGTATCAGGACGATACTGAGCGGCAACCACAGGAAATTCTTCGGTCGGGTCCTTGGACGGCTCCCAGAGACAGACCGCATTGTATCAGGGGAAGCCCGAGATCCGACACCAATTCCACTGCGTAGAATCTGCCGAGCCCGACGTTCGATTCTGTAAAGTGTCAGTAGTGTTCTGAAATCAGCACGCTGAGGCTCGTAAGTTCCGGGAAATCGATGTCTCAATTCAACATCAATGCGCAATCGGTCGAGCAAAGAAGACAGTTTACAGTAACGGACACCAACTACATCGCTGAGTTCACCAGTCAGCGGAGTTGGAAACATGCAGAAGAAAACAGCGATCTATGTTCGGGTCAGCAGCAAGCAGCAGGATCACCGTAGCCAGATGCCTGATCTTGAACGATGGGCCGCAGCCCACGGCGAACCAGTGATCTATTTCAGGGATTCGTTCACCGGTCGCACGATGGCTCGACCGGGCATGGACAAGTTGATGGAAGCACTCCGGGCAGGCAAGCTTGACCGCATTGTTGTTTGGAGACTCGACCGTCTTGGCCGAACAACGAAGGGACTTTGCCAACTGTTCGACGAGCTTCACGAACGTGGCGTTGATCTGGTCAGCATGAAAGATGGATTCAGTCTGGCATCACCAGCCGGTAGATTGCACGCACGTATCTTAGCGAGTGTCGCCGAGTACGAGACGGAGATCAGAGCCGAACGAGTGGCCGCAGGTCAGGCGGCAGCACGTAAGCGAGGCAAGACGTGGGGTGGAAGTGACAAGGGCTGGCGATGGAAGGTGACTGACGATCAGGTCAACGCCATCCACGAGATGAAAGCAGCAGGCAGGAAGATCACCCAGATCGCAAGGGTGACAGGGCTGTCACGACCGACGATCTACCGTGTGTTGCGTGAGGTCGAACCAATTGTTTGATGGGATTGGTTGGTTGGAGATCGGGTTGCAAAGCCCGAATCCAAACAAATATTATCGGAAAGCTGATTAAGAAAGTCCCCGCCGTACCCTCGGGAGGCACTACACCTTGAGGCTCTTCAATACCGAACAACTTTTTTCGCTCAATTCGTACGCTGATCGATTCAAATAAACCGACTTCCAAAAATCGCCGCCGCCAGAAAAACAGCGGATCGAAAAGGAGTTGCAAAAGTTGTTATTCCAGCAGGAGTGTGCCGTCAGAGTCGGCTTCGTTTGCGGCGACTTTCTTCGATTGAGAAAATTCGCCGCCGCTGATTTTACAACGCACGATAGGGAACCTCGCCTTTCAACTCGGACAGAACACTTCCGGCAAACCGTCCATATTCAGGGTGGTCTATCTCACGCTCAACGATTGGAATCATTTGCTCTCTCATCGGTGGTTCGATAACAGCGAGTGCCTTTGCCGACAATATTCGAAACCATGGATCATGATCATTCAGGCATTCTTCAAGGCGTGGAATTGCCATCCGAGCATCAACCCCATATCGCCACAGCAGACGTGGGATCATGTATCTCACCTCCCAGTTGTAGTGATCGAGAAGGGACGGAAACAGAGGCAGAAGTTCTCGGAAGCTCAGGTGCTCCTTGACCATGCAGTGAGCAGCAAGAACCCGTGTGTTTTCGTCTGGGCTAAACAAGCAAATGTAGTAGGCTGATTGAGCCCATTCGTAAAGTGGCGGAACCGATTCGATCGTTGTCTTGATCACACGATCATTGTTGAGATCAATGGCGAGTGTTTCGATTCGCTGAGTAGCATCGAAAAACAAGTCATCGTCGGCAGCACTGCTGCGTTCGAATGTCGGAATCATTGACAAGCTAAGGGCGGATGCAACCGCCTGCTTTACGAAAATTCTTCGATCTACCATTGTCATTCCTTGAGAATCTGTTCGATCAGTTCCACAGCCCGAGGTAAGGTTTTTCGGCACGCAACTCGGCCAAAACATTCTTTGCGAATACAGTATTCTTCGAACATTGGGCAGTCTTCGCCACATAATCGACGGCGTCCGTTCTGAGCGACGGCTGAATAATTGCGATTGCTTTTGCCATCAATATCCGATCGTACGGATCTGTTTCAGGGTCGCAAAGTTTCTGCTTGAGTTTTGGGATTGCAGAACGTGCTTTACCCTCCATCTTCCAGAGCAGGTTCGGGCCATAGCGACGTATGCTGGGATCGTCGTGATCAAGAATATCTGGAAGCAGATCGACATACTGCACGAGGTGTGCATGGACGGCTTTGGTCAGGCAGCAGTTGATAGAGAGAATCCGAACCCTCGGGTCTTCATCCCAGATACCACAGAAACACGCTGTCGCACCCCAATCTCCCAGTGCAGATAATTCCTGCTCAGTCTCTTTAATCAACTGTCGGCACCGGGGCAGCTTAGCGTTGGATCGAAGAAGCTCCTCTGCGTGATCGAAGGCGACTTCACCTTGGCTGATTACATTTGGTTCACTGGCGACAAAAGAGCCCAGTGGAGCCAACGTTGCACAAGATGCTGCGATCGACTTCGCTACAAACGCTCTGCGGTCCATGTGTTTTCCTTCGGGTTGAATTGGCCGTTTCCACTGCTGCTGTTGTCTATTACATCTCGTTAAAAACCGGCGATCGTTCCAACAAATCAGCGAGATCCAGTTGAAGTCGCTCTTGAGCCTGAGCTAACGGAATCAGGATCTCTGTGACCTTAAACGAATTCGGGTTCATTCGAACTGTCAGGAGGACGTACTTGCCGTCTTGGCAGGTAGCTGCGTTGATTGCCAACAAATCACACTTCAAAGCCTGAGTCTCGGTCGTTCGATAATTCTTCTTGTCGTCGCTCATGTCAGATCTCCTTTCTGCTTGTAGCTGGTGTCCGTTATCGCCCATAACGCTCATAGAAGGCGGTTGAGTCACCGTCAGCGCCATACGAACATCTCCAGCACACACCGAATGCATCCTGCACACGAGCCCCACACTGAGGACACTGAAATCGAAAATGAGTCGGAGGGACAAAATCCGTGTACGTAGGCTCTGCAAATCCACCGTTCCGAATCAGTTCAGAATCTGGGTTGAGAATTCGTGGGAGTGAATCCCAAAAATAGTGCCCACCTGCCCGAGCCCATCTTTGGTAGTCAGCATCGTTTCGGACAATCAGAGTTCCAAACCAAAGGCAGGTCCAGAACAGGGCTGTAACGATGACGGTGACCCAGAACGGGACAACGAAGCAGTCCGCAAAGGTCCAGTAAATTCTTCCTGCCGCTTCATTGCTGAGAAGATAGAACAGGAAGAACACAAACATCGAAATCGCAAACATAAATCGAGCGATGATCGTTGACGGAAGCGTTCTGATGCCACGACCGGAATCGATGACAAGCAGAAAGACAAACGCAACTAACGCCCAGCAAATCGATGCCACGAACGAGCAACTGCCGTTCAGCCACATTGCTGGAATAGCGGACAAGATGAAAAGGCGACCGATCATTCGCCAGCCTCCTTCAAGCGATCCCAGTTGATTGAACTGATCACGAGACTGTTGCTGCCGGGTCCAACGGTATCGACGGGGTGATCCATGAGGAGTCTGGCTGCACCGAATGCCCAAGCTCGCACATCCGAGAGTGAACAATGATCGCCGCCGACGAGCCGCAACTTGATGGGGGCCACAAACGTTCGGATCGACGTGGATTCGGCAATCCGATGATCCAACAACAGCTTTTGGACTTCGGTGGCGACAATGTTCCAGTCGGTGAACAGCACAGCTTCGGATTCTGTGCCGGTCCATCCTGATCCCGTCCAGAACCAGCGGTGATCGTTTCCGATTAGATAGCGAGGGAACTGAATGCTTCCTCGGTTCAGGACGGACAGATGAAGTGGTGGATTGCTCATTTTTGCCTCGTGGAGTTTCGAGGCAGTAGCTGGTGTCCGTTATTTTGACTGGTAGAACCCTATTTGTACGACGCCCACATCTCGAATGTCTCGAACATTCACCTTGTACTCCAACCGGTTTCCGGTTTTTCCAAGTAATTTGCTTCTGTTCTTTGCTGCGATGTCCTCGGGAATACCACGACGAATATCCGACTCGTAGGCTCGCCGACATCGGGCGTGAAAGACTCGATCGACCGTAAACCGATCCGCAGTCTTAAATTGAGTCAAAGGATCACCGTTACTGTCGTAGAGCGAAATAATCATTGGAATTAGCCAGTCGGCTTCCATCCATTGGGATGTGTCAACATCGCAGTCGATAATTATCGAATGATCCGTCGCATAGCATTTGATATTCTTTAAGCTCGGGTTGTAACGCTGCTCAATCCAGCGAGGTGTTTCCAAAGGTGTTCCGACTCGGACTGCAATTTCTCGCCCTTCCGGTTTCGCTTTCTGGAAAGCTGAGAAACTTCCGGAATCCGCTATCTCGCAATTCGTCAGCATCAATTGGCCATTGGGATGTAGCTTAGTGAGCGTGCCAATGATTGATAGTTCTCCCTTCGTGAGACTTGGATTCGGGGAACGCAAAGTGCAGATGGCAGCAAGCCCTTCACGAAGCTCCAACACGACCTGCGTTTGGCTCACTCCCATGATCTGACTTGCGGTTCCCGAGACCGCAAGGTTCTTTCCAAAGTGTCTGGAAAGCGGGTTTCCCTGCTGAGAGTCACCCACAACGGCGAAGTAGTTGGTAGCTGCTTCAGCGATCGTGACTTTGTTTAGGACTAGCCGATCTCTCGGGTCGATTCCTACTGTGGCTATGTGGTCACTCAAGGAAACCCGTTGAGCTTTTGCTAGATTCCAAATCTCAACAACACTCGTCGTTGGCCGTGACGACACGACGACTTGACCGTTGGACGAATAGGCTACTTTGGTTCGCTCTATTCCATCGATCGTCCCCATAACGGCGAGAAGGCGGTTGTTGGGTAAATCCCATACTTCCAGCCGACCTTGTTTGCGAAGCATAAATACCATGCTAGTCTGTGTTCCGTAATCTCTTTGCTGTGCCCCGCAAACCTGTTGACGATTCTTGTCACTGAACGGCGTCGATTTTATTTTCCGAATTTCAGATCCATCGAAACACGACCGAATGACCATTTGACGATCGTCGTTGGTAATTGTTGCAAATTCATCGCCAGATTCGAGCAAGCGGAGGAAGTTTTCGTCGGAAGCTTGGTAGCTGGCGCTGCCCTCAATCATGAAGCGGAGACTCCAGTTTCCAGTGTCCCAGAACGAAATGCGTTTCGAGCCCGCAGATGTAATAAGGAACTGACCGTCATCGGAGAACCGATGCCACATGCAGTCATTAGTGCCGGTTCGAGGAAATCGAATGATCTCCAAGCACTCACCCGATGTGGCGTCAAACACACAAAGGCATGGTTCTTGGTATCTAACAACAGCGAATTTTCCATCCGGCGATAAGATACAGTGCGGGTGCTCAAGCATCTTGTATTTAACTTCCTGTGGGCATCTCAATCGAACGGTTTTGAGATTATCGGCCAAGTCAACAACCACTGCGTCGAACCCAATATCTGAGCCTCCGATGTTACATGCCGCTACTTTTCGTCTATCTCTTGACCATCCACAAACCGAGAACCGCCCGAATTCAGCGTGCAGTTCCACTTGCTGTCGTTGTTTCAGTTCATCGGCAGTAACGTCATAAACGATCAAGCTGCGAGGGTTGCTCTTTTCGATTGCGGCGAACTTCGACCAATCATCCGACATTTTTCCAAAACTGTACGAGGTACTAGGAGCAAGCTGTTTTTTCGTCTGGAGATTCCAAACATCAGCCTCGTCAATTTGAAGCAATGAGCCCGTAGGCGATAACTTAAAGTCAACGCCGTCCGTCCAAGGAATCTTGAGCACTTCGCTTTGCGTGACTTGCAAGATCATCGCCCCATCTTCAGATGCAGCGACGATCGATAAATTTGGTTCGCTGTTGTATCCGGTGCGATCCAGATCAGCCGCTAACCAGTCTTCAGGCACTCTTTGACGTGATCGAAACACACCTGCAACGATCACTAGCAGAACTAAACCAATACAAACCGCTGCTCCGAGTGCTAGACGCTTGGGCGTCAGGGTAGTAATGCGGGATTCACTCTTAATTCGCTGAACATCGTTTTCGAGTTCAGTAAGGCGATTTTGCAGGTTGGAAATCTCGGCGATAACGCTCTGCGAGCCTACTTTATCGCCATACGTCTGAAATGCTGCATCACCAAGTTCCTTGAGTAGCTTGGAACGTTGCAGACGCAATGTTCCTTCCTCAGCCTTCAGCTTTCCCTTTCGTGCGATTGATTTCGCAGCGTCCTTAACACCGTCGCCCTCCGCTTTCTTCTTGGATGCATTGAGGGTTTCTCGAAGCCTATTTTCGACCGTATCAATTCGTTGGTTGATTTCTGGGTAGTCTGTGCGAAACTGTCCTGCTCGTCGAATTTCGTCGCCAAGTTTCATAAATACCTTCGGCAGATCAACCTTTTTGATTCGTGTCATCTCTGCATGGCGTGCTGCTACAGTCCCAGCGACTTTCGCTGCATCTACAACATTCGATGCCGAGGATTTCAGCTTGCCAAGGAATGTTGATCCCAGTGGAAGCTCGGCTATTTCAGGATGTGGAGGCTCTTCAGAACTTTCTTCCTTCTTCAGAAACCTCTTTGCCGACTCTGCGTGCGTCAGCACGGTACTCAACCCGCTTTTCACAAAACCGAGCGAGAAGGTCTTGCCCGATTTCGGCAGTGCTAAAGGTGGCGGCGTTGGCGGTGTCTTTTCAAGCTCTACGAACAACCCTCTTACAGTTTTTGCAACAACGGGTGAGCCGTCTTGTCCCTTGCTGACTCTTGCCGTTGGCTCAAGCCTCCCTGATGCGGCAAGTTGTTTAAGCTGTGCGCCGCTGAACGGGCCAATCGCTCCGCTCTCTTTATGTATGTACCAAGTTGCCATGTGCTCATTTTCCTGATTTGCTTCCAACCCATTCACAGATAATGCCGGGTCGATGTTGATGTGAATAGTTTGGCTGATCGACCCACTGACCGTCACGAATCGCCCACAAAACCATGTAGTGTTCGACGCCCTTCTTGTTGTTTGGCTGCTTAGGGAACCACTTGGTGTAGCCACCATTTACCGAGCCGCCTCCGACCCATTTCCAGAGACCTTCCGTATCCTCGTCGGTAGCACCGATCCACGCTTCTTTCCAGTTAGCATCAACAACCAACGCAGTCACGAATTTGTTTTCCTCAGCCGATTCAATGACGACAAGCTGGCCGCTCATGTTTTCGCATTTCTGCTTTGCTTGCTTCCACGACACCTGCTCTTCGTAGAACTTGTAGCGATGCCCTTTGAATTCGAGTGCGTCTACAGGCCATGGATCGCTTGCAACCATCGATGTTTCAGCCGGTTTGTGTGATCCCTCGTCAGTCATTCCATTCGTGCTGACTGTGGGTTTAGATCCTGCGGTCGAATCCCTTTGCGTGGTGTCGTTGACCGCCAATGGCATTTCGTTGGATGCCACGTCCGTAGCGTCAGCAACATTTAGACTGGCAGTTGCAAGACTGTTTTCCGTTGCGGTCGTCCCCGAATGAGCAACATTGACAGAGACATCTTCATCAACAGGAAGCCCACGAAGCCACGAGCCAATATCGGTCACTAATCCAAGAACGAGTGCAATAGCGCCCGTGAGCAGAAGCGAAATCCACAAGCCCTTTCGCTGGAAAGGGGGAGTTACCCGCCTGCCCTTCGGATGTGGCAATGGGGAAATGAACGAAGCCGCCGATTGCGATTCCGTGTCGCCCTCCTTCCACACTCGATCATTCTCGCTGACCAGTCCTGCCGCAATCAATTGTTTAAGCTGCGTCTCAGTGAACGGCCCAAAGCCTTCACCATCCGAGGAATACATCCACTGTGGATTGCTCATAATGTTTTCATTGCCGTTAATCCAAATTTTGTTTTGTTGTTGACCACGCAACACTTGCACTCGCCGCCACCGACAATCTTAACCGATGTTCGATGCGTTTTCTGAAGAACGCAATCTGCAAGCTTCTGTTCAATTTCAGGAACCGGCGCATGTTGATTTCCGTCTCTCTTGAAGTGCCAGATCTGATTTGGCATGTTGGGTCTCCCCAACACCAATTTGCATGGGTGCCGTGGTTGGTGTCTGCTATTTGATGATTTCACAGTTCTTCATCCTGACCGTTACTCCGGTGAAACCCTCGCAGTAACCTCGGATCTGCACTCGGCTTCCGACAGCAAGATCACGAAGCGTATCCGATGTCCCTTCCGCACTCGTGAGTTCACATCGGGTTCCCCGAGCGTCAAAGTGCTTCCGTAAATTAACCGTTACACCCGACATGAATCCGCCTGCCTCGATGTCGTGTACGACGCCATCGACGACGATGGTTTTTCCCTTGTACGACTGATTGGCTGCAACCTCATTGCCTTCAAAATCAAGAAACAATTTTGAAGCGGAGTAAATGGTCTCGTTGAGGGCTTCCGCCTTATCAAAATGCCGATCCCCATCTGAAATCGCAGGTACTTGAGAATCAGGTTCAGAGCGTTCCGAGCCATCTCGATTCTTACCCGCTCTGATATTTGCAAAGCCTTCGGGATCGATGATTCTTGCTGCCATCGGAATGATTCCGATGCAGAACACCATCATCAGCAGTAACCCACCACAGCCGATTGCTGCGTACTTGACGGCGGGAGTCAACGATGTGGTGCTGCTATCTGCTGCACCTTTTATTCCACTGGGCTGTCTGGGAGGAAGACCCGTCACCTGTTTGGCTGGTCGCCATCGCTTGCCATCATTGCTCACCCGTTCGTCAGATCGTAATTCACCGTCAAATACGAGTTTCTTCAGTTCCTCGTGGGAGACTGGCCCGTGTTTCGTTCCGTTCTTCTCGTAATACCAGTTCTTTGACATTTAGAACTCCAGCGGCTGATTCAATGTGTTTCACTTCTAAGCGAAAGCCGAGACAATACAGGCTCACGTTAATCGTAGTTGGTGTCCGTTGGAAATTCCCTGAGCCTGATTCTACATTGTTCTCGCATAGGTTTATGTGGGCTGATTCATTCCTGCAAATGACCCTGTAAACTGGGCTGCATGAATCACCTCGGACACACAACCGCACTCCAAGAACGCCTGATTGACTTCAAATCCGGCGACATAAATGCCCGTGAAGCGATCATCGAACACACCTGTGAGCGTCTCAGGCTTAGAACAAGGCAAATGCTTCGATCATTTCCATCCGTATCGAGGTGGTCGCAGACGGACGACGTTTTACAGAACGCCATGATTCGGCTTCACAAATCGCTGGCCCAAGTGAAGCCCGAATCGCCACGACAGTTCTATGGATTGGCAGCAACTCAGATACGAAGAGAATTGATCGATCTGGCCCGTCACTTTTCTGGGGCCGAAGGTGTCGGTGCAAATCACGACACAAATGACGGGGAGACAATCAAAAGATCAGCGGACACCAACTACGAACCTGAGACACTTGAGCGATGGTCAGAATTTCACTCGGCTGTCGAGCAGTTGCCGGAAGAGCAGCAAGCGGTTGTCGGGCTGGTTTTCTATGAAGGGATGAGCCAACCCGAAGCATCGAAAGTTCTTGGCGTTTCACTTGCGACTTTGAAACGACGTTGGCAAGCCGCACGGCTGCAACTCTCGGAACAACTGAAGTCGCACTGGATTGATTGATGGAAGATAGAGACGACATCATTTCTGACTTACTGCTTCGCTGGGAGGAATCCTTCGAGCATGGTGATGATGTTGCACCCACTGATCTGTGCAAAGACCATCCCGAGCTACTCGATGAACTTCAGTCAAAGATCGATGACCTCAAAAAGATGTCATGGATGACCAAGGAAGATGATCTGGGTGACGATCAGCCTGACAAACTTCTGTCAAAGACTCTTGGCGATCGATACCGGATTGAATCGTTGATTGCTCAAGGTGGCTTTGGGCGAGTGTACAAAGCATTCGATCCAGAACTTGAGCGACATGTGGCAGTCAAAGTCCCACATCGGCATGACTCAAACGGGCAGGTTGATGCTCTGATCGAAGAGGCTCGTCGAGTTGCCAAACTGAGGCATCCGGGAATTGTCTCCGTTCACGATGTTGGCAGAGAAGACGGAACCTATTTCATCGTCAGCGAACTTATCGAGGGGCGGAATCTAAGCGAAGTCATCGCCAGCAGTCGTCCTACCGCCAAAAACGCCGTTCTGTTGGTCGCCGAAATCGCCAAGAATCTTGAATATGCACACAAAGCAGGGTTCGTTCATCGAGATATCAAACCAGCGAACATCTTGATTGATGAAAATGGTAAACCGCTCATCACCGACTTCGGAATTGCGTCAACACATGAAGCAGACGAAGTGACTGCGACAAGGGGCACACTGCCGTACATGGCTCCAGAGCAAATCGCCAATGAAACTCAGTTGGTCAATCAACGTTGCGACATCTACTCGCTTGGTGTTGTGCTGTACGAACTGTTAACGGGAGAGAGTCCATATTCAGCCAGAACGCCGGGAACATTACGGGAGCAGATTCTTTTCAGATCACCAAAAGCGATTGCCAACGAATCAGTGACGCCTTCAATCGAGGCTGTCTGCCTGAAGTGCCTTTCCAAGCATCCAGCAGATCGATTCGAGTCCGCTGAAGACTTTGCTGTAGCTCTTCGACAGAGCTTGCAAGAATCAGCAGTTCCAAAGGTCATTCTGCCGAAATGGATCGGAATCATTGCTGTTGGAGTAGCTCTTGTGGCTGCTGGATACACGGCGGGGAAGTTCTTCAATTCGGCGAACACAGAGGCTGTTGATCCATCTGTTCAAGGTGGCATCACGTTTGACGGCACACGTCGGATTGTGACTCCAGTGATGAACTCGACTATCCCAATTACGATTGAAGCTTGGGTTGCCCCAAGCGATGTGGACAATTCAGAAATTCAATTCATCGTTGGAAGCGACGTTCCGGGCCACTACGGTATCGGTATGGGAGTCGGCAAAGGTGGTCACCCAATGGCCGAAACCGTGCGTGGAGGTGCCGATGCCACGAGATACCACTTCCCGACGAATCGTTGGAGCCATCTCGCCGTCGTTTTTGGCTCCGATGAGACTCGGGTCTATTTGAATGGCAAGCTGGTAGCGACCTGTGATCCGACCAACCAGCCCGAGGTCGAGTCACAATTTGTGATCGGAAATCTCGGCAAGGATCAGGGCAACATGTGCTTCACCGGGAAACTGAGGGCCGTGAGGATCACTTCTGGAGAAACATTCGAGGGAGAATTTCTACCTGACGAGAATTTCACGGCTGGAGACAACTCCGAGGCTCTGTTGATCTACGAAGGGAGCAGCTTTGGCGGCGACCAGATCAGAGATCTGAGTGAGAATGGAAACCACGGAAGGTGGGACTCAATGGTGGCTAAAAAATCAGAGTAGAGGATTCACTGCACGAGCCAATGGATCTCTCAGTGTCGGAAATGTCGGATTCTGTGTCGGATTTGCGATTCTCAAATCGTCACAACTCTTGTAGTATCAGTGACTTGCGGCTTGCGAGTCTTGATTCCGTTATCCTCCACTCTGGAAGCCGCTTGTGATTTCACAAGCGGCTTTTTTCGTGCGCCAATCTCCTTGAGCACCAACAACTTACGACATTCGCCGATCTGTAACCGACAGTGGGTACAAGTGCATGGGTCAGGAAATGGGGTGGATTTGGGTCAGATTTCGCGTCAGAGGCGTTAGGATGAAGCCCCTTTTGATTTTGTGTAACCAGCCAGCGATGGGGCGGCAGCTAGCAGTCTCTGGCAAGCTCATCGAGCAACGGCTGAAGCGTCGGACGTAGTTCAAGGATCGCTAACTTCAATGTTTCGAAACGGGGATCAAAATACCGGTTCGTGGCCGACGTGCGAGACACTTTGGATGTCATGCTAGACGCCACCGACAACCATTCCAACTCCCGGCAGCACGGCCACTCGCAGATAGTTGGGAATGACATAGCCCAACACTCTCGCAGGGGCTTTGCGAATCGCAGGAAACTCTTGTTCCGAATTTACCACATTCCCTCCTTCTCCAGATCGATTCCCCAGTCGTCCAGTACAAAAGTTGGAACGACTCGAAAGCTCGCCCGACCATCAGCCCACTTGATTGTCTCTGGTCGTTTGGCAAACTCGGTGCATAGACGGCTCGGATGTGGCATGATCCCGACTCGGCCAAGGTCAAGACGATCCGAGTCCCAGCAAGTTTGAATTGTCGCGTCGGGATGATCCCGTTCGTGGGTGTGCCCTTCGCAGGCACGGTACAACAGCCTGAACTCGTGATCGTCCAATTCGAACAGGTCACCCCGCAGTTCAACGGCGAACTCGGCAGCCCGTGGCCCATGCTCTGGATCAGTGACTTCGTTGATTCTGCGTGAGTCGTGAAGTACAGCAAACAGTGACACGACTTCGACGTTGGCTCCAGTTACTTCGGCCAGTTTCAGCCCATTTCCGAGGACTCTGGCCCAATGCGCAACGCCATGATCACCGCCCAGTGGAAGGGAGTAATCTCGAAGGACGGCTTGGAGGATTGGCTTCAGCTTCATGTACATACTTAGAAATCGCTTTGATCTGACTCATCTAATTTCTTCAGCTTTCGCATACAACTCTGCCGGTGTTTTCCCTGTCATGTCGAAGAATCCATCACCTGTCTGAACGCCTCAAGGAAGGTTTCCGCCTGTTGTGCGCCGGACAACGTGATCTGCTGGTCAATAATGAAAAATGGAACCCCTGTGACCCCATATCGCTGTGACATTTCTCTGGCGTTTGAGATGATATCCATTCCATCATCACTGTTCAGCATAGTGTCGGCAGCTTGCCGGTCCAGTCCGGCTTCAGCAGTCACGTCAATCAGTCTCTGTCGCTTGCTGATGTCCTTGCCCTCTGTGAAATAAGCTCGGAACAGTGCCTCAACAACCGCATCTTGACAACCATTCTGATCGGCAAGCCAGACGAGCCGGTGAGCATCAACTGTGTTTGGCGTTGTTTCAGATTTATCGAAGGCGAAATGTATCCCTTCGGATTCCCCAACAGCAATAACTTGAGCATCCAGTTCCATTGAGCGTTCCCAACTGCCGAATTTTCTGGTGCGATATACTTTGCGACTGATGCCTTCTTTCGGCATCGTTGGGTTGAGCTCGAACGGATGCCAGTGAACCTGCACGTCGTGCTGACCATCGAGAGCAGCAATCGCCTTCTCAAGCCGTCGCTTGCCGATGTAGCACCATGGGCAGATGACATCCGAAACCACGTCAACAGCTAGATTCATTGCAACTCCTTGTGATTAACAGTGGTGTGTTTCTGTTGTCATACCTGCTCAACGGCTAACGTTGGAATTCACGGTGGTGGCGGGATTTGATCAACCACTTCGAAACGCGCGGCCACCGCCACTCCAGTGCGACCATCTGGGTCTCCGTCATTTTTGGATCAAGCGTCCCGAACAACGCGTTCGATCGCGTCCAGTGCGGTTGAGTCGAATTGCCCCGCTCCTGGAACCCGCTGTCGCTGGATAGCAATCTTGAGGAACGGCTTAGCGTCGTTGTCGATGGTTCCTTCGTCCATTAGTTGGCCGAGTCCAGTGGCGATGATTGTGGCATCAAGCGTAAAGGAATCCCAATCGTCCGATTCGTAGGCGAGGGCGTAATCGGAAAGTTCGCCGTTCAGAATCCAGGCGAAGCAATCCGAAAGTGAGACATTTTGGTTCTCTTCTCGCCAGGATCGCCATTCGTAGTACGCTACGCTACCTTCATCGCTTCCAAACGGCGCGGATTCGTCAACGCAGTCCCAGAACAGCGGTTCGGTCATCAGTTCGCGAGCACGTGGATGTGCGATCTCTGGTTCGTTGAACGGGTCGTGTTCGGTCATGATCTCTTCAGTCGGATAACGGCTGAATTCACCGAGAACGCGCAGAAGACGTTGTGATGACAAAGTCGCCGTACTCGCGTTCTGCAGTGCAATTCATGGTTCGTCGGTATGTTTACGACGGATGTTCGGCGACCATCGCCGGCAACTGATTTCAGCCTACCACATCTCGATCCGCCGTCGTAACGGAATCAGTGCCCGCCTGTGGTAGACTCTTGGCGAAATGCAAAAGCACGATCCACACCAACGGAACGCAGACGGTCCAGAAAGGCTGCAGCATATGAACGGTCAAATACGGGTTACCATCGTTATCGCCAGTAAATCCGATCAACGCTGAAACCAATCCGAAGCACGCAACAATGCCCATCGTCCGCGCGATCCCGCGCAAGCAGACCGGGACGGGAGCAACATTTCGCGTCACCAACGGCGGAACCGCGTATTTCAGAGCACCAAGGTAGAACAATCCGATGATCGGCCATCCGTAGTACGGCAGCATTATGTTCGCAAATGTCGATGAAACGAACATCGCGATTGCGACGATGAACGCAAGTATCGCGAATACGATAAACGCAATCAGAAGCACCCGTTGGTGCAAAGTTGGTTGAGTATGGGGAGATATGGGTGTGTCGATCACAATGTTTGCCATGTCGAGCGACTTTAGTCCGGCGAACGTTGAGCGTAATCGGGTGGCGACGTTACGCTGTCAATTCTGATTCGCCCGGATTCGCCGCTCCGGTTCACACAAATGTTCTGCAACCAATGTTAAACGCTACTTCACTTCGCCAACAGACCTTGCAATAGCCCCCACGAATACATGCCGCGTTTGATCTTTATGGTAGCGGCACCAATCTGTTCGGGAACGGCGGGCGAGAAGCGGGGAGGGACGAGGCGTCTGCTCTGAAACAACTCGAAACGACTATTGACCGAATGAATCCCCGCACCAAGATGACACCCGGTACACGAATGGAGTCGCGGGACCTTCGCCCCCCGCGGTGGATTTTCGATCTTGTCGCCCGATTGAAATGTCGTTGTGTAATGAATCTCCTCGGCGGCAATCGGCCTCATCGGCACATTTCCCCGCATCATCTCTCGCGGCTGCATCACGAACTCGGAAAAAGCCTGGCTCGGCAGCCCAATCGCCGGGTTGTTTCGTCGTGCGTCAAGATCGACATTCAGATAAACACGCAACTGAACTCGATGCACCAACGGGCTAAGAGTGAGTTTCCCCGAATCATTGATCAGCAATGCCTGCTCGACAATCGCGAACTGTGTGCCGACCGGAAATTGAGGCGTCAATGGATTGTCGTGAAAATCCAGATCCCTGAATGCCGGATGCCCCGGGATTTGAGTGTAGGGAGCCTGCTTCCCGGAAATCCAGGGCGTACGCAGCGCCGCCAGCTCGGCGACGTACTTGAGCGCAGCAGCTCGACCCTCTGGCAATCGTATCAAAACGTGAAAGGCCGAACGAGCGGCAACACTTTCTGTATGAACAATTGCCGGAACGGAATGATCTACCTTCGACAGGCAGACCCAAGGCCCGTCATCCTCAAGAATGTCCTTCGGAAGGAACGGCTGTTTCGATTCATCAGCATTGTAATTCGTTGAGAATTTTTCCGTAGCGGCCGTCGCAGTCAACGGATTCGGCAAGCTCTGTATCTCAGCATCAGATAGAGCGAGCTTTCCTATTGCGACAGCCAACTCGCTCTGCATCTTGCGGAGCTTCGACGGCAGCACACGCGGATCATCGGCCGTCGACAGCCCCGGTTGCGTCGTCCAGTCGAACACAGTCCACAAATGGTGTTGAAGAATCGCTCGGTTGAGCGTCGGATAGGCTTCGATCTGATCGCGAGGCAGGGCGTTAAATTCGGCCAACGATTGCAAAAGTCTTGCGAGAGTGCCATCGGACACCAGGTATCTGGATTCCTTCCAAAGAAGCGGCGAAACAAGATCCGCAAAGGCGGGGTCATCCGTTGATGTGCGCACCATGATGACATCGTACAAGGCATCGTAAGGATCGGGCCTTACGTCTGCGATGCAGACAGTGCCGAAAGCGGCGACCAACAAGGCAGCAAAGATGGGTCGCATAGGTATCTCGTTGATTGCAGAACGGCACGCGTCACCGGGTACGCACGAAAGATTCTCAATTGTAAAACCGCCCGACTCACGCACTCCGGTGCACGCGAATGTTACCCGCAATTATAGTGTGGGGGCACACCCATATTCAGTCATCAAGGCCGTCAACCGAATAGTCGTCACAGTCGAAGCACGCAAAAGGGTTGTCTTCATCCCAAATTTGGACGTCGTAGCGACCGAAATCAAGTTGCGAGCCGAAAAGATTGCGATCTGCGATACGTATTCGATCAAGTTCCTCGAACAAGCCAGCCAACGAAGCAATTGGCGACGGATTGCCAAAGGTGAATGTGGCGATGTTGCCTTGGTGTTCAACAATCACTTTCACAACGCGAGGACGAGCGTTGACAGTTACGGATTTAATCTCGAGCTCAAACGGTGACTCG
This sequence comes from Novipirellula methanifontis, assembly GCF_052161655.1. Classification (GTDB taxonomy): domain Bacteria; phylum Planctomycetota; class Planctomycetia; order Pirellulales; family Pirellulaceae; genus Novipirellula. The sequence goes on from NZ_CP197418.1 coordinate 10,315,414, forward strand.
TAGCAGTATTCTTTCATGTGAGCGGATGACACGTTGGAAGTTTGAGAATGTCTAGCCCAGTCGGTTAACGGTACGGTTCAGCGGGGCCGCGCGAACGACTCACCACTTCAAAAACGTCAACTCGCGACCTCCGACGCAACCGCTGGTTCGCCGCAAGATCCGACGCATGGAAGAGTCGTGAGCAATACAAAGGATAGTCTAGCAGACAACCGACGACATCACGGATGATTAAGATGGCTCTCCCATGCAACAACCGCCTCATCAATCGACGTGACCCACTTTCCGGGCGGGACAACAAAAAAACGGGACGGATCGGGTTGCGCATCCGCTTCGATCGTGGCGTATGAATAGTCGGGAGCGACGGTCTTCTTGACCGTGGAGATGCTGAGTGATTGTCCACCGGACATCGGAATGGAAATCGATTCAGGACGGTTCGGCAGCCGCTTAACCTCGGATGCCCAAGTGCGAAGCTTCTGCATTTGTGAAAAGTACCGAACCTGACGGTAGGCATACGGGCCAAATGCGAATGCAAATGCTATTACGATTACGACCGTCATCAGTCGCCTAAGTGAGAATCGCCTTTGCATCCTGTTCGACTTTTCTAGTTGGCGAACGCCACCGATCACGGGGCGGCGACGAGAAATTCTCATTTGTTAAAAACGCGACTTCGCCGCTCCCGTGCATCGGAATGGTTATCCGTCAGCTTTGCTAGTCATCAGGGTGGTCACCCAGAACAGACTCTTCCTGTCGATCGACCAGCTTCACGGCATCTTCGGTAAACGAGAGCGAACATTCCAGGCTTGGGTCAATCGTCAAAACAAAAGCTTTCGCAGCAGGTTCCATCGTGTCAATGTCATCCGCCAACTTCAGAAGCGTTAAGTCCATTCTATCATTCGACAATCTCATCTGCTTCGATGTATTGTCGTCGAAAGTAGCCTCCGCAAAAGACGAGAAACTTCGGCCCGCGTCGTATCGCACCGCAAGCCGACAGGATTTCCATCCGTTCCGAGCGAATGCGATTGTTTCCGCATGAAGTTCCTCCGCGATGATCCGAATACGCTCATTGAATTCAGGTGTCATTTGTGATGTCAGGTATAGGGAAGGGCAGCAGGTGTGAATGGCACGTAAACGATGGCAGCCAAGAGATCGGATAACGGTAGGGTTTTGCGGGCGGCGGCGAACGACATGCAAGCAAACAGGGAAGCGTGCCACCGCCGCTCCGTCAACAACCCATGGTTATCCGCGCAAATCCGCAAGAGAGCGCCGCCACGGTCTCATGGAGACCAGGACAAGCGGTATGCCGACGATGGCGGCTATCCCTGCGAAGAAACCTGAGTATAGGAAGTTTAACCAGGGCCAGTGCGAGTACGGAACTGTAGGGTCAGAAAAACCGGGATACGCGAATGGGATAGAAACCATGTAGGCAATGAACAACGCAGCGATCAGCGTAAAGATGCAACCGAACACAAGTCCGGTCGCTGAGAGCAACAGCACAGGAACGCTGGTTGAATCGGATGCATCCAAAGTTGGCGGTGAACGATAGGGCCCCGCGGATTCAGTCAGGGTCACGTCTCTTGGTTCGGATAACTTATGTTTCTGCGGTGAGTGAGGGTGAGAATAAGCCTTTTCGGGGTGTTCTCACCCTGAGTCGAAACTTGTTCTCACAGTGATCTCCTCTTCGTAGCGGTACACCGCGAATTCTATTCTCACCCGCTGCAGAACTAGCGTCAAGTTTGTTCTCACCCCGTAGAACAGACTTGGCTGAGGCGTGTGCACCCACGCAGATTTCAGAGATGGCGAACTATGAAACGGTAGAACAAGTGCCATATTTCACCAGAGGAGGGGCGGTAGTGTATTGCATGGCGATTAAACCAACACCCCCTCCAGGGTCACGCCAGATAGTTTGCCCTCGACCCATGAGTTGGGAGAATCGGTGGGTTTGATGAAAAACCTTGGAGCTACACAGGCAGAATAACCAAGTACCCGATCAGCAGAGGACCGGGGTCCCGGGTTAAAAAACCCTCGCGATGGATGTGCATATCGATTCTTCGAAGTCCTCGACCTTCTCCGACTGCAATGTAGCGTCGTCGTCAACGTCACGACCTTTTGAAAATCACAACTGTTACCTTGATCGTTGATTCCAACTTTTGTAATTCATCGAGCATGATGTGCTTCGCCTTCTCCTGATTGAAGCCACCCGAACCGGCTCCGATCAACGGGAAGGCGATGGACTGAAATCGATTGTCTTCGGCAACCTTGATTGCATTCCTGACGGAATTACGAATCGACGTTTCCGATGCCCTCCAAAGCATATTGATCCCGGCGACGTGGATGATTCCCATGAACGGGAGCTTCCCCGCTGACGTGAGCGCTGCTGACCCAAGTGGAATCGGCCCGTGCTTGGCGAGTTCCTTGAATGGACCAGTGCCACCACGTTTCTTGATTGCCCCGGAAACACCTTGGGGAAGCAATAGCCACCACGAAATGATGTTCCGGTTCCAAGCGTTGACGATCACATCAACGTCTTGGTCTAGTAGGTCGCCATCGACGACACGAATTTTGTAGGGGGGACAATCGGGACAAGGAAGCACAAATACCGATTCTGTGCTGCCTTCTGGCGTGGTCATTGGTGTGTCGTCAAGAAACGACTCGCAGATTGCCAGAGGAACGAGATATTGCTTTCCACATTTCGGGCATTGAAAGAGGGGCATTGTTTTCTATTTCCAGTCAAACACTGCAAACTGCGGCAAGTGAGCGTCTCCGAACTGCAGGCTCGATGCCTCAATCTAGTCGATAAAATTGTTTATCAAATAATCGGCTTTGGCCTCGGTGGTTCCTGGAGTGAACTTTGCCGACATCTCGAAGCAAAACTCCGTGAACTCACCAAGACGCCGTTTCTTGCAGAGGCGTCGTCTCATAGGAATTGCTCAATCAAACGGTACCGAACACCGAGGATCGGGAGTTGAGCATCCACTCGTGAGAACGGCCCACCGGTTCTTCGATGCATCGGATGGTTCGCCAGCATTCACGGGTTAAAGTTCTGGGAAATCTTCGCCAAGGAGTTCAAACAAAGGACCGAACGTGAGCTGAAGTCCGTATTTCATCCATTCACCAATGTACCAACCGTAGGCGTCGCCAATCATCCCCGGTGGCATCGCGTAATCAACCGGTCGGTAAATGACATGGCCGATTCGGATGGCCAACGCCATTGGAAGACTAGACTCCGTGAAAATATGTTGCATCACAAGCATATTGAAAGGGCCAGTCGAAGCGATGTAGATCGGAAACAAGACCAGCAACCATTTAACGACTCGCGTTGGAGTACTTTGTTGTCGCTGAGAGCGGAATACAAGAACGATACCCAAGGGAACCAGCGAGAAACAGGCGATCCCAATTGGTGGATATCGCACTGTAATCGCGCAAAGCACCGAAAATGCTGCAGCGATGCTAAAAAGGAATCGGATTGAGAATTGCATGACGGCCAAATGGAATCAGCGGCGGATTACCGGGGTCTTCTCTATTGGCCTCATTTGAGAACGAAGTGGGCACGCGATATTTTTTGGCGAACGCCCCAGATCAGCGGGAACCGGCGTTTGAGCGTCCATGCGGGGAAGCTGACCACCGGCCCTGCGTTGCATTCGATGGTTGCTCGTTTGCTTGACGCTCGTTTGCTTGACTAGGGAAGTCCAACTGCGGAGTCCCTATTGTTACATTGGGAAGATCCGTTCGCATCTGCTCCATGCCATCGCGAGAGATATCAGTGGCATCGAGCCGCACCCGATTGATTTCGGGCAGTCGTTTCAACGCGCCAACGAGTTCGGGAATGTCAGTGTCATCTACCGTGGTCGGATATCCAATGTAATTGGCAAACAATACCTGCTTTGGAGTTCGGGTGTGTATTGCGTCGTAGAACCAGCCTCTTGATTCAACGATCGCCCAATCAGATTCGGATGTGGGCCGATCAAATACCCGTTCACCAACGAATCCGACACTGCCTCCGAGCCTCCAGATTTGCTCAACCGCTTGACGTCGTTTGCGATTCTGATTTGCTCTGTTCGTCAACCATGAAAAGCAGCACGCGATCACTGCGGTGACCGCAATGACAGTTCGTAGGCGGTATCTCAGGCGGCGTGATACTTTCATTTGCTTCAGTCGGATAACGATCACGTGGTCGCCGCAAATGACTCACCACTCCAGTAAACTCAACTCGGCGACTTATGGGCATGGTCTGGTTCGCTGCATTCTGCAGCGATGTAGTGGCCGCATGCCCAGTGAGTCCGAGGAATGCTTATTCTATTGATCGGGGCGTCCGTTTACCAATCGATTTATTCGCCAATTGCGCATGCCCATCACAAAAAGAAAGAATGCAATTGCAATCAACGCTGCGGAAAAACCAATCGAGTAACAAATAGCCGCACCATTGGAAATTGGTCGTCCATTGAATTCGATGCCTGTAATCCCGGATTGAGTTGGAATCCACCCAAGTTCTTGATTGAGGAGCAGAAATCCGGGAACACTAGCTGTGACGCCGATACAGAACAACAGCAACGCACCGAGGAGGTGTCGCCTAACCGGGCGTCGAGACAGCGATGTGTCTCCGACTGTCTCCGGTGGTTGGTATGGTTTGGCCATCGGCACGTTGGTTAGCGAACGGCAGGTTTGACCGGGGACGAGCAAATGGGCAACCACTGCCAAAACGCGAATTCAACTCCTCCGCGTCCAACCCATGGTTCTGCTTCATTGTTGCGAAACATCACGGTGGATACGGACTATAAACCGTCACCGGGTTGATGACGCCATTGACCATACCGCCGAGCGCTAAGGCGGTCAAGAAATATACGACGAGTGCGAGGAAGAACACAAAGATCACGACAGGAAGTCCGCCCCGATTCCAACCAATGCGTGGTCCAAATTGGACGTTTGCCCATGCGGAGGCAATCGCAGAGATCGCAGTGAGGATCAGAAGCAGCAGCTCCGGCATCGCCGAACGCGTTAGCGCGAACGTTGCGCAGAGAACTGAGTAGTTGACGGATACAACCGCAATCGCTTTGAAGTTCCGCAGCCAAGTCGATGGCAACTCGGCCGACTGGCTGGCGTTTTCGTTGGACGATGCTGGTGGAACGTACGGATTTGGCCTCGTCATGCGATCGATCGTAGTTGATTAGCAGAACGTTAACGTTAAAATTCACGCGGTGGCGGGAGTTGATCGTCCACTTCGAAACGCATACGCACCGCCACTCTCATGCAATTCTTTGGTTATCCGCCGTTTGTCGTCAACCAATCGAGTACGAACTGTGAGTAACCATCCCAGATTTCCGGGAATCGCGTGACATTAGGAATGTGATTAACTTCGAGCAAGTGAGGTCGTCCGTTGCGATCGACGATGTAGTCATTCGCAGCGATTTCAAGTCCAAAGCCCCGAGCCACGGCCCGAGTGTCGGCGACGAGCGCAGAGTCGGGGTCCACGATTGATGCAGTACGTGGTGGATAGATTTAAGCCAGTCGTCACCCTCAAGCCGAATTTGCCAGGCGCGTTCCCCGATCACAACGACGCGAATAGCGTCACCATCAATGAAAGGCTCAACGATAGACGCTTCATCCGTTACGAGCGATTCCTCGAATCGCTCCTTGTTTTCGCCGCAATGCCAGTTACCCCATTTCGCAACAGATGGACCGCTTGCGATGTATTCGGCCCCTGGTGAGGAGTAGCCACGCGGCGGATCGGCGAACGAGGTAAAACGCAATGCTCGTGCAAGGCAAGGAAGCTTGAGCCGACAATCCATCATCGCCGAAGCGTTAGGCAGGCATCGGCCACCCCAGATCGCAAGGCCCGTGATGAAATCGTGATCGTCAGCAAAGATGCCGTGGAAAACCAAACAAGAAACAGGCAGAAGTCGAGCACCGCTTGCGGACTGAACAAAGAGTTCGCCATCACGAACCATAATTGCCGGAAGCAACGCGTGGCAAACTATGGGGCCCCCGTATCGCCGCTTGATATCAGCAAGCTCGTCGGCGTCTAAGCCAATAATGCAAGGAAGCGGATTCATGCTATTCCTTCAGTGTGATAACGGTACGGATCACGTGGTACGCACAAAATCTTCTCAACTTCAAGACCGTCCGGTTTGCGCACCCAGGTGCACTCGATTACTACTCACCATTCGAGCTTTCAACACGCCGAGGACCGAAGAACCGTATTGGATTTGCATCGAGGTAGACTTTGCTGATACACGCGTCGGAAATCACCAGTCTTTGCGTTGCCTCGCCATCGATCTCAATCAAAACGTAGTTGTAACCAACGCCCGCAATTTGACCGAGTGTGGTTCGGATCAATGGCATCACCGAAACACGATCAGCCGATGAGGCCATGAAGTCCGGTCTTTCAGCATATTGGACAAGGGCAACGCGTACGAGTTCGTTTTGCTTTGCAAGCTCCTCTGCGTCGATCATCCGTTGTCCGCGCCTCGCGATTTCTTTAGCGACAGTAAAGTTCGCCTCGGAATAGCAGTGGACAATTACGTTCGTCGTACCGTCGACAGACTGGATCCCCACTCGCATCCCGGGCGTGATGAATCCGAGCAGCTTTTCAGGAAGATCAGTGTCCGGTGATTGAGCACGTGCTGTGGTGCATATCGCGATCGTGATGGCTACAGCGAGGATTCTGAACATCGCATAAGGCTCCTATCTTTCGGGTAACGGTGAAATCACGAGGTACGCGAGAAAGGCTTGCAAGCAGACGAGAAAACGGACCACCTGTACTCCAGAGCATTTCATGGTTCTGCCTTCAGGCTGCGTTACGGACACCGTCCAGCACACGCGAACATACATCCTCTTCCAACCAGAAGCAATCGCGTCGCGCTCGGTCATGTTTAGTGGCAATGAGTGTTCCAACAAGAAAGAACACTAATCTTCTCTAATCGCACACTAATGGCTTTATCGTGGAGGTCTGCCCTGCGTCCATTGGCAGCGGCAAGCGATCGAGCAACCATCTCGGAAATTGGCTATCGACCGAGCAACCACGGACAGCAAGAACGACCCGCATCACGGGGTGGCGGGAGTTGACTTTGACTCCAAAAAACGCTGGCCACCGCCGCTCCCATGCTTGCGATGGTTCGACAGTTTGTTCAGATGTTCTCGACGTCACCGGTGAACTCTGCCGGCTTCTCGAAACACTCTCGATACATCTCATAGTTCTCGACGATCGATTCTCCCATTTCACCCGCGACGGCGAGTGTCTTGTCGTAAGAGTCACCATCCTCGATCACAAAGTACTCGATGAAGAACTTAAGCGTTCGGCCAAGCTGTATATCGAGTGTGTGGATACAGACAAATTTTCAAGGTAGGGCGAGATGTTTCATGGTTGGTTCAGTGGCGTAGCTGAAAGCCTTGGTTTTTGCGACGGCGCGTTTAACCGTCAGCCGCAGGCGTTCGCGAGTTCATGTTGACGTACGCGTGCGCCTTCGGCTACCGGTTAAACGATTGCGGCTCAGCAATACGGATCGACTACTCATGGGTTACTTCGCTCGAAAAACATTGCTGGTTGTGGCGGCAACGATCAGATCCTGAAAACGGTAACCGCCGTCGGGTTCAGCCTTGACGATGGCATTGACGACGCGTTGATCTCCGACCGAGAGCTCTCTGCCTGCGCCGTACTGCAGCAACTTAACAAGCAGACAACGGATGAAGATTTCCGGTTTGTCGAGCAGCACTTGCCGAATGGAATCCACTCCGCTGAGTTGCGTGCCGTCGGGCATCGTCGCTTTCGCGTCGATGGGTTGTTTCTGACCGATGTATTTGTCTCGCCAACCACCAACCGCATCGAAGTTTTCCAGTGCCAAGCCAATCGGATCGATATCGCGATGGCACTTGGCACACGTTTCGATCGTTTGATGGGCCGCCAATGTTTCGCGGACGGTAATCGCCTGACTGGTATCGACATCCAGCGCAGGGACGTCCTTGGGTGGCGGCGGTGGATGCTGACCGAAGAGATTTCCTAGAACCCAGACACCGCGCAGGATGGGCGATGATTCCACGCCGTCTCCGGTCACCGTGAGGACACCGGGCAGGCCGAGCACACCTCGACGATCGAGAACGTGACGCGGTAAGTTTTGCTCTCCATCCTTCAAGTCGATGCGTTCAGGTTCGGGCCAAGCTAGGCTTTGACGTCGGCGAGCGGCGACGGCTTCGAGATTTTTATCTCGCCTTGTTTTCATCCCCCAAACCACTCGCATCGCGCTGTTGGCGTAGGTGAAATCGGAATCAACCAAGGTGGAAATCGGCATGTTCTCACGCAGGATTTCGTCGAAGAACATCTCGGTCGAACGAATGAAACCATAACGCAAGGTTGGATCCCATTGGTAACGATTGTCGCAAACGTTGATCACCGCGACGTCTCGATTTCCGAGCCATTGACCGGTGAAATTCTTCACAAATCGTTGTGCTTTCGGATCGGCCAAGAGACGTTCGGTTTGGGCGGCTAGCGTTTCTGAATCCGAGAGTTTTCCTGCTGCGGCGAGATCGAGAAGCTCTTTATCAGGCAACGAGCTCCAGAGAAAATAGGAGAGCCGTGAAGCAAGTGCGAAGTCATTGAGTGGACGGAAAGCTTTTGGTTTTTCATGTGAGCCGTCGCTGCTAGCCTCGGGTTGGTGCTTGAGGCCCGCGGCTAGCGCCGTCGGCTCACGTTCCGACTCGCGATAAAGAAACGCAGGCGAGCAAAGCAGACGCCGAATGGCGTAGTGCCAAGCAAATTCCGGCTTTCCAGTTTCCTCGCCATGCTTCAAAACCGCTGCGATCAGCTTGTTCGATTCAGCATCCGTCAGCGGGCGACGAAAGGCTCGCTGGGCGAAAGGGAGAAGCTTTGCCTCCAGTTCAACACGGTCGAGGTTCGGCGGCCAAGTGCCAAAAAATTCTTTGACTCGAGGTGGGACGGCGACCGGGCCTTCGATTTTCATCCCGCGTAGTTCAACAGTTGGCTCGGGGCGTTTTTTGATCTTTTTGAGGGCACCATTGACTTGGGTGCGGTTTAAATCGCCTATGGGAAAAACATCAGGCGAAAGCCGGTTCACGCAGTAAAGATGAAATGTTTCGCCCGCTTCCATCGGAACGTCGCACTGGATCCACGTCGGCTCGCCAGTTGGAACTTCGACCTCAGCAACGAGCGTCGTATTCTCGATGCGTCGTCGCTTTGGCAGTTCCGATTCAGTGGGATCAAAAGCGTGAAAACTGAGCCGGAAAGGTTTTCCGTCGGCACCGGTTTCGGCCTGCGCATTTGCCAGAAGTGTCACGCGGTATACGCCTGATTCCGGTGCGACAAACAAGGGGTCCCACAGTGCGCCGACCCAACCGGACATATTGAAGCCGGTGAACTTGAGAACCTTCTTCTTTCCACGCCAGCCTCTGACCCCGTCGACACCGATCGTTTCGGTGGTGAGGTCTGACGTGTAAGAAATGGATCTCGGCAAAGGCACGAATCGATCCGCGATGTTCGTTGCCGATTCGTGATATGCATCGATCACGGACGGGGAGAGAAACAAGCCTTCCGGCATCGTGTCAAACTCCGTGCTCGCAACGTCCTCAGGAAACGAGAGCGGCAGGTTGATCATGCGGAAGCCGAAGAGGTCGCGCACTGTGTTGAGATACTCGACCCGATTGAGTCTGCGTACCGGCGTGCCACCTGGCCGAGCGGATTGATCAGCCAAAGTAAAACCGGTCTTGAGCGCCTTGATAAACTGTTCTCTTTCCGCAGCGCCCGGGTGAGCTTTCGCCTTTCTCGGCGGCATGTCGCCATCCGAGACATACTGAAAAACCAAATCCCATTGTTCGCGGGAATCCGACTTGGTCAGATCCCACGACAGAGTATCGATGCGGAAGTCACCCTGCTGTGCATCTGAGCCATGGCATTTGACGCAGAATTCGTTGGTGAAATCGGTGATGGATTTCGGGATGGGTTCGGCTGCATCGCTTTGAGCCGTGGCGCACAACAATATCGCGACGCACAATAATCGTTTAACCGGTAGCCGTAGGCGCACGCGAGCGCACCAATTAGCAAATAAAAAACGCGTGCGCCTGCGGCTACCGGTTAAACGAGAAATAATCAATGGTACGTTACCCATCCTTTATCGAGACCTGCAAACGGAGTGACCCATTTCCATTCTTGTTTTGGTTTGCCTTCTTTGATTGGATTTTCAACTACGTACGCGATTGCATTATCAATCGCGTCTTCGCCGTCTAAGTAGACCTTCCATTGGTGTTTCGCCCACATTTGTGGTGTCGCCCCGTCCGATCTTGCATGCTGCTCCAGCGGATGTCGGCCGTCGTCAAGCAACTGTCTTGTTGCCGCACCCTTCAATAGATTTGCGACCTGTTCGACCTTGTATCGATGGCGAGCGATAACCAGGTGCGTGTGCTCGGGAAGAATCGCGCACGCCCAGATCGAGTAACCGCTGGTGGCCGCTTGTTTTGCAAATCCATTGGCGATCGATGACGCTTGGTGTCCGTCAAGAACAACCGGTGGGTAAAGCAATGCCTTTTGTGCAGCTTTTCGCTGCGCTATCTCTTCGGGCGTCAATTGAGAAAGATTGCGTTGTTCCAACGCACGGGTTGTTGCGCCGTACTTCGCGATCTCCCAGCTACCAACAAAGTCAGACCATGAGCCACGAGGATCGTTGGGAAGCCAACACCCGTAGCAAGGCAGAATCACATGGTACGCGTGAATCATGTCGAGTCCTCCCAATCGTTTAACCGGTAGCTGCAGGCGCACGCGTTTTGACAAACCGGGAGACGCGTGCGCCTGCGGCTGCCGGTTAAACGAAGAGTAGACAACGTTCTCATAGCAACGCCCCGTTCAGGTTCGACGTGCTCGAAGCGAATGAATCTGCCTCGAAACCCAGTTGTTGCAAAACCGTGACGTAGAGATCGCATGCCATCTCGTTCTTGTGCTCTTGATCCGCACCACAGGAAACGTGGCGTTTGTGCTTGTATCCGCCGCCGGCAATCATCAATGGATAATCGACGCGCCGGTGCTTTGACGCATCTGCCATCGCGCTGCCAATCAGCAGAGTCGTGTTATCAAGCATCGTGGAGCCATCGCTGTCGCGCGTCTGGCTGAGCGATTTCATAAAACGCGATGCTCCCTTCATGTGAGCGGATTCAACCGCCACGAGTTCGTCGACTTTGTTCTTTCTGTTTCCGTGGTGCGAAAGGCCGTGATAGCTCGTCGACATGAGACTATCGCCAAGTAACAACGCCGCCCCGCCCAGCGGGATGGTCAGGGAGAAAACACGACACGAATCGTTCTTGATCGCGAGCGCCATCAAATCCCACATCAAATCTTCGTTCTGAAGCAACATAGACTCCGCCACAACCTCGCTCTCGGGCAGCGAGAAACCCGGCTCGCGCACAGGAAACGGTTTATCGAGCCAATCACGGCGGCGAGCGAGCTTCTGTTCCACCTCGCGGACGCCGGTAAGATATTCATCGAGCTTATCCTGATCCTGTCGACCGACTTGTGCTCGCAAAATCCGTGCATCTTCGCTGACATCATCGAGCAGACTACGCCCCGATTCGAGCAGGTATTGCTGGCGTTTCATATCCGCAGCTTTACCGCCAAAAATCTTACCGAACATAACACTGGGCCGAATGATCGGAGGCAACGGGATCCCATTTGCGTTCAGCGACATCGCCGCATTGTTGCGAATCTCACCAGCGCAGAGCTGAAGCGATTCGTAGCGGGTTTCCGACCCCATTTTCGCCGCGACTAATTGGTCCAGCGAAACACTTCGCAGAACCTGACCGGTGAACAGCGTGTAAACCAAAGCATGACCATTCCCCGTCGGGCCCTTATGATCGAGCCCTGAAATCGTAGTGAACTGGTCGCCCACGCCCGCGTCATCCAGCGGCTTGATGAGCCGGGCATCCGCGCTACTGGCAAAGAAGTCCGGCTTGTACCAGCCCAATTGCGTTCCTACACAAACGAGTCGCTTAGGCGCTTTCTTCGTTTCTGCAGCATTGCCTAGCGACGCCAATAATGGCAATGCGAGTGTCCCGCCAAGGAAGTTTCGGCGTGGTATTCTGGATTGATCATAATTCATGTTGATACGATCTCTCCAATCACACCGTCGGCTTCACCGCCCTGAAAGTTCTCGGGAACCGGTACGCCCATCACGCCGAACATCGTCTGCCACAGGTTGCCGAGATAGGCATCTTCCTTGCGGACGTGCCCTTGGTGTTTCACTCCGATGCCGCTACCGCCACACAGGATGGCTGGCAAATGATGGTTGTTGTGGGCGTTGATCGTTCCGCCGGAAGATCCCCAGACGACCATGGTGTGGTCAAGCAGCGTGCCGTCGCCCTCCTTTATCGATTTCAGCCGGTCGAGAAAGTAGGCCCATTCTTCCATGTACCAAGTATCGGCCTTGGTCCACCAACGGAGCTTGTCGGGATCCTCGCCGTGGTGGGTCATCTCGTGGTAACCGTACGGGTTGCCCTCACCCCTAAACGCTCCGGTTCCGTCCGAGTTATCCATGCGTGCCAGGTAAGAGATCACACGGGTGCTGTCGGTCTGCAGGGCGAGCGTAATCAAGTCATACATCAGCCGCTGATAGCGGCGATAGTCGAGTCCCCTGCGACTGGGGTCGAGGCCCTGTTCATCACCGAACTTGGGCGTGTCGACCGTTGGCTTCGGTTCATACAACCATGTTTTTTCAACTTGCATTTGCTTCTCGAGGTCTCGAATCCCCGTGAAGTACTCGTCGAGCTTCTCGCGATCGACCTTGCCAAGTCGATTGGAGAGCGCAGCGGCCTCGCACCGCACGGAGTCGAGCACACTGGAGCGCCGCGCGAACTCGGCCTCGCGTTCAGCGAGCGTATCGCCGGTATCCGGGCGGAACATTTTATCGAACAGCACATGAGGCCGGTTCTCAGCCGGGAGCGGCGTGCCACTGCGACTCCATGAAAGCGTGTTGTCTTGCGGGTTGCCAAACCCAGTTCCCCGTTGGATGCCGAGAACCAGCGATGAGTACCGAGTCTGGTGCCCGATCACGCTGGCGAGTTCCTGATCACAGGAGATGCGGAGTTTGCTACCACTCTCGTGCGTGTTCGTGCCGGTCAGGAAAGTGCGATCGCCGCCGTGGCCGCCAGAGTGGGTCAGTTTGAGTCCACTGACAACAGTGAAGTCGCGGCGATGGCGCTCGAGCGGTCGCAGGATGGGCGTTAGCTGGTAGTCGGGTCCGGCGGTGGCTGGCGTGAAGTCCCGGCCGTTCAGCCCAAGTCCCCACATGCAGTAGACCGAACGCTTGGGAATTTCGTCGGCCGCAATGCCACCGGCGGTGTCGGCCCCGCGAGCACAGACACTCATCGCCTCGAGCCAAGGCAGGGACATCGTGACTCCAGCGCCTCGGAGAAACGTGCGGCGACGCAGCGGTGAATGGTCCATGTTGATCTCGCTTTCTATTTCGATTGAAAGAGTTCACTGCGAACAACGGCGCGAATGAGCGTGCGAATCCGGTAGTCGTCACTCCGAACCGATTCGGTGATGGCGTCCACGGTTTGGTGGTCGGCGTAACCGACCGGGCGAGTGAGCGCGTAGGTTAGCATTTTTTTGACGAGGGTTTGTGTGAATGGGTCGCGCCGCTTCAGCAGTCCCGCCTTGTACTCATCGAGCGAGGCAAACGCGTCACCCTCTGGGAACTTTCCGCTGACGTCGATCGGGGGCGCGTTTCTACTGCGGAACCCCTCGCCGTTCGCCTGCGTGCGCCACTGCCCAATCACATCATAATTCTCTAACGCGATCCCAAACGGGTCCAGCTTCGTGTGACACGACGCGCACGTTGGTTCATTGCGGTGAAGGTCGAGCCGCTCACGCACCGTTAATTTTTTTCCGGCCGTGTTGGGTTGAATCTCGCCGGCATTGGGCGGTGGATTGCCCGGCGGATCGCCAAACAGTTCCGTCTTGACCCAAGCCGCCCGCCGCACCGGCAATGTACGGGTCCCGTCGGAAAGCAACGTCATCAGGCCCGCCATCCCCAGAACGCCACCTCGATGATGTTGCGGCTGGACGGCGACACGACGGATGTTCGGACCCTCGACGCCTTCGATCCCATAATGCAAAGCAAGCCGCTCGTTGATCATCACGAAGTCGCTGTCGAGGAAATTGGTGACGGATAAATCATTAGCGACGACCTCCCGAAAAAACGCGTAGGCCTCCAGCTTGGAAGACTCCTCAAGTTCCGCGTCGTAGTCCCGGTACTCGGCGGCTGGCATGGTATTGCCGAACTCGCGGACGTGCAGCCACTGACCTGCGACCCCCTCGACCAGCGCCGCGGATTTTGGGTCATCGAGCATGCGATCGACCTGCTCCATGAGCGTTCGCGGATTGTGAAGTTGCCCGCTCTCGGCGAGCGCGAACAACGTCTCGTCCGGCATGCTGGACCAGAGAAAGTAGCTCAGCCGCGAGGCGAGTTCGTAGTCGGTGAGTTCGCGTGGTGTCTCGCCAATCGCCGGTTCTTGGATGAAGAGGAAACCGGGAGAACAAAGAACGCGTGCCAACCCCAACCTCGCGGCTTCGTGAAGCCCAACCCCCGTCTCTCGAGCTCGTTCGACAAATTGGACCACGCCGTCGATTTCGGCCTGACTCACGGGGCGGCGATAGGCCCGCGGAAGGAGCCGGACGAAGATCTCCCGCGCGTACTCGGTGTCCTCGCGCTGCTCGCCAGCGAAGAAGATCGTCTTGTGACTTTTTGGTGGCCACTCCTTCGCGACCGGGCCGCTGATCTCGAACCAGTCGACGAAGATGGTCGGCGGGTTCTCGGAATCTCGCTGGGGATTGAAGTGCCTCAGTGGCCCTTTCCACTTGCTCGCCTCGGCAACGATCGTCTCCAACTCGGTGCGCGCGGCTTCGATCTCGGCCTGCGACGCACCCGACGTGTTGGCGTCACGCAACTTGCCTTGAGCTCTCCGCACCACGTTGTTCCAACGGCTAGCCTCCGGCGTAGACACAATCAGATCGACGATGTCGTTGAATGTGAACGCGACGCTGCGTTTCAATCCGTCTGGGCCACAGCGTAGGAACACCACCGCTTCGTGGACACGTGGGTCGTCAAGCGGTGCATCGATTGGAATCTCGACCTCGTCGTGGACAGGCGTTCGGGCACCATAAACGGCGGTCACTCGGATCGGTTCGCCGCGTGATCCGGGGCTGGCGCCCGCACGAATTCGGATGCGGTAATAGCCGTCTTGGGTCACCACGTCCGTGCCATCGACGTTCCCCAACCGACCTCGAGGGTCATCCTTTGAACGGTTCCCGTAACCGTGAACGTATCGCACACCACCGTCGATAACCTCCGAACCGGTCTCACCGATTTCGACCAGCGTCTCCGCGAACCGGCTCTTCGACTTCGTTTTGCGACGCGCCACGCGCGGATTCTCCTCAGCCTCGAACCGTTCGGATCGAACCGGAGGCACACCGACGACGATTGCGCGCTCGGCAATGCGTTCGGCGACCGCAAGCGTTCGTTCGATCTGTGTCTGGTCAATGAACAAGGCTACACCCAGACGGTCGAACCCCTCCGCCTTTCCATCGCCAGGCAGTTCCTCGACAAGCGGCGTGAGCACCAGCGGGTCCATGTGCAAAAGATCGCGAACACTGTTGGCAAACTCAATCCGATTGAGACGTCGCATGGGAATCCGCCCACCCGCATTTCTAGCGGCCCGTTCTGCGTCACGCAGCCCCGTGTTGATCCAATCGACAACGGGCTCGAACTCGCCTGGCGTAGGCCGTGGTTCATCCTCGGGCGGCATCGATCCGAGGTTGATCATGTCCACGACCTCCTTCCACTGCTCCGCCACGGTGGGAGCATTGAAGTCAGTCGAAAGCTGGTCGATGCGGAATCCAGCATTCGACCGTTTCGGACCATGGCAGCCAGCGCAGTGACGGGTAAGAAACGGCTGGACCTTCTCAACGAACTTGTGATGTTCGACTTCTCGATTCCAAGAATCCTGCGCCCACGTATTGGCATCTGCGATCGAGTTTACGACGAACAGGAAGAACAGCAGTCCCCGAAGGTGACCGACTTCCAATGCTCGGCATACACGCAGATGGCGACGTCGCATGGTTAGATCATCTCGTCGAAGGGGTTTTATTGCGCGGTTCAGAAAACATACGCCTTAGCAACGTCGGAACAATAAGTGACGGGTTTTCCCGTAGCGGAAGTCGTCAAGACTTTCGTTTTCCAGGCTGGTCGAAACTCTCGCGCGAGTTCCGCTACGTCAGTAATGACTCCGAAGGTCCTTAGTAACATCGGAACAATGAGTGACGCCAAATCAAATTTGCAATCATCGCTCCGCGTGATTTTAGCAACAAAAATTGGTCAGTTATTGTACCGATGGTCCTTCGTCCGCGATCGCAGGCGATCGAGCGCCGCTTGTCAGTTTAATCGGCCGATGTTGATGGTGCACCACCGCAAGGCACCTAGCTCAACAAATCCCTGGTTCGGATAGCGATTGCCTAGGGGAGCCTTTCACGAGCAGAACAGAGGTCTTGTTGGTTAATCAGCTGGATACCGCACCGGCGCGAAGTCGCTCGAAGACGTCACGCGTCTTTATGAAGAGATGTTTCGCGGCATGATGTCAACGCCTTACTACATCGGTTGGAACGCCGCCCCAAAAATTGCACATTGAGCAAGACGCCTGTGCCAGCTTCCTAACAGAGCCTTGATGAAAAGACGGTCTGATTCAGGAGAGGCCCAATGCCTCCGCCAAGCAAAAAAACTCAGAAAAATGCATTGCATAGAACAGACAGGTCTGTATAGTTGAGTTTATGAGCACGACAAAAAGAAAATCGGACGCACGACAGCGCATATTAGAAACGGCTGAGCGATTGTTCTACGCTGAGGGCGTTCGAGCCGTGGGGATCGATCGGATCATTTCTGAGTCGGAAGTGGCGAAGATGACGCTCTATAACCACTTTGCCTCAAAAGACGAACTGATTCTTGCCGTGTTGATGTACCGAGAAGAACAATTCAAGAGTATGTTCGACAAGTCAATCAAACGACATGCGAAGAAGGGTTTGACTCTTCTTGAAGCGTTCTTTGCAGCACTCAAAGATTGGTTTCGTAGTCCTGGTTTTCGGGGTTGTTCCTTCATCAACGCCGCTGTGGAACTAGCAGACTCCGAGCATCCTGCATCTCAGTTTGCGTCGGCGCATAAAGTACGTTTTCACGAGAGGATCAAGGAGATTTTAGTGGAATCCGAAGGAGCAAAGGCCGCAGATGTGGCTCCAGCAATTTCGCTGGTCGTGGAAGGCGCAATCATTACAGCGGTTCTGCAAGGCACGCCTGATGCTGCTGATATTGCAAGATCCGCAGCATTGTCGCTAATTCCGAAGAATACCAGAAAGAAGTCGTAAGCTCTTCTCTTTTTTGTCGTCTTGTATACAGACCTGTCTGTATTGAAAGTGTTGGCAGCAGTCGATTTAGTTTTCGCTATCCCTCACTCAAGGAACCTCAACGATGTCCTATCTGAACACCATCACCCTTTTGCTTGCAATCGGTGCTTCCAGTGCCATTGCTTTATCTGCGGCAACTGCAGACGACTCGACGATCGACACTCAAGTCCTTCACCGGACCCTGCGGATTGACGAACTGGATATTTTCTACCGGGAAGCTGGGCCCAAAGACGCTCCCACTGTCTTGCTGTTGCACGGGTTTCCGACTTCTTCGCACATGTTCCGCAATTTGATTCCAGCCTTGGCGGATCGATACCACGTGATTGCCCCCGACTACCCCGGATTCGGCAATAGCTCGGCACCTTCACCAGAAAACTTCGACTACTCCTTTGACAACTTGGCAAACGTCGTCGAGAAATTCACTGAGGCGCTCAACCTGAAAAAGTATTCGATCTACCTGATGGACTACGGTGCCCCGGTAGGCTTCCGCTTGGCGGTAAAGCATCCAGAGCGAGTTGACAGCTTGATCATCCAGAATGGCAACGCCTATGACGAAGGGCTGGACAACTCATTCTGGGAGCCGATTAAAGAATACTGGAGGAATCCAACGAAGCAGCAAGGTGACAAACTACGCTCGCTGCTGACACTCGATGCAACGAAGTGGCAATACACTCACGGGGTTCGCAACATTGAAAGTATTAGCCCTGACACATGGGGGCATGTGCAACCTTTGCTGGATCGCGAGGGCAATCAGGAAATTCAACTGGCCCTGTTCTACAGTTACGGCAGCAACCCACCGCTGTATCCGCAGTGGCAGGAGTATCTCCGCAAGTACCAACCGCCGACATTAATCGTCTGGGGCAAGAACGATGCAATCTTCCCCGCTGAAGGAGCGTATCCTTTCAAACGTGATCTGCCCAAAGTGGAGTTTCATCTACTCGACACAGGACACTTCGCTCTCGAAGAAGACGGTCAAACGATTGCATCGCTGACCCGCAATTTTCTCGGCAAGCAATTGTCTCCGTCGAATTGAAGCGTTGAGCGAGCGTAGGGCCGGTTCCTACCGGCCGACTCCATCGAACCGTCAAGGACGGCCGGTGGGAACCGGCCCTACTCGCAACTGGATACTTATTTTCCGCTTGTTCCTATGCACACTGAATCACTCTTTCTCGACTTAAATTGAATCGGAGTCCACAATGTCTACTGCAAACCAACTTCAACCTCCATTCACACTGGAGACAGCGACGGCCAAAGTACGTGCCGCCGAGGATGCATGGAACTCGCGTGATCCGCACCGAGTTTCACTGGCCTACTCTGAAAAATCCGAGTGGCGGAATCGAGATCAGTTCGTCCAAGGGCGCAGTCAGATTCGTGAGTTTCTGACAACGAAGTGGGACAAAGAGTTGGACTATCGCCTTACCAAATCGCTCTGGACCTTTTCCGATGACCGGATTGCCGTTCGTTTCCAATACGAATATCACGATGACGCCGGACAGTGGTTCCGAGCTTATGGCAATGAACTCTGGGAGTTCGATGAGGTCGGTCTGATGCGGCGGCGAGAGGCGAGCATTAATGATGTGTGCATCGATGAACAGGAACGCAGATTCCATTGGACTGCACCCGGTCCACGTCCAACCAGCGACGATGGCATCCCGAATGTTCGGTGACGGGTACATCAGTGGTAAGAACCTCGAACTTGAACCCGGAAGACGAATCGTGCAGTCGTGGCGAGGATCAAGCTACAAGGACTCCGATCAAGACTCGCAGATCGAAATCGTTTTCGAAGCCGTCAAGGGTGGTACAAAGATCACGCTCAAACATACGAACGTGCCAGACGACCAACGCAGCCATGTACCCGGCTGGACCACTCACTATTTCGAGCCAATGGCAAAGCACTTCGGCGGAAGCAACTCAACTGAATGACGAATATAATGATCATCCGTAGATGGCCTTCATGTCCGGTCGCTCGGTGCAGAAGTAATGAACCCAGATATAGACGTGACTAAGCATTATGTTCACGGTTTGCCACAGTTTCCTCCTTGGGGTGTCACAATATTTGATCCTTTTCCAATGGATCACCGAACCCTCTCAGAATCGCCGACTGCATTGTGATGAGACGCCGTGAACACATATTGAAAGTCGTGAAAATTCGGCTGATTCGTGGCCAATCCAACATGCACAAATTCACCCGCGAAACACGCCAATGGACGCGAATGAACAATGCATACTAGCGGCGATAGCGGCGACAGCGATCGATGTCAATGTTGAGTGAAAGACGAAAATTGGCGCAGTTCGACCCATTGGAAGCTGCACGTTCCTGCATCCCGGTTCTCCGGCCACACCGGCAAAAAATTTGGTAGGAAGATGGAGGTAGGAAGATGGAGGTAGGAAGATCGGGTACTGAACGAAACGACTTTCCAGTCTTTCTGTCGGCCACGATCCGCGAAGGCATGAATTTGTAACGAAAAGCGTCCCATCTTTGACAGTCGACCGCAGGAGTCGATTGCCGGCGTCCCGCCATCGTCACACGGCCGGATGCTGTCGAAGAATGGTTAGAAAATTGCAGGTTAAAAAATAAGAAAAGATTGCATGACCAAAGCGAGCCCTTCGAAGGATTAGCGTTGATGAGTGGCGATGGGCGTTCCAGCAAGTAAGCAACACTGATCTGTGCTATTCGCACGCCAACGACGCTGTGGACTGGGG
Organism: Novipirellula methanifontis; assembly: GCF_052161655.1. Classification (GTDB taxonomy): domain Bacteria; phylum Planctomycetota; class Planctomycetia; order Pirellulales; family Pirellulaceae; genus Novipirellula. The sequence goes on from NZ_CP197418.1 coordinate 10,335,554, forward strand.
CCGCCCTGCGTTCAACAACTGTGTTTCTCTTGTTTGCCGAACCGGTCTCGCACCAATCGGGCCGTAAAAACGAAGAGAGAGGGACAGACGAATGAAGGACAGGCGAATTCAGATAGGCCGAGATCGAGTGTACCATTCAGCGGCGAACGACGACGACAATTAGCCGAGCTCAGCCCCGGCTCAATCACCCGAACGGCCCAGATTGAACCCAACGCCACTTGCGGATCGAGCGGGGGCGAAAAGAGATGGGGTAGGAAGATGGAGGTAGGAAAATAAGGCACTCCACGATCCGTCCTTCAAATTTTTCTGTCGCAACAATCTTTCTTTCTTACAAACGCTACTTCGTGAGGCGTTTGCCCACGATGAATCCGCCTAACCGATCCCTCCGTCACTCACTCCTTGTCTCCGTGTCTTGCTTTCGCCAGCTAGTCTTCAACACCTTGCCAGTCCGCACGCGCAGGCTATCCGATCATTCAGGGTCATCCGGAAAAAGCGGCCAAGGTGGATCGATTGGAGTTAGCTGTAGCTTACCATCCGGCTCATACGATGACACGTACCAGCGTCCGTGAGCCAGAACAGACACGCCGGCCGCAGCATTTTTATTGGCGTCAAGCCATCGTTCTAGTTGCTGTGTTTCGATACGCTGAATTTTAGGTCTGCTGTAAAAGTCCTTCATCTTTTGTTCGTGTTCGATCGAAAGTAAGTCGACGGCAGCGCGTGCACATAGTTCGATGGCGCGACGTTCCTCGTCAGAGACTCGATCAGAATTGACAAGTGCTTCGAGCACGGGGCCGAGTTTTTCGAAATCGAGTTTCTTACGATCATCAGGTGTTAGCATTGCAATGCTCGTGACTCAAGAGCGAATTTGTTATTCGGGTAACCAAACGGTTCAGCGGGCGGGCGCGAGCGACCTTCCATCGGAAAAACGGCCATCACGCCTCCTCTGTTGCAATCGCATGACTACCCATCATTGGGCGTTTGTGAACGTGCTGGCTGCCCACCAGCATACCACCAACTCACCGACCGAGCACTACTTCGCTGTCACCACCTCTGCGGCACTCTGCGTCTCTGCGATCTCCGCGTTTATCATTTTCAACGCAGAGGACGCAGAGAAACGCAAAGCAAAAACAACAACGGAATTTTAGGAATGGGTCAGACACACAACTCCCCTCGCACGACGGTGATTGCCTTGCCCCCGAGGAGAACCCGGTCATCCTTGACCTGAACCTGAATAACGCCACCACGTTTTGACGCCTGATACGCCATCATCTCAGACTTACCGAGGCGATCCTGCCAGAACGGCCCGAGGCAGCAGTGGGCTGAGCCTGTTACCGGATCTTCATTAACGCCAGCGGCGGGAGCAAAGAAACGAGAGACAAAATCGAATGCTGGATCGTCGGATACGGCAGCCACAATGACGCCACGCATCGGAATCTGAGCCAACCGTCCAAAGTCAGGTTGCATCGCGCGAACAGTCGCTTCGGAATCAACGATCACGAAATTGTCAAAACACGACTCCCCAACGAACTCAGACGAATGGATCCCAAGAGCTTCCAGTAAGCCGGATGGAGGTTCAGCTTGTTCGGGCGGTGTGGCCGGAAAGTCGAGTTCAATGAGATCGCCATCTCGCTTGCAGGTCAGCACGCCACTGCGTGTGTGAAAATGAATTGGGTCGCCCACATTGGTATGCCCCTCAGTCCACAGAATGTGAGCCGATGCCAAGGTGGCGTGTCCGCACAGATCGACCTCAAACGCTGGCGTAAACCAGCGGAGTTCAAAGCCGTTCTGAACCGGCCGGATGTAAGCCGTTTCGGACAGGTTCATCTCGGAAGCAACGGACTGCATCCAATCGCTGTCTGCTTCCGTATCCAAAAGGCATACCGCAGCAGGATTGCCCGAAAACGGGCGATCAGCGAAGGCATCGACCTGAAATACTGGCACTTTCATAAACGGCTCACGTTTGTAAAGAATCTTAAGGGCAACGCATTGTAGTCAATCCCAAGACCCAAACCTTGACGAACGGCTCAGGTCGTGATCGTTCCCGCAAATCACCGACACATGCCACCTAGCCGCAGTAGTGGCGACAGCGATCGACGCGAATTGGCGATCACGATCTCAATAAAACGCTTGGTCCCCTGATTATCAAACACAAGCAAAAAAATGTTTGACAGAAACATGAAGAGAAAAAATAGGGGCTCTCGCGCCTCCGTCTTTCCAATCTTTCTGTCGCATCAATCTTTCTGTCTGCTCGAAGTCCAATTTGAGATCGAGTCGAACCAGTCCAGTCCATCATCTTCATTTGAGATATCCCCAACCAGACCTTGTCGCAATGAAAACGCTTTTGGCACGGGTGAATCCGATATTTCGTTTAACCGCATTCCCCGCTTGCTGATTCACAGCAAGCGATACAGTCAGCTCTGACTTGGTAGTCAATCACATTGCCTCTTTTGTCAAACTCGAAGTGGCAGCACTGGAGCAAGATGTCTTTGAGCATCTTACGTCCTCGCTGAATTCGTGACTTTGCGCCGGATACGGACAAGCCGATTTGCTCGGCGACCTCCGTTTGACGAACCCCCTTCAACTCTGACAACGTGACCGCTTCACGATAGTCTTCGGGCAACTCAGCGATGCGATTGACGAGCCACTGCCCGACCCGTTCGTTGAGGTTCTGATCGTCAGTGACTTGATCTACCTGAGTCTCAGTTTCATCGGACGTGAACTCGGAACGGCGACGATAGTGGTCCGTCACGACGTTTCGAGCGATCTGATACAGCCATGCCGCCAGACGATCTTGATCGGTCAATGAACCAAGCTTGTCATGGATCCGAACGAATACATCCTGAAGCAAATCATCGGCGACGTGATCATCTTTGACCCGCCGCCGAATGAACGCACGAAGCGCCGTGCCGAAGTCGTCCCAAACCTGTTGTGTATCACTCATGTCAAGCTTACTCCGAACAGCATGGCTCGCTGCCAACCGTGCAACACACATCACTGTGTGTTGCGGGGCAGCATTCGTTGTCAGGATCGGCTTTGCCAGTTGGCGTATCATCGAGAACCACGAAGACTTCCCAGCGGTGCCCATCCGGGTCTACGATCCAGACTTTGTCCTGCACGGCGTGACAGCAGTTGACCGAATCCTCTATTCGGGTCACCAATCCCGCTGTCTCCAGCCGCCGTCTCATATCGCCTACCGTATCTGTTGATTTTACTTGGATTCCGAAATGTGAAGTAGGATCGGCAGGGCCTTTGGCCTCGCTGGACTCAATGATTGAGAGATTTAACGGCGGTTCTGCGACCTCGAATCGAGCATAGCCGGGACGACTCTTCGTCGGCTCAGCCTCGAAGAGCAAACGATAGAACTGGGTCGAGCGGTCAACGCTCGAAACTGCCAGACTGATGTGGATTCGACGGGCTGTAGCGAAATGAACGGCTGATTGAGACATTTTGGAACTCCTGAGTGTAGGGTGAAACCTGTATTCAATAACCCAGACGGAGTGATTCGAAAAAAGACGCAAATCTAACTCTGGATTATTTCGTCTTCTGCCATGTCAGCATCAAATGAGGCTCCAATGCAGTTCTGTCAGGTCAAAGGAGAATTGCTGAGTGTTGTCGATGGGTGCGCTGACCGTGGAATTTTGTCTTGCCACTATCCTCGCCTGTTTTTTCCCCTGAACATCGCCCCGTTTTCGTTAAGCCTCTCTGCTAAACTAAAGAGACACCCGCATTCGCAAATTCATCGACCAATTGTCAGCATTATCATGTTTCGCGTTCATCTCCTACGCGGTAGTCACGTTTACAAAATCGCGATCATTGCGATTGCGAGTGGAGTCATTGGATGCAAGGAACCGCAAGAAACAAAACGGCCTTCGCCATCACAAACCGCGTCGCAGCAATCGTCATCCGACAATGCGATAGCCCAACGACTGCCGAACGAGCCGGATGAACTTTTGCCGGACCTTTCACCGCAAACACTTCAGTTGCTGGCGGAACATTTCCCCGATTACACGCTGCCGCTTTCGACACCGCCTGACAAACCCAATCCGGCCCCTGTACAAGCCGATTCGCAACCGTACATCAAGATCAGTGCCAAACCGCTTGCCGAGGCAGTGGTGAACGGCGAAGTCGCAAGAACACGTCGACTGCTGCGGTCGGGCCATCCCGCCGACGAAACTTACTACGGTGAAAACTTGTTGCACGTCGCCGCCAAACGCGGCCAGACCGAGATTTGCGAACTATTGCTAGACGCGGGACTCGATGTCCATGGGACAAGCGATCAAGAGCCAAGCCCTCCGCAAACGCCGCTTCAGGCTGCAATCCTTTCCGGGTCGGTCCAGACGGTTGAGCTACTGCTTGCCCACGATGCTGAGCTCACGCCGAGTGACTTGTCGATCGAACGCGACGGACCTCAGCCGCTGCCGGTGTCGCTGGCAATCTCTTCGGGTAATCTCGACATGCTGAACTTCATCATTGATCAAGGTGAAGCAGCCGATGAAGTCGCGTTCCTGCAGCAAGCGATCGTGCAGATCATGGTACCAGCGCAGAGGCGTCAATTCGTCGAGCGTCTTTTCGTTGCCGGCGCTGCAGACAACATCAAGCCGCAGTCGCCTGACCTGTTCGCGCCGGCAATCGCGACTGGCGATGTGAAATTGCTGCAGATTTTGGAAGACAAACTGCCTGTCGACTACGGCGAGCCGCATCTTCGAGCGGCGGTCCAATCGGGCAATCTCGATCTCTGTCGGTACATGCTGTCCAAGGGAGTGTGGGCGCAACCCGATCCCGCGGTCGGCCACGAGCTACTGAGAATTGCCTTAATTGACCATCGTTCGCTCGAATTGGCAGAAGTCGTGATCGAGGCAGCTGAACAGAAAAAGTACTGCGTTCAAAACGACGCGGCCACCTCGTATTGCAACCTCCGAGACTTTGCTCATCCCCTGTATCATGCCGCGATGGCAAACGACTTGACGCTCTGTCGCTACCTCATTCGCGAGTTTTCGTTCGATCCGAATCTTTGGGGATCACTCATTTACGAACCCTACGAATATGAATCCAACATCCAATTTTTCCAAAAAGGCAACACGATCCTGTTTGCGGCCGTCTTTGATGACAACGTCGAAGCACTCGAATTGCTTTTGCGATACACGCAGCAACCTGGCCAGCAGCCGATTGTTGACATCGACGCCAAGAACGGAGTCGGCCATACGGTCTTGCACGAAGCCGTGAACTTCGGAGCCTCGCGATGCGTTCAATTGCTGTTGTCTGCCGGTGCCGACCCAACGATTGCTCGAAATGACGGTTGCACGCCGCTGCACATTGCCATGCAGCGACACTTGATTCCCCACCATCATTCGGACATCCCGATGCCCGAAGCGATGTCGAAGACGTTTCCGATGCTGGCCGCCGCAACGATGGCGAATGGAGATGAGACTTGGGTCAATCGCACGAACGACAACGGAGAAACGATTCTTCACCGTCATGCTCGAGCCGGACATCCAGCGATTTGCCAGAAATTGATCGAACTCGGCGCTGACGTCAACGCGACCGACCAGTACGGCAGAACATCTCTGCACCATGCACTTGACGGCGCAAACGAATATCTATCCACGGAAGCAAAAGAACGCTACATCGCGACTTGCGTGATGTTGCTGGACAACGGAACAGACATCACTCAACCAGATGCACCCGCGGCCCGCGACTACCTTTGTCAAGCAGCAGCGAAGAACCTTTACGAGGTCTACGATGCGTTGCTGAATCGTGACGCCAATCTAAACCTGGTGCAGAACGCAGGAAACTTAATGTGTTCCGCTGCAAAATTTGACAGGCAAGATCGCATCAAGCAACTTTTGGATTGGGGCGCTGACATCAACGCGGAAGATTTCGAAAAGTCGACTGCACTCCATCAGGCTGCCCGCTTTCATCATCTTGAAATGTGCGAACTACTGATCGCCAATGGTGCGGACGTCAACGCGAGAGACCAGCGTGGGCAAACACCGCTGTTTGAATTGTTTGATCGCTGGGCCATTCACGCAGAGCATCTTCAAAACGAGGAGACACAGACAGAGGCGTTTTCCGTGCTAACTTTGTTGCTCGAGCATGACGCGGATCCTGAGATCAAGACCAACAGCACGACTTATACATCGTTCAGCGGCACCGTCGTGGAGGTTTACAAAAATATGCCGCAATCATTTCGCCAAGCCCTGCAAACAAAGTAGGGTGCGTCGTTCGTCCGCAAGCGTTCATCCACCTCGCTTCGCCTATAGTAGTCGGCCCAGGATTCCGGCGATATTCCACGCATCATCGTCGCCTCGGTGGTGAGTGCATACCCGAGAAAAGAATTGGTAGGAAAATGGAGGTAAGAAGATGAAGCACGCAACCTCCTCTATCGTCCAGATTATTCTGACCCTGTCGTTGCGTCTCGATTGTGTGCGTGGAAAGTTGATCTTGAATTGTCTTACGCGGTTTACTGTTGCGAGTGCTGACGGCGGACGAGAGACGTAAATGGAATTACGAATCTCCGGTTGAGAAGATCACAGAGTGACCTTCGGCCCAAGTTGGCGGCTCGCACTTTGCCGCTAGTTTCCTGATGACTTTCTCGGGAACCGGGTTCGCCCGACTCTTGTTTTGTTTGAGCAGGTCATTGAATAACGGCTCAACATAAACCAATTCGATACGAGCGTTGTAGTCGGTGAACAAGTCGATCCAGCGTCCGCGGGTCTGCTTCATCGTGTTCGTCGCGTTGAAGGCAAATGACCTTCCGGCTCGAAGGTGCTCACGGCATCGCTCACGCGCCAGTTGCACCACGTGGCCCTGATTATCGGTCGGATCGACGTTGAGTTCTCCACGAATGTCGTCCAAGCCGACCACAGGTAAGTCACCGCGGTTTCGAGACAACCAAGAATCCTTGCCGCTACCGGGCAGGCCAGCCATCACCGTCACCTGACAGGAAAACTCTTCGTGAGGCACGTAGTGCAGATTGGGATGACGTTGCTGAAAGAACAGAAATCGAGCATGGTCGTTGGCGAACGGATACTGCTTGTCGTAGCAGTCCGACTCTTCCGAGAGCAACTTCCAATAATTCAGGTTCTCTTCAGGACGAGTCATCGAATCGGTGTTTCGCCCACGAGTGTCCGCAAGAGCAAACAAATAGAGCAACCGGTTCTCGACAAGCCACGACAGTCGAACCACCTCGTGTGTCGGTTCTGTGCGTTCCAGCAAAAAGGCTGGCCGACCGTGGTATCGGACGAGTCGTGCAATCTCCTCACGGGTTTTCAGATCGCACGCCAATTCTCGCAGAACTGCTCGGACGAGATGCTCACCCTTCACAGCATGTTTTGGCGAAGTGATACGTCCCGTGTTGGGATCGACCTGAGAGGTCAGCGGTTTGGCAGCGTCATGGAATAGTGCAGTGAAGATCAACGATGTTCTCTGGTGAGCAGACAGATCAGACCATTCATCCAGCCTTGTAAGCTCCGTGCAAACCATCTTGGTATGTGTCCAGACATCTCCTTCGGAGTGCCACTCGGCATCCTGTGCGCAGTCCGCCATCGCTCGGCACCATGGCTTGGTTTCTGCCCATGCCACGATGTCGTCAAGCGTCTGATTTTTGAGTTGCTCCCAATTCATGACCAAATATCCACGTCATCTGCAAGCTCGTTGGGCACCATCACCTGCTGCTGCCAGTGAGTGCTCTGCTTGATTTTCTCGACGAATGCTGGCCGAACAAACTTGGCTCGCCCAGTTACTAATCCCTCTGCTTCCGTTCTAAAGTACAGCCCTTCCATCAAGTTGTCCGTCTGATTGGTTTCGGGGTTCTCGAACTGACTGTCAAACTTCGACGGACCAATTAGCGTTTCCATCTCTTTTCGTCTCAGGACGCCCGTGTGCAAAACGGGAACCGTTTCAATTCCCGTGTCTTCAAGCAGACTCAATCGTTTCTGGAGATCGAGAAACGCTTCCGCCTCTTTGTCATAGAGGTCGAACTCGAAAAAGTAATGCGTAAGCTGACGATAGAAGATCGAGTGACGTGCGTAGGCCCATTCACCAAACAGGATATAACGCTGCTGCAGCCGCTCTTCCAAGACATTTCGTTTGACCACCGCCCATTGTTTGAACAAGTCGTACTGTGGATGCATTCCCTCAGTGATCAAGTGGCCTCGGCACTGTAGAACGATTTCACCATCGTCCGAGAAGTGAATCCCGACGTTGGTTCCGTCGATTTTTTCTTCGACGATCAGAGATTCGTCCGCAATGAATTCACACGATTCTGCTTCGCCTAGATGTTTGTCGTCTGCGGTTCCCTTGGATCCGAACAAGTGAGGAGTGCGAGGATATTTGACGAAATTGCCGTTTGAGGCACCCATCATGTCGCTCCAGCTGTTCGTGATTGTGAAATTATCGATTCGACGAAAATGCCGTAATCGCTCTTCATCGGAAGTTCGTAGTCCGTTTGGATGCGTTTTCTGCGAGCAACCGTCTCCGTCTTTGTCATTGGGTTGATCGAAGTCTTAGCGTAGTTTCCCCAGTACAAGCCGACGCCCCGTCTCTGCCAACTTGGAATATCGTTGAAGTTGATACCGTACTGAAACAGCAACTCGTTCTTTTGGCTTACGGATTTTCCGAGCAGTTTCTTTGTGGCCTGCTGTTCGCTGAAGCCGTCTTTTCGCAATGTCCAGTAACACCATGAATTCAGGGCGTTTCGAGAAGCATCTTCATTTCGCCAGCGGAAGTAATCGACAACCTGCTCGATGTTAGGCAACTGCGAAATGCGGCAATCGAAGGATGCAGCTTGACCTAACCTTACTGAAAACTGGGCACTCGCCTCACCGGCCAACGTTGAATTGTACTTACGCAACTTGCGACCAAACACTCGCTCATCAGGATCGAAGAGCAGCGAGATTTCATCGCTCTCGGTATAAGCGTAAATCACTTTGAATCCACAATTCATCAGCGATTTGGTTGTTGCCACCATCAAATCGCGGAATCGAACATCGAACGGTGCTTCAAATTGACAGGCATTCTTCGTCAATCGGGTAAAGCTGCGACCGTCGATGCGAGCAACCATAAACATGCCCGGCAACACACATAAATCGGCGGCGGTTTCATAGACCCGCATTTTCTTGTCAAGATCGTCAAACTTCATCTTTCCATTCCTCTAACGCAAACCCACTGTTTTCAATTCTCACGTACCACAATTCGTCGAAGCCCTCGTCCAGCTTTGGAAGTTCCAACTTCTTTGCAGTCGAAAGAATCGCTACTTCTGGCACTCGATCAGTCCGTTCCTTGTTCCTTCTTAAGCAGTCGTCCACTTTTGAGCGAAAGTAGTAGCCGATCACTCTAAATCCTGAATCCCGTGACTTACCGATGTACTTGGCTCGTTCGTCGCAAGTCGGATTCGTGTTGTCGATGACAAACCGCTGCTGCGTCTCTATGCAAACCTCAAGAATACGGTTTTCCCGATTCCGAGTTCGCAAAAGATCGAGGCTGATCCGCACGTGAGTTGCAAAGAATCGCTCTTTAAAGAACGAAGACTTTCCTGACCCTTGCAGACCAGTAAACACAACAGCTTCCATCTCATTCACTCGTGCCACAACCAATAAAAAAAGCCCACACGGTTGACCTGCACCGTGTGGGCTTGAGTTGAGTCTCAATAGGTGAGTGCCGGATTACGCCATCAAAATGACAGTTCTTCAGAATGTTGTTGATTCGCATGAGGCATGACGCACATTCCTTTTCGGTCTCGAGTTGCTTAGGTGACACTTTGCGTGACAAAAAGGTTCGCTAGCGAATCTGGCGAAGCACTTTCGCTATAATTTCCGTTCGCAACGTTTCACCACTCGTGCTATTGATGAACAAGTTACAGATAGCCTGTGAACATGCTGTCGATCCGTTGTGTCTTCGATCTGTTGTGTCGGAGCAATTAGGGACGCACTACCGCAGAATCTTGAACGACAGAATTACCCGTTGATCGCGTACGACGAAGAGAGTCAAAAATGGAATACTTAGGGTGGCTGCTAGTGGGGCTGTTGATGGGCGGCGGGATTTCGTACATCGTGACGAGGTGCATCAAGACCGCAAGTCACGATCGTAGTACCGTCGCTGCGTTGCTGCACTCCCATTTTCATCCAATCAAGATCGACAGCATTACGATCTCTGAACGAGAGTTTCCATTCCGAGTTCGTGCCGACCTTCAACGAGCGATTGACAGGCTGTTCGGCGACGACACCGAAGTGCTGCACTTCTGTGGGGTCCGCAAAGAATACTCTCACGAAGGCGTGTCTCTTGCCGACTGTGTGATCGAAAGTGAACACTATCCCCCTGTTTCGATCCCACCCGAGTTCGAGGAAATCGACATTGGTGACGAAACTCCAGTCAGAGTTCTCAAAGTCGGCCTTTGGCTTCTCGAAAAGAACCAGAGTCGATTTGCTGTTCTGTTGACCCCCACCGGACAATACGGCCAGATTACCGGAATGAAATTTCAAGTCGGTACGCCGAATTCTCCCGAGGGTACAAAAATCGCCCAGAGCTTTTTTAAGCACTTGGAAGAAGCAATCCTGAAGGCAGAGTCTTACCGTGGCAAAACATTGTCACTTGAACAGTCTGAACATTCCTACACCGGACAATCGACTGGCATCACCGTTCACAAGCTTCGGTTGGTTGAACGAGAGAACGTCATTCTGCCTGAATCGACGCTAAAACTACTTGAACGCAATGTTATTCAGTTTGTTCAACAGCGAGAGCGTCTCTCGAAGTTCAAGCAATCGACGAAAAAGGGGATTCTGTTCTACGGGCCTCCGGGAACGGGAAAGACACACACCATTCACTATCTATCACGTGCATTGGAAGACCACACGACGCTATTGATTTCCGCTGAACAAGTCGGACTGTTGTCCGAGTACATGACATTGGCCCGTCTGTTGCAACCGAGCATGGTCGTACTCGAAGATGTCGATCTAATTGCCAGAGATCGTGCCAATATGAACAGCCCCTGCGATGAAATCTTGCTCAACAAGCTACTCAACGAAATGGACGGATTAAAGCAAGATGCCGACATCCTTTTCATTCTTACGACGAACCGACCGGAGTCACTCGAAGCAGCGCTGGCTTCTCGACCAGGACGAATCGATCAAGCGATTGAGTTTCCACTTCCCAATGATTCTGGCCGTAACAAGCTCATTCGACTCTACTCGGAAGGCATTTCGCTATCAGACGAAGTTGTTGCAGATGTCGTTCGACGTACAGAAGGCGTGAGCGCTGCCTTCATCAAGGAACTGATGCGGCGATCCGTACAGTTCCACATTGAGCGCAATGGTTCTGGAGAGATCAACAGCGAGGATGTCTCCAACGCACTTGACGAAATGCTTGTCAGTGGCGGATCGCTAAATCTTAAACTACTCGGCGCATCTGGCATCGAGTAAACTATCGTTGCTGTCGTATCCCTCGGACACCGAATTCTTCGGACACTGAGGCAACGATTGTTCCGTAGACCATGTTTCAATCCGGCAATTCAAGTCCAATGTGTTTTGCAATCGATTGATCGGCGGGGACGTAGGGCTCTTCAGCAGGCGTCAACAACTCGTCACTTGGCAAATTTGCAACCTCGACTCGCTGCTCCGCGACAAAGTCGCTGACATCGATGATCTCGAGAGCTTCACGTTTGCCATAGACTTCGAGTGTCTCGCCTCGCAACCCAAGCTGGATCGCTCGACGTTCACACTTGTGGCCCGTTGGGGTGTGATCTGGGCCCATTGCAAACGTACATTTGATCGACCGACAGCAGACTGTGCCGAGCTCTTTCCGGCCACCTCAGCACTTGCTCGAAGTAGCTGGCCATATCGATTGACAACTTAGCATGATCACTCATCGTCATCACTCCTCATCGTCCTCAGAAGACGACACAGAACGTGAGCAATATTCCAAGCATCGTCGTCGCCACGGTGATGGGTGCCTTCAAGTTCAAGTCCGAGTTGTTTGTAAGCACCGTCCAAACCGAGTTCATGACCGGAGTCGATTGCAGCGGCGAACAAGGACTTTACATTCAGATGACTTGGGCCGAACGGATAACCGACGTTCAGATCCTTGCAGACTCGCTCGAACTGGCGACGGTCGTAGTCGCCCCAACTCGCCCAGAGCCGGTCTTTTGATCGGTACTCTTTCTTCAGGACCTTGACGGCATCTGCAAGACTTCCGGCATCCGTGAACATGTCTGGCGAGAGCGTCGTGAGTTCGGTACAGAAATCACTGATCTCTGACTGAACGGGCTTCACGAGAAAACTACGCTTCTCGGTTCGATCCAGCGACATCAGATCAATCGTGCAAAGACCGATCTCGATGATTTCGCTTGTTTGGCCGGGCGGCGGAGAGCCCTCCCAGCAGGTCGACTCCAAATCGACGACCAGAATCACATCAAGTGATCGTGCCATTTCATTTCCCTTGCGTCAACGCAGCCCGCTGTTCTTTTTCGAGGATCGCCGCGAGCTCTCGCAACAAGGCAGCACCATCGCCTCGGTAGGCACTCCCATGCTGACAAGCAAGCGTCGTAGGATTGAGCGAAGCCAGACGCTCCAAGATTGTGCCGGTCTTCGTTGAGTGGGCGTAGTAATCCATTGGTTTGCGCATGGTCTCGCTGGCAGTCAGAACCTCTGATTCTGTGATGGGTATTGTGTCCGCACCAGGCTGGGTGAATAGGTCGCCACACAATAGTGTGCGGGTTGTCTGGTCAAACAGTACGCCGCAGTCCCAACCGTGCGGCACATGTGGGGTATCAATCCACTGCCACGTCTTCTGACCGGTCGAGAAAGTCTCGCCATCAGCCAAACCTCGGCCCTCTCGGTCGGCATGATCGTTAAGCGATGTCATTAGACCAATGTGGCTGGCAAACGGAACTGCGTGTGGTGCTACAGCCAGAAACTCATTCATGGCACCGGATTCGTCGCCCTCGAAATGTGAGTAACCGATGTGGCGGATGCGGTCGAGCGGAATGACCTTCGAGATTGCTTCGGACACGAACGGAAACCATCGACGCCAGCCCGTGTGAAAGATCATCGGTTCATCGTCAACAATGAGGTACTGGCTGAGATTGAAACCACGGGGGATAGCATCGGTCCGCAGCGGAGTATTGATGCGGTAAATTCCTTCTGCAACCTCGTCGATTGTTGTTCCGGTGTGAGCATTCGTTTGCATGACGTGTTTCCGTTAAGAATGAATGGTCGTTATTTCGTATTGTCTGCCTTGTTTGTCGTAAAAACTAGATTCGTCCTTCCTGAAATTGATGTAGCCTGTTCATTCTACCAAGTCTTCATGCCGCTCGTGTTTCGGATCCGCGATGCTAAACTGATTTAGAATAAAGCATGCAACGTGCGTCATTTACGCCGGCCTTGCAGCTATTCTTTATATCCGAATAATGAATTACGTGCCGATTGAGAGTCTACCTGTGCGGTGCTTAGGAAACGATTTATCGATCGGTTCCCCAGACCTAATTTAGAATTGAAGATCATGCAAAATTGGATCGAGAAGTTCAAAAGCAGGGACGTTTGCGAAAAATGAAAGTCCTTTTCCTGCACGGCTGGACCAGCGTAGTCGGCGGACGCAAGCCTACGTTCCTCAAAACGAACGGTTATCAAGTTCTAAATCCTGCACTGCCGGATGATGACTTTGAGGAATCGGTTCGCATCGCCGAAGCCGAGTTCGATCAGCATCATCCTGATGTGATCGTTGGCAGCTCTCGTGGTGGTGCTGTTGCAGCCAACATGAACAGCGGCGATACACCACTCGTTCTCATTTGTCCTGCGTGGAAAAGCTGGGGCACGGCCACGACCGTCAAGCCGAACACGATCATTCTGCACTCAAGACGAGACGATGTGATTCCCTTTAGTGAGTCAGAGGAACTCGTCAGCAACAGCAACTTGCGGCCAGATGCATTGATCGAGATTGGCTCTGATCATCGTCTCGCTGATCCTGAACCGCTTCAAGCGATGCTGAGGGCGTGCGAGGAACTAACATGACCGGCAGTATTCTTGATCATCAAGCGATCAGCGGTCGCTATTTGTTTCCGCAGAATCGAACTGTTGACGCCCCATTCATGGTCAATACCGATGGCGCTAAGTTGACGTGCTATCGGAGGATCGTTGATCCCGATGACCTCACGATAATCCACTTCCACGGAAACGGAGAGGCGGTTGCGGACTACATTCCGTTCATGGCGGACTTGTTCGCAGACATGCGGCTGAACTCACTGTTTGTCGAGTATCGAGATTACGGCGGATCGACCGGCAAAGCGAAGCTTGTTGCGATGTTGGGTGATGGCGAAGCAGCAATGATTTCTGCTGGTGTTTCGCCAGAAAAAGCCATCGTCTTTGGTCGATCCATCGGATCGCTTTATGCCATCGAGTTAGCTCATCGTCAGCCTAAGATTGCTGGCTTGGTCATCGAGAGTGGCATCGCCGACCCATCAGAACGGTTCCTGAGTTACGCAGACTTGGAGTCGGTAGGATTCGACGAGGCCGACGTACGCACCGAAGTCAAACGATACTTCAACCACAAGAACAAGCTGGCAGGATATACCAACCCGTTGTTGACACTACACACCGAGAAAGACGGCTTGATCGACATCTCCCACGCCGAACGCAATCACAAGTGGGCTGGGTCACGCCAGAAGCGGCTTGTGCGATTCCCAAACGGCAACCACAACACGATTTTCAATGCGAATGAAAGGGAATACCTCGATGCGGTTGGAAGTTTCGTGCGGAGTGTCCAGTGATGGCTGCACCCATGAATAATTAATGAACGGACAGACGGACGAACGAATCAAAAATGCAAATTAATTGCTGGAAGAAGTCTTGCAACACGTTTGGTCGTAGCCCCCCGCCAACTCGTGTGTGCATTGATTGTATGGACGAGGGGATAAATTGGACGAGGGGCGGTGTTGCAATTCCAATGGTCACTTTTATCAGCGCCCTGATGTCTGACGAATGAAGCCTGACAATTGGGGGACGCCGAGCGTCAATGTTATTTTGTCGTCGGATTGCGAAGCACTGTCTTGTTTGACCGAAAGGAAACCTGAATGTTAAACGATTTCAACGAACGGCTTGCGATTGCCAAAGCGAACCTCCGACAGAGAGACAAGCTTGTAGCGATGTTAAGTTCCGCCCGCCGTTTGCTGACAAAAGCAAAACACGAGCAGACGAGTCTGAGGCAGATCGTTGAGAAAGAGCATTCGGATCTCGCTGCGTTGGAAGGACTAAGTCTCACTGGATTGCTTCATGCCATGCTTGGCAGCAAGGAGCAGAGACTTGATAAAGAGCGACAAGAGTTTGTCGCCGCGAAACTGAAATTTGATCAAGCTACCGCCGGCGTTGATTATCTCCGTGAGGAAGTGCAGCGATTGACGGACGAGTCATCGCGATTGGAAAACGCTGGCACGCAGTACGAACGTGTGCTTGTCGAAAAAGAGCAATATCTTTCGGATAACGACAGCGACGTTGCAAGAAAGCTTGTTGAACTAACGCAGCGGATCGCGGATTTAGCGGCAGACCAAAAGGAACTTGATGAGGCCGTTGAGGCGGGGCAGTTCGCACTTCAATCGGTTGAAGAAATCCAAGACACACTTGTTTCCGCCGCCAACTGGGGCGTGCTGGATATGTTCGGCGGCGGCATGCTGACGACGATGGCAAAACACTCAAAGATCGACGCCGCCAAGGATCAAGCCAGAATCGCGCAAAGGAGGTTACTGCGATTTGAAGAAGAACTTGCGGATGCTGACGAGCGACTTCAGGTATCGCTGCAGATCGATGGATTCTCGAAGTTTGCAGATTACTTCTTCGATGGACTGATTTCCGATTGGATTGTCCAATCAAAAATCAGCAATGCAAAAGCGGAATGCTCCAGCATCATCTCTCGCGTGAAAGCTGCGATGCGAGATTGTCAGAATCGTCGGGATTCGGTTGGGTCTGAGATTAAGACGCTGACCGAAAGCAAAAGAAAATTAATCGAAACGGGGACAGCCGAATGAATTCAGTCTGACAATTCGTCTGTCCAACATTCGGCTGTCAAAACGTTTTCAGTGCGGTTTCGAGCTTCCTTCATCCTTTGATTCGACTGTCAATTCTTTACAAGTGTTTCACACGGTGATGTTGAGTTCATGGCTATCCAAAAGCTCCAAACGGCGGCGAATATTTCACCGAGCCTGTTGTGCCCCTCAAGACACCCGACTCAAGCTCCATCGCCATCCATGCTTCGCTACCGCCGAATGGTGAGTCCAGTGGCCGAGCCAATTCGGAAGAGAAACCGAATCGGGGATAGAACTTGGGATGACCGAGCACAACGACGATCTCGTAACCATCTTCTCGGCATGATTGCAGCCCTGCTTCCACCAGTTTGCTTCCGATGCCTTGCCGTTGATGACTAGGCAGCACGGCCATCGGTGCCAGAGATACCGCATCAATGGCTCGATCTTTGGTCAGGATCGAGACTTGGCTGAACAAAATGTGTCCAACCATTTTTCCGTCGAGTTCAGCAATTAGTGAGACCACGACAAATCCACCTTTACGCAAAGCTTCAACCAAATTCGCCTCTGCATCGTTTCCGAATGCTGCGTGATTGACGTTCCAAATCAATTGACGATCATCGGTGCTTTCGGGGCGAATTGTGACGTTCATTCTTTCCTCTTCGTTCTGGCGTCTCGCAGCTTCCACGTCACTCATCAGTCTTTCGATTTAACAGGTTCACAAAGACTTCCTTGGGGTGGCCATACTTGCGATCATCAAGGCCGACCAATGCTGACAACGGCGTTACGTTCAGCTTATAGCCAATATCGCTCGCTGCCATGCCATCATCGAGCATCAGCTTTGCCGCAAAGATATGATCACTCATCGATCCAATCACAGAGCGATTCAACGCTTTGGCAAAGCTGACCGCTCCACTCGAGGGAGCGATGTATTTTCGGTAAAGCAGCTGCTGTCCGTCATCGGCTGTGAAGTCTCGAATCGTGTCCAGGGCTCGGGCGATAAAAGTGCTGTCGTTCGTGATCCCTTTTCCAAACATGACGCACGAGTAGAAAGACTTTGTATTGCACAGAATGACGTACTGGGTTCGATTTACCGTGAACAAGTGCCCCGACCAATCCGCGTACTCGTTGTCATCGAGCGGCATCTCCGAAAGTTTGCCTGCTTTGATTTTCGTAGCAAGTTTATGAGAGAGACGAATGATCATGAATTACCCACACTGACACAGAAGTTTGTCGGGTCGCCACGTTCCTATAAGAATACGTAGTCGACACCGGTGTCGCCGAAGTCAATTAAACTGGAACGCTGCACGAGTCAAGTTGAACAAACAATTGGACCGTCCACCGTTTACGTCGTGAGTCGCTCCAATCCTGCTGCGTGTTCCGACACCAGTCTATCCGGTGACCATTGTTTTGATCAGACCCGTATTTCACTGTAATTGCGACAGCATTCCGAGCCATGGAAAATGCGACGAAGCAAACTTCGATCATCGTAAATCCCGTGTTTCGCACACGTTAGAAGCTTTGCGACGAGACAGTTTGGGCGGGCGGTACCCACTGTCCTCTTCCTCGCAGCCGAACAACGGACAAGCTAGGGCTGGGCGTGGTACAGATACATTGCACCGTACGTCCAATTGCTCTTTGGCATACCAGGATAGTTTTGGCGATCCATCATTAGTGCGATGTACGGCACTGGGTAACCGTCGGGAAGGGGGATGATGTTGGGCCAGATTCGCGTTCCTGTATTCTCGTTCCACGGCGGCAGATGCATGTTCAACTCACCGACCGGTTCCAGCTCGGGATAGCTGCGGATATAGACTTTGCGATCGGCGCTACCGAAGAAGACATAGCGTGAGTCGCCGACCTTTTGAATCAAAGTCCCCGTACTGTCCATCTCAACGGGACCGGCCAAGCGTTCATATCCGCGATCCCAATAATCGGATTCCCACATTCCCGCTCGATACTTACCCGCTTTCTCGGACAGCAACAAATGCCATTTCCCCGCCTCCGAATCGTAGACACCGTGGGGGTCTTCGTGCTGTCCTGCCAGGCCGATCGGCTTGGCGTGCATGATTGAAAAACCACGCCGCGGATCACGATCACTCCAGACCGCGAGAATCGCCTTTTCTTCTTGTTTCGATTTCGTCCCCAGTGCGCTGAAGCCGGTTGTCCAGCCTCGCCACTGTTTCGATGACTCGTCGTAGAACAGGTGTGAGGCGAGTTCATTCCGCCAAAGTCCGTCATCCATATCAAAGACGATAATGCCCTCGAAGCGAATGTCGAAAACCGATGGGTCCATCGAAAACACCCCTTGCATCGGTGGTGGCAAGGCACGTCCGCGAACCGTCATCGTCAACCACACGCGGCCTTGATCTAACAGTGGCTCACCGAACTGGTTAGTGATCGCACGAATGTCGGCTTGTCCACAACCGGGCGTCAAGGCGGACAGGACTTCGTCAATTTCAGCGGATGAGTTTGCTTCGAGGTCACTCGACAAGCGAAACTCGTAACGCGAGATCACGTCTTTGCGGCGAAGTTCGAGATGTTCATTAACATCGGGATACCCGACCAGATGCGACTTTCCTTCGGAATCGAGGTACAGGTTCACTCCGACCGCCAACATCTGGACACGTAGCCGCATCGGCCCCGTTGTCCTGACGTCGTCAGGCCAAGCATATTCTTGACGACTGACTTCCTGTCCGTCCTTGACCACAACCCATTCGATCGCTTGGTACTTGTCGTCCTTGGCAACAATGCACGCGGAAAGGAAGTTCTTTTGCTCGGTGTCACAAAAGCTTAACCCTATTCGCCCGCTCCCATCGAATTGGTGCAGGCTGAGTTCGTAAGTTGCGAAGGGATTAAATCCGCCGACCCACCGCTCGGACGATGCGTTGTGTTCGTCAGTCGAGATTCTCAGTCGCCCTGCTTCGATCGTGCCTCGGGTGTCGCCTGTCGGATCTCCCAGCTCGGGATGCATCAAGTCCAGTCCAACAATCTTATCGGGCTGTAGCGATGACAGTGGAATCTGCTGCGACCGATCAAAGATCATTCTCCTCGTTGCCTGACGGCGAAACACCAGCGACTGAGGGGTGACTTCAGGCGACTGAGCCAATCCGTCGATGCTGAGGACGCACTGCAAGACCGCCGCGATCAGCACCACAGGAGTTCGACATGGAGGGCAGGATCGGTGATATTTCATTCAACAATTCTCATTTTCTACGGTGGGCTGGTGTATCCCTGCGATGTTAATCACAAAGTGTACAGGGCGACGGCATGATATCGGTCGTCATGGTAAATAAGGAGTCGCCGTTAATAAACTGCATTGCTTTCGGGTGTGACGATCGCCCGTCTTTTTCGTCTCACGTTTTCTCTTTCTGACGAGCAAATAAATTCAGTCAGCCCCTTCGTCTGTCCCCATATTCGGCTGTCAAACGCGATCCGGTCAGTGACCTGCGACGTGCAGTCACCCAGTCGCAACGCGACGATAGGTTTTAGCCCCGGACGTCAGTCCGGGGAAAGACGCAGACATCCGGCTGCAAAGTCGCGAAGCGACGGCAGGAGGACCACGACGATTCGCCTTACCCCAGAGAAACGATTGAAGCTCATTTTGATGGGCGACATCGTTTTGTCTCGTTCGGTGAAATCGCCTGTCGTCGCGTTGCGACTGCCCCGACCGTTTTTTGCCAGACCACGGACTCACGTCCGTGGCTATTGCATGTCGTCACTTCGTGACTCGCAGTCACCCAGGGAATTTAGGGTGGGTCAAGTTCGCGAGGTGACTGGTGGGGCGTCGCAAATCGACAAACTCCCCCCAATAACTGATTTTGATTCAAACCTTTAATCGCGAACGCCGACCCACCAGACACATGGTTTTGTTTAACCCACCTTACATCAACTTGTAAATCGCACATCCCTTGTCACTTGCCAACTTCCGCCATATTGACAGCTCGAATCTTGAGGTCTTTGAAAAATTCATTCTCTTTGAATTTACCGGCGCGAGTGTCTTTGCCGTTGGTCCACAGCGATGTAGTGCTGCCGTCGGCATGGCGGATGCGAAGGTTGTCGAGATAGATCGTGAACGTGCCCGCTGTGCCGCCGCTGAAGATGACTCCGTGTTTACCCAGCGGACCAGGTGCGGTGCTGGCGAGACCCACGACGCGGTGCTCCCAGATACTTTTGCCGTCGGCGATGCCGGGGCCGGTGCTCTGATCGCGACCGAATTGATCCACGCCCATGCCGGGTTTGAACAGGGGACCGAAGGGTTTCGAATTGTTGCCTTCGAGCGTTGAGAAATACGGACGCCGCTTCGGCGCGTTCGCGGAAAAGGCGATATCGTATTCGATCCAATCGGTAGCGTATTGGGTGCCGTTCCAGTTCGCTAACGAGATCGCCATTCGATCTCTCGGCTTCGCTTTGTCGGTGATAGTCACAGTGACGGCCAGCACTTCGCCTTCGGGAGCAGCCGGTGCGTGGTATTTCGTGGGTGCAGGCTGGTGACTGATCGCG
The DNA here is from genome assembly GCF_052161655.1 of Novipirellula methanifontis. GTDB lineage: Bacteria > Planctomycetota > Planctomycetia > Pirellulales > Pirellulaceae > Novipirellula. Next base: position 10,356,057 of record NZ_CP197418.1, read on the forward strand.
ACGCCGATCGAATCGGCCCAGTCGTTCATCTTCGCCACGAGTGATCCGATCACATCAGGATGTGCCTCAGCGACATTGTTCGACTCGGTCTCGTCGTTTCTGATGTCGTAAAGTTCGTAGCGGTTGAAAAAGCGATGGAGCTTCCACAGGTCGGTACGGATCGCGTCCTCGTCACGCCAGACCCAGTAGTAACTTTCCACCGGGCTCGGCTGGTTGTCACGCAACGCGGGCCAGATATTCTTGCCGTCTAGCGGACGCGTCTGCGGCATCGTTGAGTCCGTCATCGCCATCAACGTGGAAAACATATCGAGTACACCGCACAGACCGTCCCACTTCCTTCCGCCGACGAGGCCGCCGTTGGGCCAGTGGAAGACGGTCGGCAAACGCACGCCGCCGTCGTAAATGGTGTGCTTGTGACCGCGCAGTGGCAGGCTGCTGCCAGCTTCCATCGCGCCGTTGTCGCTGGTAAAGACGAAAATCGTGTTGTCGATCAGACCGAGTTTTTCCAGCTCGGCAACGATGGCGGCGACGTTGTTATCCATCGAGTGCAACATCGCGGCATGGATGCGTTTCCCCTCGTCCGTCGTCTTTTCGCTGGCGGCAGGAAGCCCGGCAGCCTTATTCGGATCGATGGCGGCCAGATCGTCATCCTTTGCCTGAAGTGGTGCATGGGCAATGTGGAAAGGCACGTAACAGAAAAACGGACGTTCCTTGTTCTCGCGGATGAAGTCGATGGCGTAGTTCGTCACCAGATCGTCGGTGTAGCCTTCATCTTGCGGGCGGAACTCGAGATTGTGCCACCACGAGACCGGTCCACGTCCCTGGACGGTTCGGCGATTGAAATAATCCGCGCCGCCACCGTAATAAACCCATGCCTCGTCGAACCCATGGGCGTTAACGCCGTGTCCCCCTGCGAACTTTTTGTTCGGCATCTGTTTGAACGCCTCGGCGAACGCAGCTCGGAATTCCGGCGTATCAGGATCGTCACCGTTGTGCCATTTGCCGAAGATACCAGTGCGATAGCCGCTGGTTTTAAAACCTTCGGCAATGGTGGTCTCCTCTTTTTCCAATTCACCACCCACCTCCGGCGCCGTACCGACTCGGATCGGATGCCGTCCGGTCAGCAGCATCGCACGCGTCGGCGAACAAACGCACCAGCCCATGAACTGCGTCAGTTCGACGCCGCGTGAAAAGAGCCGGTCGATGTTCGGCGTCGGCACCCCGCCGCCGTGAACGCTCAAGTCGCCCCAGCCGACATCGTCGGCCATGATGTAAACGACGTTGGACTTGGTTGGCTCGGCCGCAACCGAATTCGTCACAGAGACACAAATCGAAAACAGCAACAGGACATGGAACTTCACGGCGACGCCGTGACCAAATCGCACTAGCCAGCACACACCGGGCGTTCTCGCCCTTGGAACGGAATGATGATCCGCAGTTTCGTTCATCAGCCGATTCGTCGTATTCTTGGGCATCCGCGTCTTTCTGTAATTGGAGTTCGGAGCGTTGTTCGTAAATGGCTGATCATATCGTCAACGGTAACGGACAGGACGTTTGGTCGCGTTTCCGTCTTGGTTTGGGAAGCGAATGTGAGGAGACAAGCAATGAGCGTCGCTCAGGATGAAAACGATATTCGGCTTCTCCGTTCCGATGGCCGTTGATGCCACAAAGTAAAACCCAAGAATTCGGGCGAACTTCAAGATGGTTTGCTGCAAGTCTCTGACTTGGTTGACCAGTGCGATAGATTGATGCATCTATTTCTCATCTTCTTCCAGCGGTCTTTGGTCTTCGAAGGCTCCCCAGGCAACGCGTTCGTCGTACTCTTTCGCCATCTTATAAAGTTCTGCGTCGTAGTCGGGATTTAGCTTGGGAATGCGTGCGCCGACCTGTTCGAAATAGTCCATCATTTCGCGGTACAACTTCTTGTGATTCTCGGGGTGAGCTTTGGCGATGTTGTGGGCTTCACCCATGTCGGCTGACAAGTCAAACAGCATCGGCACATCGGGACGGTCGTAGAAGTGCATTAGCTTTCGGTCGCCAGAGACCACGGCCGAATGCGGCATGCCAGACCGGTAGTGCGGATAGTGAAAGTACAAATTGCGGTTGAGAAACGACTCGCTTGGTTGTTCGCCCGCCATGTGGCCCGCCAGACTGACGCCATCGATGCTCTTCAGTGATTCCGGATCGCCGCCCGCCCAATCGACAAACGTCGGCAGGAAGTCGTAGTTGACGACGTTGCCTGCGAACACCGAGCCCGCTTGGATGCCTGGACCTTTGACGATCATCGGAACGCGAATGCCGCCTTGCCATACCCACCACTTCGCACCGTGATGCGGCTGGGTAAGGCCCGGCAAGAAGGAATGTCGATAACCATTGTCCGACACCATGATCACATAAGTATTGTCTTCGATTCCCAGTTCTTTGATACGGTCCAAGACAGCACCGATGCGTCCATCGAGGTCTTCGCCCATGCCCAACCAGATCGCCGGATCCGATTTTCGCGTCACGGTTTCGGCTGTCTTGCCGATTTTTTTGTAATAGGCCTGTACCGCGGGATGGTTCAGGTATTTCTCACGCGTCGCGGGTAGACACTCGCGGCCTTCGTGCATCGCGTAGTGAGAAATTTGTAAGTAGAAGGGCTGACCGGCTTCCACCTGATCCTCCATAAAGCCGATCGCCTTTTCCGTAACGCTGAACATCAGCTTAGGATCGGTTAAATCATCGGGTAGTCGCTGTTTAGCATTCTCAGGCAACGTGTTGCCTGGGTTGTTGTCCGTATCGCCATCATGCAACCCATAGCCTTCATCGCCGGGATTACCCCGCATGTGCCACTTGCCGATGTGAGCACTGACGTAACCCAGCGGCTTCAAAGCTTCGGGGATGGTGACCGCACCTTCGTCGATTGTCATGTCGGAGACGCAAGGGACAACTGGGAAGCCTTTGTATCCCTTTTCGTCGTAGTAATCTTGTCTGCCGTTGTTCATGTAGACGGTGAAACCGCTGCGCGGCGAAGACATTCCCGTCTGCACGCAGACGCGAGATGGCGAACATTGCGGCGAAGCGTAGGCGTTACGGAACTTCATCCCCTCGCGGGCAAGTCGCTCGACGTTCGGCATCTGCAGAACCGGAATTCGCGAGTTCTCCATGGCGTCGTCCATCGGTACCGGCGAACCATTCCACGCCCAGTCGTCGATGAACAGCAGCACGATGTTTGGTTTCGGTTGCGATGTCTCCGCTGCAAGGACGAAGCCTGAGCAGATGACTGTCGTGATTGCCAATGTGAAAGCGAGCAAGTTTTTCATGAATACTCTTTTATGGTTGCAGTGTACTATGATTGCGAATCGTCAAACTTTGATATGGGCGCCACAGCGATTCGTTAACAAGAATCGTTGGAAAGTGCGAGAAAAACCTTTTGCCCCAGAATTAAGACGTCTCCCAAACCAACGGCAGTCATTTTACTCTCTGGACTTCGCAGAAGCTTCGATCACATCGAAAAGTCGGCCCTGCTTGACTGCGCATGTTCCGCACACTCTGAGAATCTCATGCTACTGGAAATTTGCATCGACTGTATCGAATCGGCATTGGTGGCCGAGCAGGGTGGTGCACATCGAATCGAAATCTGCAGCAACCTATCCTCCGGTGGGACCACTCCGAGTTTGGGTCTCGTTCGCCAGTGCGTCCAGCGTTGTCAGATCCCTTGCATGGTGATGATTCGTCCGCACGATGGAGGCTTCGTCTACAGCGATGATGATATCCGCAGCATGCTGCATGACATCGACGCGGTCAAAGAATTGGGCGTGCAGGGAGTTGTGTTGGGCGCACTGACGCACGATGGAGACGTCGATGTGCGGGCGATGAAGCGATTGATTCAGGCATCCCGACCTCTTCAAATCACCTTCCATCGTGCCTTTGACATGACTCGCGATCCACTGCAAGCACTCGACACGATCATCGGACTAGGTGTCGATCGGTTGCTGACGTCCGGGCAAAGAGCGACCGCAGAAGAAGGCATGCAGCTGATCAAACTACTTGTTGACCGTGCCGATAATCGGCTGACGGTGATCGCCGGAGCGGGAATCAATGGCTCGAACGTACGCCGAATTTTGGAAGCAACGCAAGTTCGCGAAGTCCATGCCAGCGCCAGCGTGCCACGAAGTCCAGAGTTTGCGACTGGCGAAGTACGGTTCGGAGACCACAGTCGAGTGACGTCCGTGGAGCGAGTTCGCGAATTGATCGCGGCGATGTCTTAGGCGAAAGTTACAACCCCATGAGGCACGGCACCGCGGTACCGTTGTTGTAGATCGCGTCAATCTCGGATGCGGAGAGAACGCGGTTCCAGATCGCGACCTCATCGATCATGCCGTCAAAGTTTCGGCCATCCCCTGTGCGGTGGCCACCGATCACTAGGCCCCCCGTTTCGGCAATCGGTCCGCGGATCGGCAGCGGATGCGACTTGGCCAGCTTGCCGTTGACAAACAACTGCAGCCGCTCGGAATCGAACGTGACCGCGACGTGGGTCCAATCCGAAAATAGTGAACGGTCCAGCAAGCAGTCAAAGCCGCCTTGCGGTTTGCTGCCGGGCGAACGCTCCGAGCCGACGGGCTGAGGAACGAGCGTCTCGGTGAATAGCTGCAGATTAATCTTCTCGGCATCTCCGCACGCCCTGAGTCCGACAGAAATCGCATAGCCGCTGCCAGAAGCGCCCGGCAAATCGCAGTGATTCGTGACATTTGATTCCATGATGAAGGAGCGGTCGGTGCTGCCATGATCTGGTAGCGACGCTGGTTTGAACCAACTCGACGCTGTATAGACGCTGGCGTTATCATCCAACATCGAACGTGGCACCGTAACGTATTGGCTGCCCGAGTGGCTTAGCTGCAGCGCACCACCGCGAGCCCCGTGTTGGTTGCTCACGATGGCACCGCCCTTGAGTTGCCCGTTCAGACGACTGCCTAACTTGGAGCGATTTTTAGTATCGCCATCAAAGCTCCAATAGCCGCGTAAATCCTTGGCAATACTCGTTTCAGGTTCAGGCGTAAGCTGGTCGTACGTGATGGTCTTGACGAGATTTTCCTGGCCGTCTTTGTCGAGAAATTTGACAGTCAGTACGGGGACGGCTTTGGTGGTATCGGCGGTCATCACCAGGAACTGATTGGGTTCGACTCGCGACCACTCAAGGTCTTGGTGATAAACATTCAGCGAAGGAATGACGCTGGTATGGCCCGGCGAGATAATGAAATCGTGCAGGTCGTATCCAACACGCTGAGGGTGCATTAGATGACGCGAAACATGGATGTCACCCCCGACCAGCACGACACCGGGGATGCATTCATTTTTGATGAAATCCAACAGCGCGTCGCGTTCCGCGTAGTAGGTGTGCATGTCATCGGTTTCGCGATTCTTTTTGTCTTGCCAAATTTGCCCGTGTAACAGAACTTTAAAAGGCGCCTCCGAACTGCGGAGGCTGTCCAGCAACCATTGCCATTGCTCCTTGCCGTAACAAGTCGATTGGTTGGGGCTGACAGGTGATGGGCCGGTTTGGGAGTACCATCGTGCGTCGAGCAAGAACACTTCCATCGCCCCCCGATCCGTCTTTTGGTAAATGCCTTCCTCTCCGCTGCCATACTGATCCTGGACGCGGTATTCGACGAACGCGCGGCGAGTATTTTCTTTCAACGCTGCGGCACTTTTTCCGTTGCCGTTGTTCAAGCCGAAGTCATGATCGTCCCAGGTACCGACAACCGATACGCTCTTGCCCAGCGCTGCGAGCGGGGGACGCTGCAGCAGATGGCGATGCTTGTTTCGCAGATCCGCGAGATTGCTGGTGTCGGCGTAGGGAGTGTCGCCGCCCAGACACAGCAGATCGAGGTTGTGATTGGCCATCTCCTGCCAAACCGGATCGGTGCTATCGTTGACACAAGAAATGAAGGCGACGTTCAGCACTTGACCACTGCGTTCCGCTGGAACGGTCGTGAAATGCAAATCGCCATCCGCACCGGCAACCAGAGTGGCACTGCCCGCTTCGATCTTCTCGATTTGGTATCGGTAGGTGGTACCAGGATCGAGCCCCACGACGTGGAATTTGGCGACAAAGTCATGCTCGGATTCACTGCGACTGTCAACGGCAGTGACTTTCATGCCATGTTCATCGTGCACGGTCAAACGCAGTGTGGCCGCCTCATTCCCAGGCCGGTAAAGCAGGTGGGCTTCCGTGGTCGTTAAGGTACCGATATAGGGGCCGACCGAATCGTCTGCGTGCAGTCCCCGACCCGATAGAAGCAGGAAGACGATCGATAGACCGATAAGTTGTTTCGTCATTGCAGTGGTTTCAAAACTTCGTTGATTTTTCGTGTGAAGAAGCGAGAGTCTACCACGCACCGAATCGTCCCGTCACGCAAAGGCATTTTGTAAGACGTCGCCGGATATCCAGCCGCGTCTGGCTTTTTCCCACGCTCCTCCCGTCGAAAATACATTCGCGACAAATAAAGTCCACCAGAGACGTGCATATCTTGGCAAGAACAATTATCTTGCTCGTATACATCATTGCCTCGTATTCATAACCGTCACTTTGTGGGGAAACGGATGAATACGCGCTGTTCGTTTAGACGCTGTTCGCCAAGACTTTGGAATGGAATGTTAGAGCTACCAAGACGACCGATTTGCCCCTTTCCATTTTTTCTGATCACCGTCATCGGAGTTTCCTTCGGATTTTCCGAACGAGGATTCGCACAACTCGACCGCGACAATGTCGCAAACGCGAAGGCTGCGACCGTTCTGGTTGAGCGTCCTTCGGGGGATGGATTTGGAACCGCATTTTGCATTGACGCCAAAGGTTTTTTTATCACGAATGAACACGTGGTTCAGGGAGAATCCGAGCAAATTCCCTTGATCATGAATTCCGGTACGGACAAGGAAGTCAAGTTTCTTTCGGAAATTGTCAGGACGAGTGCTGAACATGACCTCGCGCTCTTGCGGGCAATCAAGCCGCCAGCCGGGTTGGTTGTGCTGGAATTCGGAGACGACTCCACTCTGTTCGAGACGCAGCAAATCACCGCGTTTGGTTTTCCGTTCGGTACCGCGTTAGCCCTGAAAGACGAAACCTACCCAAGGATCAGCGTCAATGTTGGACGTGTGGTGTCGCTTCGAAAACGAGCGGATTCGCTCGAGTCAATCCAGATTGATGCGGTTGTGAACCCTGGTAACTCCGGCGGCCCCATCCTGGACAACAACAACAAGGTCGTAGGCGTCGTCGTGGAAAAAGTGATGGGCACCGACGTCAATTTTGCGATTCCCGTTTCGAAGGTTAAACCGTTCCTGGAAAGCCCCGAGTTGGCCCTTGAAAAAGTCAACATTCGATTTGTCAAACGGCATCAGCCCGTTAAGCTCAAATTTAATGTCGTTTCCTTCGGCACTCCCGCAGAGAAATATCAATTCGAGCTGAAGCTCCGAGACAACCAAGGAGACACTCCGGAGTTTGAAGTTCAGAAGCGAAGCCGCGATGATCAATTCTCGGTCAAGGTGATTCCGGTAAAACAAACCAAGGCTCGTCTGCGGATTCCGGTGGAGATTGAATTTGCAGCTGGAAAAATCAATGGCGAACTCGACGAACAAGCCATTCGGTTTGGCAACTCGACGCAATACCTTGCGGAAATGAAGTCGTTCGAAAGACTCGACGGAAACCGTTGGCGATTGACGCGTTATGACGGACGAAAAGTAGATTTAGAGGGACTGATGTTCGCCGAGCCAACGATCTATTTTGGCGGCTCCGAAATGAAACTCGACCTTGCGTCGGTTACCCGGATTGATGTTGGTGAACCGAATGGCATGGCGAGTGAACTTCACTACGACGCCACGCTTCTTGATGGGACAAAAGTCGTTTCACGTCTGAAAGGAGTCATTCCCTTTGTTGGGGCTCCCGGCGGTATCCAGCTGAAGACTGTCAAGAAGGAAGAAGAGACTCCTACCGCAGGCCCCTCCGAGGCATCCGATTATGTCTTGCCAAATGCAGTCGCAAAGTTCGCAGACGAAGAAATCGTGTACGAATTGGATGAACCGTTTGATGATTATGTCATGGGCGGCGCCGATCGTTACATGATATTCAAGTTTGGAAAATCAAAACGCATCGTGATTTTTGACTTGCTGTACGCTAATCTCGCTCACGAGATCAAGAATGTTGATTCAGATGCCCTGCTGACCGCCGGATCGAAAAACCTGTACGTCGTGCTACCAAGTCAAATGTTGATGCAGCGTTGGAGTCTCGAGACTTTCAAACTGGAAAAGACAACGCGGCTGCCAACAAAAAACGCGCCTAAACTGATTCAAATTGGTGTCAATGCGGATGACTATCTTTTCCTGTTCGATGGCAATGAAGCCTACATCGTTGATTCCCAGCGACTCAAGCCGATATCCACCGGTGGTGAAAAACTGTTCTACCAACGGACCAACAGCTTCGGACGCCAAGTCGATGCTGCGGCCAATGGAAATGTCTTTGGAACCATCATGACCGGGCTCGGCCCTGTTTCTTACAACTGGGTTATGATCGACGACGGAAAGATTTCCATAGGCGAATTTGGCTCAACGTCCAACAGGATTCGCTGGGCGACGCCGTCACCTTTGGGGCGTATGTTTCATTTACCGCGTGGGCAAATCTACAACCTGTTTGCGAGAGACATTTCGCCCGATTGGCTGGAAGGATCACGCACCTTTCCCACGGTCGATCCACGCTATTTTATCGCGGTGCGGTTTAAGGAGAAATCTCGAGGTAGTTGGTTCACCAGTGTGGACGTTTGCACCGCTTCGGACTTGAGAATCATTCATAGCAACCTACAACTCAGTGAGTTGGCGCCACACGGTAATACGAACTCAACCAATAAATCACTTGACGCTCTGAGTTACGGAGAAACCCGAATTCACTTCGTCCCCTGGGCAAAACTGCTGGCAAATACCGACTATGACAAAAAGCGGATTTACGTTCGCAAGTACGATTTTGAAGCAGAACTCAAAGCAACCGGCGAAGACTATCTTTTTGTTGAGTCCTTGCCTCCGATCATGGCCTACAAAGGAAAAAAGCTGAGTTACCAAGTCGAATGCAAGACAAACAGCAAATCACTTGCCTTCCACTTGGTCGAAGGACCGGCCGGAATGAACGTAAGTGATACCGGTTTAATGACCTGGTCACCTCAACGAGGTGCAGTTGAAGGATTCGAACCGGTTGTGATTGGAATCAAAGAAGACAATTTCAATGAGGTATTTCACTCCTTTGACATTGCAGTGATTTCAAAATTGACCGTGCAAAGAGAGGGCCGGCGCTAGCACCAGCTAGCGCAGTTACCTATCCACCGACGAAGAGGTTGTGCGGCTTTTAAGTTGAGTGGTAGCAATCACTTGCTTCACCCTCCCAACGAAGTAGGGAGGGTCGGAAAATGAGCCTTCAGCGAGTTTTTCGGGGAGGGCTGGTGACGTTGAGCTTGCACATTGTCATCTCTAACACTTCGATGCCCCACCGGTGAACTTGCTCCGCTCGTTCTGACCTCCCCAAAACAAGTTTCGGGGAGGTGAAGCACGTCAAAGGACTCGATTCACAACGAAACAAAAAGCCACACGACCTTCTTCGTCGGTGGAGAGGTAACTGCAATATTGGCCGGAAGAAACATTTACGCCCAACGCCGACGTCAACACCAAACTCTTAGCAATCCGCGGCTACCGCCGTCGGCTCAGAATTCCCAGGCGGATTTCAATTCGCGAACGCTTAACTCGTGGATCTTCGCGGTGCCGCCGACACTGTGGATCGACAACTTCTTGGGACCGTGCTTGGGGTGAATGTAATGAGCCGCGAACGTGGCACCACCAAACGCATAAGCCTCGACCGTCAAACGATCAACCAGTAATCGCAGCGAAACCTTCCCTTCGCGTGGCACCAGCTTGTCGATACAGATGTCCTCACGCGGCGCGCCGTTGTTATCGATGCCTGAATGGTACAACACCTGCTTTTTGACATCGTAGCGAAGCGAAACTCGCGGCAAATCGAATACGACTTGCTCCGCATCGCCAGGACTAAAGCTGACTTCCAAGTCAACAAGGTCAAGGTCTTTGATATCGTCAAGGGCGTTCACACCGGCGCCCAGCGTGACTTCATCGAGTTCATGCGTTTGCTCCACCAATGAATCGATCTCCTTGATCGGCCAGCAGAATAGACGAATCCCTTTGGGCGTTGTTTTTAGACTCAGTTCAACAGGAAAGCCCATCTGTTGATTGTGAGGCACACCAAACAATTTTGCCGAGTCGGGGCCACCTCGCATCCAGCCGATCTGAACGGCGCGGTCGTCCGGCGTCTGGTTGAACGTCTGAGCGGCGTAATAGTTGCCTCGCACGATGCTGAGTGCCTCCGTTTCGGCAATAAATTTCTGACCATCAAAGCTGCCGATTTCATAATCGAAGCTGGCGTCATAAATCAGGCACTTCGTGTTGTTCTCGTCACCGTCAACCTTCAGGAACACCAAATCCATGCACTCGAATGCCCAGTCTCGCATCAGATCCGAAGCAAATTCCCAATCGACCAAATTCTTTGAAGTGAACCAACGAACTCGTCCTGGATCTTTTTGCACCCACAACAGCATCACCCATTGCTGAGACGGTTCGTGCCAGAAAACTTTGGGGTCGCGTTCACCATTGTCAAAGCCTTGGTTCTCAACGACCGCGCGGCCCTCGTTCCAGTACGTCCACGTCTCACCGCCATCGGTGCTGTACGCCATCGCTTGATAAAACTTGGGTTTCGCGGCAAACGTGAAGAACGCGACCATCGTTTTTGTGTCACCCACCTGCTTGCCAAGACTGTTGTTGTGGTCGATCACGGCAGTGCCTGAAAAAATCGTGCCTGCTCGGCCGTCGACTCGGTACGGCAACAGGGCGTGATCCCCTTGTTTCCAGTGAACCATGTCGAGGCTGGTAGCGTGCCCCCAAGTCATGTTTCCCCAACCAGTCCCCTTCGGATTGTGTTGGAAGAACAGATGATATTTCTCGCCGTCGTAGACCATCCCGTTAGGATCGTTCAACCAGTTCTTCTTGGACATAAAGTGAAACTGAGGTCGCAACGGTTGGTCGTATTCGATGCCGGGATAGCCCGACGGCGAAATCGCATCGTCGATCGCGAAGTCTTTGGAGGTATCGCGGACCGGGATGTCGGTGCCACGAAAGTCATCAACGTTGATGTGGCCCCAACCGCCGGTGGCGTTATCAAAGACTTGCAGTCGAGCCGTCCTGCCGACATACGCTCGGACATCGGAACTGTGGACCACCATCGTTTCTTCGTCCACTCCCGTGGCGAGTTCGATGGACTCGTTATCGACCAACAATCGCACACCCACATCGTCCGGCAAGTTCCCCGCACCGATTCGGAACGTGATGTAGGGCCGCTTGATCGTGAACTCTTGCGACGTCAACGTTCCCGTCAGTGCGTCGCCGGCAATCGCTCCCGGTTTACCTTCTTTGCCGTTGTATTTTTCATAACCTCCGATCCACCACGTCCCCTGGATGTTGGCCGATTCTCGGTTGCGTGCCGCGGTGTTGTCACCCTTGGTGGGTTGGACTTGGAATGCCTCGCCCTGGACCGTCCAGCCATCGAGCGTTCCCGACTCGAAGTCAGAATTGGGAAAAAGCAGTTCGTCGGCACATACGGTGGTGGACACAAGCAGTGCGGTAATCGCGAGAATCGTTTTCATGGAGAGCGGCTCGGTGGGTTCGTGATGGGTGTCCGGCATTGTATTCGATTTTGGCCCACGCAATGGCATTCCAATGGCGGACGCTGCGAAACCAATGGCCTCGTTGTGGGTTCAATCCGAGGAACCCGAATTTACTGACTTGACCCCAACCAAGCGATCCATGATGAATCCTCGACGACATTTCCCCGCAATCCTATGCCTTGTGTTGGCGGGAATGGGGGTGGCCCATGCTCAAAGCGTGGTCCAAGAAACCAGTCCCCAATTCAAGCGGCTCGACCGCAACCAAGACGGCAAGCTTACCGACGACGAGTTCTCTGGGCCACTGTTCCGCCGCATCGACACGAATAAAGATGGCGTCGTCAGCGCCGCCGAAGACCAAGCGTTTGCTCGTCGTCCCGGTCGCGGTCGAGGGCCGGCCGCGGCTGTCACGACATCCATCCAGGCTGAACTCGATCTGCCCTATGCCGGCACGGACAATCCGCGGCAGACGCTTGACCTGTATCGGCCCAAGACGGCAAAAGACGACAAGCCATTGCCAGTCGTCGTCTTTATCCACGGCGGCGGTTGGCAAAATGGAGATAAGCGAGGCGGCTACCGGACGGTTGCTTCACTGGTCGAAAGCGGCCAATACATCGGCGTCTCCATCGGTTACCGACTCAGTGGCGAAGCGATCTGGCCCGCGCAAATCCACGACTGTAAAGCCGCCATTCGTTGGCTGCGAGGCAATGCGAAACGCTACAACCTGGACCCCAATAAGATCGGCGTGACTGGCACTTCGGCGGGTGGGCACTTGGTCGCGATGCTGGGAACCGCAGGCGATGTGCCCGAACTGGAAGGCAAATTGGGCGACCACTTAAGCCACAGCAGCAGCGTCAGCTGCGTCGTCGATCAGTACGGTCCCACGGATCTGCTATCGATGGGCGGTTGGCACGACGATGCCAATTCACCGGAGTCCAAACTCGTGGGCGGAACCCTGCAAGAAAGCAAAGTGTCAGCTCGCAACGCTTCACCGATCACGTACGTTTCCAAAAACGATCCGCCGTTTTTGATCATCCATGGAACTGAGGATCCGGTCGTGCCCTTCAATCAATCCGAGCGGCTGCACGAAGCACTCAGCAAAGCCGGAGTCAAGTCGATGCTGGTTCCAGTTCCGGGTGGCAGTCATGGCGGCTTCTCCTCTGCTGAATTCACCAAGCGATTGCGGCAGTTTTTTGACAAGCACCTGCTCGGCAAAGAGGTCACGATTTCGAGCGAGCCGATTCCGCAGGGCAGCGACAATCCAAAGTAAGGAACGTCTGAACAATCACTGGCGAATTGTCGCCGATCGCTCTGCGATTAGAACGATGCTGATCGGTAAACATGTCCGAACCTTCTCGCTGTAAATGTGTCTTTGACAAAATGCACCTATTGCTCAACGAAGCATGGGGCTGATCGAAAGACAGGAGTATCGACATGTCGGATCAAGGCGTCATCCATTTCTACAGCGTCAGCGACGAATATGGCGAGTTCTCGAACTTTGCTGCGTTCTCGATCAAGTTGAAAGGCAAACGATGGCCGACATCCGAGCATTATTTTCAGGCTCAGAAGTTTAAAGACGTTGGCCACCAAGAAGAGATCCGCAAAGCCAAGACGCCGATGATTGCTGCTCGGCTCGGACGTGATCGCAAAAAGAAACTGCGTCGCGACTGGGACTCCATCCGCGACAACGTGATGAGAGAGGCAGTGTTAGCGAAGTTCACTCAGCATGATGAATTGAAGGCGATCCTGCTGGCCACCGGCGAAGCTAAATTGGTCGAGAACACAGCCAACGATGCTTATTGGGGAGACGGGGGTGACGGCAGCGGCAAGAACATGCTCGGCCGAATCCTGATGGAAGTGCGAGACAAATTGCGTGCAATGGAACTCGCGTGAGAAGACAAAAGTTGATGTAGGGTGACTGCAAGTCACGAAGTGACGACATGCAATAGCCACGGACGTGAGTCCGTGGTTTGGAGCAAAAAAACGGTCGGGACAGTCGCAACGCGACGACAGGCGTTTTCACCGAACGAACCAAGACGGTATCGTCGATCGAAACGACCTGCAATCGTTTCGCCAGGGGAAATCGAATCGTCGTGGTTCTCACACCGTCGCGCGGCGACTTTGCGGCCGGATGTCTTCTTCCTATCGGGGATCGTTCTTTTTTTGCCGCCGTCGGTCGCTGTCAGCAAGCTATACTTGCGGGAACTTGGGGATCGGTGTCACCAACCTTGCGTGCACAATCCTCCGAATCCCCATAACTGCAACGAACCAACGGTCCCATGAAATTTGATCCCGACGACTGGCGCGACTTCGACTGGCGTGACATCGACTTCCGACAAATGCGTCTGCTCTGGGTAATCCCAGCGATTCTGCTCGTTTTCGCTGTATTTACCAGCGTTTACACCGTTCAGGCGGAATCAGAGGGCGTTGTATTGAGATTCGGTAAATATGTTCGTAATGCCGAACCTGGACTGCGATTTCGATTGCCATTTAATATCGAACGCGTGTTCATGGTGCCGGTCAAACGCCAACTGAAACAAGAGTTCGGTTTCGGGACGTCCGGAGGGACCAACCCGAACCAGTTTTCGGCGGAACAGACCCTTGAGCGTGGCATGGTGACGGGTGATTTGAACTCGGCCACCGTCGAGTGGATCGTTCAATACCGTATTCGCGAGCCCGAGCTCTATTTGTTCAAAGTCCGCGACCCCGACAGCACGCTGCGTGACCTGTCGGAATCGGTCATGCGTACCGTCGTGGGCGACCGCACCGTCGATGAAGTGATCACCGTGGGACGTCAAGAAATCGAAGCCGACGCGCTGACGCAGCTGCAAGAAATGGTGAACAAGTTCGAGCTTGGACTGAGCATCGACCAAGTTCAACTTAAAAACGTGAATCCGCCGTTGCCCGTCCAGCGTTCGTTCAACGAGGTCAACCAGGCTCAGCAAGAACGCGAGCAGTTAATCAATGTGGCCAACGGCGAATACAACAAAGTCGTCCCACGAGCCAGCGGCGAAGCGGAACAAAAGATCCAAGGCGCCGAGGGCTATGCACTGAAACGCGTCAACGAGGCGGAAGGCGATGTTGCTCGGTTCAACGCGGTGATGGCAGAGTATTTGAAGGCTCCCGAAGTCACCAAACAACGAATCTATATCGAAACCATGCGTCAGATCGTTCCCAATCTTGGCAAGAAGATCATCATTGACGAAAACGCCAGCCAGATATTGCCACTGTTGCAATTGTCCACCGAATCGACAAAGAACTAATCATGAAAAATTTACCTCTTCCCGCAGTGATCATATTCGGGCTGCTGTTTGTCTTTCTGTTGTACAACGCATCGTACACGGTCGATGAAACCGAGCAGGTGATCATCACCCAGTTCGGCAAACCCGTAGGCGATCCGATCAGCGATGCGGGGCTGCACTTGAAGATCCCCTTCATTCAAGAAGTCACCCGAATCGAGGAACGAATTCTCTCATGGGACGGTCGTCCAAACGAGATGCCAACCAAAGACAAGACCTACATTGTCGTGGACACGTTCGGACGTTGGCGAATCAATGACGCAAAGCAGTTCTTTCTGCGACTTCGAGACGAGCGGAGCGCTCTGTCACGTCTGGATGATATCCTAGGCAGCGAAACGCGTAACGCGATCGCCAAACATGAATTGATCGAAGTGATCCGGACCACCAAGGACCGGCAACCGGATCGTGACGCCGTACTCGTCGATGCACCGGGGAACGTTGGCGTACTGTATCCGATTACAAAAGGACGCGAGAAGATCGAGGACGAGATTTTCAACGAGGCGGCTGGAAAGCTTGTCGATTTTGGCATCGAGCTACTCGACGTTCAATTCAAGCGGATCAATTACAACGAAAGCGTTCAGCAGCGAATCTATGACCGTATGATCAGCGAACGCCAACAGATCGCCGAGCGATTTCGCAGCGAGGGCGAAGGCGAAGCGGCGAAGATTATCGGAAAGAAAGAACGCGACTTGCTGAAGATTGAATCCGAAGCGTACAAACGCGTCCAGGAAATCCAAGGTGAAGCAGACGCCAAGGCATCCGAGATCTATGCCAGCGCATACAACCAGAGCGAAGAGTCAGTGTCGTTCTACGAATTCATCAAGACGATGGAGACGTATCAAGAGATGCTCGGCGGCGACAGCACGTTGATCATGACCACCGGCAGCGACATCTTCAAATTCCTCAAGCACGTCGATCCAGACAAAAAGTAATGTGGACTCAGTAGCCACCACTTCCTTCCTCCGCCGAGACAAACTCGGGCGGAGGAATGCTCAAGGCCACCGCTCTGGACAGATCACCTCGTAATCCGCGGCCATCTCGCTGATTGCAAAACATCGATTCCTCCCGGACCAGCCAGCAGCGTCAACATCTTATTGCGGAGAAAAAAGCCCGACAGAAAGATGGAGACAAAAAAATGGGTGGACTCTCAGATTCAAGAGCCCCATTTTCTTAACTCTATCTTCCTACCAATCTGCGGCTTCCTTCTTTGAAGCGACATGAAATCCGCGTTTAAAGGCCGGCAGCTAGCGCCGTCGGCTCAATTCTTTTGGCTTGGTTAGGCTCCAACGACTCCGGCCCCTTTCTCGATCTCCGTTGGCCCCAAGCTAGCGTCCATACGGCTAACCGCATGCGGGTACCAATTTTTGTGGGTGGCACCGTTTTGGGCATCAATGGAACGGAGAATGCACACGATGCCTTGGCGATCGGTGGAAACGCTGCTGTCGATGTTGGACTCTAGTGCAAGGAAAAATGAAATGACCAACGATCCGGGGATGCTGAAGCGATTGAAACACGACCTGATTACGGCTTGCGTGATCGGAACCGTGATTGCCGTTTCGATCGCCAGCGCAGCGATCGTGCTTGGCCATGTCGGGGACACCGAGGCTCGGCGACTTCTAGAAGCGATCATCCCGACGAGTCGTTTGTTCTGCTCGTCCATTCTGACTGTATCGGCGACCATTTTGGCGTTGATGCTGACGATGATCGGACTGGGCAATAATGCCGATCGCAATCTTTCCGATGCGCATTACCACCGGATCATCAAGATCGCTCTGTATGATGCGATCTTGTTCAGCGCCGCCGCGATCATGTTCGTACTGCACTGTGTCCCCGTTTATGAATCCGATTCATTGCCGGGATGGTGGTATCCGACGATTTACTACGGTGTGCTGATTGCATCCTCGTTGCTGGCCGGCGGTTCCGTCGCGATCGTGAGCTTGCTGTACCTGGCGGTGAAAGACGTCGTTCAGATCGTGGCTCTTGGACAAACCGATCATCGCTACGCGGCCAACGAAGCGAACGAGAACAATGCTTCATCGACGGATAATTCCGATCACGCAAAATCTGATGAACCGCAGACAGGTCCGTAGTAAATCCGTGAAACCGATCGTCTTCGCGTCCAGTGCTCTGTCGCAGCTTAATTTTCGGGTAGTGGATCTTGCTAAAGATCCAGCAGCATGGGGATCTTTAGCAAGATCCACTACGATTTAGGATAAGATGGCTGTATTCGATATCCCCAACATCGATCACAACTCATCCCTATGCTACCTACCACAAAATTCGCTCCCCTCTCCGCTCACCGGCGATTCGTTCGCCTTGCGACCGTTTGTAGTTTTGTCATCGCAGGATTCGCATTACCTGCGCGGGCAGACGAGGTGGAATTCAACCGCGATATTCGACCGATTTTTTCGGACACATGTTTTAAATGCCATGGGCCCGATGCGAACACGCGCGAAGCTGGCTTGCGATTGGACCTGCCCGAAGCGGCGGTTGCAGATTTAGGAGGCTACGCGGCGATCGTGCCCGGCAATGCGGATGACAGTGAAGCGGTCGCTCGTATCGAAAGCGATGACCCCGAACTGCTAATGCCGCCACCTGATTCGGGACTGGTCCTGACCGCGGATCAACGGTCGCGAGTGCGGCAGTGGATTGACCAAGGTGCAAAGTACCAGCGGCACTGGGCCTTTGAACCAATTACTCGACCTACGGCACCGGTTGAATTCAATTCGCACGGGCCCAATTCGTACAGGGCGATCGATGCCTTTGTTTTGGACCGATTGAAACAGGCTAATTTGGAACCGCTCGGCCCGGCGTCTCCGGCCACACAGCTCCGCCGCGTATCGCTCGATTTGACAGGACTGCCGCCGACCATCGACCAGTCGCAGCAGTTCATGGCGGATGTTCAGTCCGCTGGCGTCGACCAAGCTTACGAAGACGCAGTCGACCGCCTGTTGCAATCGCCACGCTTCGGCGAACGAATGGCGTGGCAGTGGTTAGAGGCGGCTCGCTATGCGGACACGGATGGTTACCAAAATGATGGACCGCGTGAGATGTCACGTTGGCGTGACTGGGTGATCGATGCCTACAACCAAAATCTGCCGTTTGATCAATTCACGATTGTCCAGCTCGCGGGCGATCTGCTGCCCACCCCGAGTGAAGCCGATTTGATTGCGACCGCGTTCAATCGCAACCACCGCTACAACTCGGAGGAAGGCATTCCGATCGACGAATTTCTGCTTGAAAATGCCGTCGATCGTGTGGATACCACCGCGACGGTTTGGATGGGCATCACCGTGGCTTGCGCTCGATGTCACGATCACAAGTACGACCCGTTCAGCCAACGCGAGTACTACCAACTGATCGACTACTTCAACGACGTCGCCGAAAGCGGCCGAGCGATCAAATTCGGTAATTCAGAACCCTGGATCAAAACACCAAGGGACTCGCAACGAGTGCAGATCAAAAAGCTCGAACAACGAATCGCGAAGTGTCAAGCGAGACTGCACGATGCGGAAACCGCGATCGCCGCATCGCAGCAATCGTGGGAAGCATCAACCGACTTTGCATCACTGTCGCCCGTGGTGAGCCAGGGCCTGGATCATTTCTTTGACTTCGATTCCCCCGACGAACGGGTTGTTTTAAAAGGGGACAAATCAGCGGCCAAAACAAGTGAGCCGATGGCACCGACCGGTCCCTTTGGTAACGCCGCAAGCGTGTCAGGCAGCAATCACTACGAGCTCGGAAAGATTCCCGGACTGATCGGGAACGGACGGTTTTCGATCGCGTTTTGGATGTCACCCGGCCAAACCGATTCGGGCGTCGTGTTGTCAAACGAACAAGCCAGCACGAAACGCGAAGGCATTTTCGTCGAATTCGTCAACGGACATTTGCGGTGGAACATCAATAGCCGCTGGATTTCGGGCGTGTCGACGATCCAAACGCAGCAAACCTTTGCAAAGGGCGACTGGAAGCACATCGTCTTGACCAACGATGGGACACAGCGCGCGCAAGGCATGAAGATTTATGTCGACGGCGTACTGCAGCCGGTCGAGGTCATTCGAAACACCAACAGCAACACGGCCAATCGCAACCACGGCGGTACGATGAGGATCGGTTACAGTCCGCACGTCGGTCGCTGGAAAGGCCAAGTGGATCAGCTTCGTTTCTACACGACTCGCACGCTGGCGAATGAGGAAGCGGAATTGCTGGCGGTTGCCGATTCGCCCGAAACCATCGCCGCGATTCCCACGCATCAGCGAACCGAGCTGCAGTCTCGTCTCCTG
The DNA here is from genome assembly GCF_052161655.1 of Novipirellula methanifontis. GTDB lineage: Bacteria > Planctomycetota > Planctomycetia > Pirellulales > Pirellulaceae > Novipirellula. The sequence goes on from NZ_CP197418.1 coordinate 10,375,374, forward strand.
CGTGCGGCTTATCTCGAGCACACTGATCATGCAGAGCATCGTCGCCTGCTTTCGGAGTTACAGGACGCTGTGGCGGCTCGTACCAAATACTGGGAATCGCTGCCGACGACGATGATCATGGAAGACTTGCCCGCAGGTCGTCCCTCGTTTGTGCGGACACGAGGTGTTTACGACCAACTGGGCGAGGCCGCTGCCGCGGGAGTGCCCGCCGTTTTAACCTCCGCAAATCAGCCCACCGACCGGCTCGCTTTTGCACGATGGTTGGTGGATGGAAAACATCCGCTGACCGCACGAGTCACAGTGAATCGTTATTGGCAGATGCTGTTTGGCCGCGGGCTCGTCAATACACCCGAGGATTTTGGGTCGCAGGGAGACTTGCCAACTCATCCTGAACTACTGGATTGGTTGGCAACGCAGTTCATGGATGGCGGCTGGGACATCAAAGCGATTCTGAAAACGATGGTGACCAGTGACGCCTATCGTCGTAGCTCGCAAGTGACCCAAGTGCACCTCAAAAAAGATCCCGACAATACCCTCTACGCGCGAGCCCCGCGTAAACGATTGCCTGGCAACGTGCTGCGTGACCAAGCGTTACAGGTGTCCGGTTTGTTGGTGGAAAAGATCGGCGGTCCGAGCGTCTATCCCTACCAACCGGCGGGATTGTGGAAAGAGGCGAGTAACTTTACTTACAAAGTCGGCAAAGGCGACGACTTGTATCGCCGCAGTCTGTATACGTATTGGAAACGGACGCTCTCGCCGCCGAACATGGCACTGTTGGATGCGGCGGATCGAGAATGGTGTTCGGTCAAGCCACGTCAGACGAATACGCCGCTGCAATCTTTGGCGTTACTGAACGACGTGACTTTTGCCGAAGCGGCACGCAAATTTGGTGAACTGATTCTGCAAAACGGAACCGACGATGACGAGCGGATCGCGTACGCATTTCGTCGCCTGTTATTCCGTGAACCGTCGGCGGCTGAGACGAGTGTGTTGCGGGATGCGATCGACACCTATCGCGAGGAATTTTCGCAGTCGTCCGAGCAAACCGAAGCGGTTTTGTCGATTGGACAGTCCGAATCGCTTCAACAATATTCGGCCGTGGATCGCGCTGCCATGACGGTGTTTGCCAACGTACTACTGAACTTGGAAGAGGCGACAACTCGTGACTGAAAAATCGACGAACCATTCGAAACTCTTGACGAGTTCCGCTACGCCAGAAATTTTCCAAAGGTCCTCAACCGCCGCGGCCTGTTGGCATCCGCTTCGGCGACCCTCGGCGGCGCGGCGGCCGCATCACTGTTGGACCCGACATCGACGTTTGCAGCGGCTACGGGACAGCGGGGGCTGCATTTTACGCCCCGCGCGAAACGGGTCATCTATTTGTTTCAATCCGGTGGGCCGCCTCAGCATGACATGCTGGATTATAAGCCTTATTTGAACAAGGTGCATGGCGAGGAAACGCCCGCGTCAGTGTTTGGGGGGCAACGGTTGACGGGGATGACTGCGGGGCAATCCTCATTTCCGGTTGCCCGATCGACTTTCGATTTCAAACAGCACGGCGAGAGCGGAGCCTGGGTCAGCGACGTGTTACCGCACACCGCCAAGATTGTCGACGATCTGTGCATCATCAAATCGATGCATACCGACGCAATCAACCATGACCCGGCGATCACGTTTTTGCAAACTGGTTTTCAAATCGCTGGGCGGCCGAGTATCGGTGCGTGGATGAGTTACGGGTTGGGCAACGAGAACGAGAACTTGCCCGCCTTCGTCGCGATGCTTTCCGGCAATGGTGGGCAACCTCTGTACGATCGATTGTGGGGCAGCGGTTTTCTGCCGTCGGTGCACCAGGGAGTACGGTTCCGTAGCGGCAAGTCGCCAGTGTTGTACTTGAACAACCCGCCTGGATTTAGTTCCCGATTGCGTCGTGATACGCTGGATCGTTTGTCACAGTTGAACCAGCTTCGTGCCGATGAGGTTGGCGATCCTGAGATTGTGTCTCGGATTGCACAATACGAGATGGCGTATCGCATGCAAACCTCGGTGCCGGAGTTGACCGACGTCTCGGATGAACCCAACAGCACTTTTGAACTGTATGGCGAAGATGCACGCAAACCGGGTACCTATGCGCATAATGCGTTGATCGCACGGCGACTCAGCGAGCGTGGAGTCCGATTTGTGCAGTTGTTCCATCGCGGCTGGGACACGCACGGCGGGTTACCGAAACAGCTAAAGGTTCGCTGTAAAGAAACCGACCGAGCGACGGCGGCCTTGATCACCGATCTGAAGAATCGCGGGATGCTGGACGAAACGTTGGTGGTGTGGGGCGGCGAATTTGGCCGGACTGTTTATTGCCAAGGCGATTTGCAACCTGCCAACTACGGCCGCGATCATCATCCACGCTGCTTCACGATGTGGATGGCCGGCGGTGGGATCAAGCCAGGTATCACGTACGGTGCCACCGATGAGTACGGTTACAACATCGTCGAAAACCCGCTCAGCGTTCACGATTTGCATGCCACGATCTTGCATCAACTCGGCGTCGATCACGAGAAGTTGACTTTCAAGTTTCAAGGCCGGCACTATCGATTGACCGACGTGCACGGCGAAGTCGTCAAACCGCTACTTCGTTAGCCGGGCATTTCGTAGCCGAACGTCATTCTCTCTCTTGGAATCGTCATTCGCACACGTTCCTGGCTCCCCTCTCCGTAGATCGAAAGTCTTGACGACTTCCGCTACGCTAAAAATAGACAAACCCTATTGTAAAAAATAAATCACAGCGTTGCGTTTTGGCGTTAGCGGGGCTGTTGATTTAATCGAAATGCAAATCGAAGTAGTGAGCCGTGGGCCGTAAGGCACCGGGTAGTGCGTGGTACCCGGCCGCTCACGCGCGAGCGGCTCACTAAATCAACAAGCCGCTAGCCACGGTTTCATCACCATCCAACCGGGGCTAGCGCCCAAGCGGCTAACAAAAGTGCGGTGATGTCGTACGTAAATCAGCAGTCCCCTTCGTCGGTGGAGAGGTGACAAGTAATTAAAACATACCTTCAGCGTGAACGGTTACATTTCTCTTTCAAACTTTAATCGTACAAGATGCAACAAATCATTGCTTCTGGCCGCACAACGTGACCGCGCATCGGTTTATAATCAAAAATCTTATCACAGTGAGTTTCGCCTGCCGCTGAAATCTAATCACCCTACGAATCACGAGAAGTCACCATGAGTGCCGATACGAGCCAGCAGGCGATTGCGAACATGAAGCAAGAGCAGTTGCCGGTTCCGCAGCATAAGCTTCACGGCTGGACGCACTTCGTCGGTTTGTACGCGGGCGAACATGTGGCGGCGACCGAGTTTGTGATTGGGGCGACGTTTGTTGCTCTAGGCGCGACAACGATGGACATTCTGGTGGGGCTGCTGGTCGGCAATATTCTGGCGATTCTCAGTTGGACGCTAATCACGGCGCCGATCGCGGTGCAGACTCGGCTCAGTCTGTACACGTATCTGCATAAGATTGCCGGCGACTCGATGAGCGACCTCTATAACTGGGCCAACGTGCTGATCTTTACGGTCATCTCGGCGGCGATGATCACCGTCTCGTGTACCGCCGTGCGGCTGCTATTTAACATCCCCGCTCAGCTGCAATGGTATCCCACCAGTGCTTTATTCGTGATGGTGGTGCTTTCGGTCGGCATGATCGTCGTATTCGTCGCCATGTATGGATTTAGCGCAGTGGCCGAATTTTCGGGGCTGTGTGGGCCATGGTTGGTCGTGATGTTCGTCAGCGGCGCGCTGGTCTTGTTCCCCGCGCTGGCGGAATCGGTGCTTGGCCGCACCACGCTAGATGGGTTCCAGGATTTCATCACGATCGGCGATCATTCGATCTGGACCGGAAAAAACAGCGCCGGAGAACCAGGCATCGGGCTGTGGGAGGTGATCGGTTTCGCCTGGGCAGCCAACACGATCACGCACTTTGGTTTGATCGACATGGCGCTACTGCGTTACGCCAAACGATCGATCTACGGGCTGTGCACCAGTGCCGGGATGTTGTTCGGGCACTACGTTGCCTGGATTGCCTCGGGCATCATGGGAGCCGGAACCGCAGTGCTGCTTAAATCCACCATCGTCGAGCTCGATCCCGGCGATGTCGCCTATCGCGCGTTGGGGCTTTCCGGATACGTGATTGTGATTATTGCAGGCTGGACCACCGCGAACGCGAATCTGTACCGAGCCGGGTTGGCGGCCCAGGCAATCTTTCACAACCATTCACGCAAGGGAGTCACCTTCACGGTCGGATGTGTGACGGTCGTGATCGCGTGTTTTCCGTTTGTATTCGGTCAGATGCTTCCGCTGCTGACCTATGCAGGGCTATTGGTCGTTCCGGTGGGCGGAATCGTGTTTGCCGAACATGTGATTTTTCCTCGCATTGGGTTCACTCGCTACTGGGTTACTTACCGCAAACTGACTCATAGCACGCCCGCGGTCGCGTCATGGGCGGCCGGGTTAGTGTTCGGATTCGGGCTGAATGCGATGCAGGTGATGTCGTTCTATTATCTGTTCCTGCCGACGTGGCTGTTCACGATCCTGCTCTACACCTTGCTCGCCAAATTCTACGGTGCCGCCGAGAAGTATCCGGCCGAAGAAGAAGCCGATCGGAAGATGAACGAAGCGATCAAAGAGTTTCAAATACAGCAGGCGATCGACGAAGGCGAAGCGGTCAAGGATCATTCGATGTTCTCCAAGGTGTTGCACGTATTCTCGCGAAGCAGCCTGGGGCTGACGCTGGTGTTGGCGCTGATGGTGATGTTCTGGAGTCCCGATTTGGAAACGTACGAGCAGAACCGCGACATCTTTTACACCTGGGGCTTCGTGTTTACGATCACCTATTTTGTCTTCGCCTATTGGGTATTGCATCGGCGAAAAGCACTGAATCCGCAACACGATGATTGATGAAGCAACAACAAATGGCAAGATGACTCGTAGCGGCAGTCGTCAAGACTTTCGATCCACGGCGAGTGCCCCCGAAACTCTCGAGGAGGCTGTTGATTCAAACGAAATACAATTTCGTATTACTGAGCCGCGGGCCGTAAGGCACCGGGTATCGCACCGGACCCGGCCGCTCACGCGTCGCGGCTCACAGATCAACGAAACGCTTGACGAGTTCCGCTACGCAGCGATTGATCCAAACGTCGCTAAGCAAACAAAACATTCAACACAACCCACTGAAAACCAGCGAGAGCCCTCATGAACCAACCCATTCCACTGAGTCAGGAAAACCTGCAGCGGCTACCCGACGCGATCGCTCGCCCCGAGTATGATCGCAGCCAAATCAAGACCGGCATCGTGCATATCGGCGTCGGCGGGTTTCATCGCTCGCACGAGGCCTACTACACCGATGCCTTGATGAACTCGGGCGATTTCTCGCAGTGGGGGATTTGCGGCATCGGATTACGCGAGGCGGATCGCAAAATCGCCTCGGTACTCGAACAACAGGATTATCTCTACACGTTGATCGTCCGGCACCCAGGCGGCAAGATCGAAAACCGGGTGATCGGATCGGTGATCGATTTCATGATGGGAATCGACGACCCACAGGCGGTCATCGACCGGATGGCCAGTCCGGACACCAAGATTGTTTCGCTGACGATCACCGAGGGGGGCTATAACGTCGACCCTAATAGCGGTGAATTTGACATGTCCAACCCCGAAGCACAGCACGACTTGCAGAATCCACACCAGCCCAAACTTGCGTTTGGCTATTTGACGGCGGCTCTGAAACAGCGACGCGACAACGGCATCCCGGCCTTCACCGTCCAGTCGTGTGACAACATTCAGCACAACGGCAACCTGACTCGCAAAATGGTCTTGGGTTTTGCCCGTCATCAGGACGCTGAACTGGCGGAGTGGATTGAGCGCAAGGTTTGCTTTCCCAATGCGATGGTCGACCGCATCACTCCCGTCACGGCGGCAGCAGATATGAGTTATCTCGAAAAGGAAATGGGATTGGTGGACCAATGGCCGGTGACCTGTGAACCGTTTTGCCAATGGGTGATCGAAGACGATTTCTGCAACGGCCGCCCCGCCTGGGAAAACGTCGGGGCCCAATTCGTTCCCGATGTAACGCCGTACGAAAAGATGAAGATCCGGCTGCTCAACGCCGGACATTCGGTCTTGGGAATCCTTGGTTCGATCTATGGCCATGCAACGATTGATGAATGTGTCTCCGACGAACTGTTTGCAACGTATCTACGTCAGTTCATGGACGTCGAGGCCACACCGGTATTGGACACCGTCGAAGGCATCGACTTGGATGCCTACAAAGACACGCTGATTGAGCGATTTGGAAATCCAAACATCAAAGACAACCTGGCGAGAATCTGTTTAGAAAGCTCCAGCAAATTGCCGGTTTTCCTGATCCCGACGATCACCGAAAATCTTGAGCGAGGCGGCAGCATTCAGTATGCGGCACTGGTGATCGCGACGTGGTGTTGGTACAGCGACCAAGGGGTGAATCAATACAACAAGGAACTCGAGATTGTCGACGGCAAGCAGGCGGAACTACATCAAGCGGCCGCAGCAACACGCGACGACCCGTTGTCATTCTTACGGCTGACGCCGGTGTTTGGTGAACTGGCAAAGAACGAGCGGTTCGCCAAAGTATACACCGAGATGATCGACAAGATCTACGAAAACTCGGACGTTTCGCTCCAGATGCGAAAGATTGTAAAAGCCAGCCAGTAGGGCATCGCCCTCAACCTGCTAACTCTTAATCTTAATCCTACTCGTAATCTTAATCCCGTTTCCGCGATCCTCGCTGGACGGGCAACAACCTGAGCAGATTAGGATTAAGAGTAAGATTACGATTAAGAATCTATCTGAAATTCGTAGCGGAAGTCGTCAAGACTTTCGACGGGCATCGACATGCTCCAAGACGATCAGGGCCGGTTCCCACGTTGTCTTTATCCGCGATTCCAGTCGCGGTAGCGACGACAGCAGTGAGCGTGATTGGCTGGCCTCACTACCGCGGTGCCCTCGTCTAACCAACTCTTAATCTTAATCATACTCATAATCTTCATCCCGTTTCCGCGAGCCTCGCTGGACCGGTAACAATCCAAGAAGATTAGGATTAAGAGTAAGATTACGATTAAGAATCGATCCGGAATTCGTAGCGGAAGTCGTCAAGACTTTCGACGGGCATCGACATGTCCCAAGTCCAGTAGGGCCGGTTCCCACATTGTCTTTATCCGCGATTCCAGTCGCGATAGCGACGACAGCAGTGAGCTGCGGGCGTCAGCCCGCAGAAACGTCTGCAAGTCACGAAGTGACAATAGGAAGTAGCCACGAACGTGAGTCCGTGGTTTGAGACAAAAAACGTTCTGGACAGTCGCAACGCGACGACAGGCATCGATCATGGGTGCGAGGGACAAACATTCCTCTGGTGCAAAACGAATCGTCCTGGTTCTCCTGCCGTCACTTCGCGACTTTGCGACGGATGTCTGCGTCTTTCTCCGGAATGACGTCCGGGGCTAATCCCTGACGTGACAACCGATGTTGTAAAAAGTGGTTGGTTCTTTCACGTTATCTGTTCCCGGGACGGGATAAATACGATGACCTCGCGAAAGTGCTAGCTTTCTAGACGTGCCGGGATTCCCTCGTTTTTGTGGAGTTTCGATGCCATGGATGGGCCTGTTCACATCGGCGGTCGGTCGCTGACGATCGATTTTGAGGTCGATCGCCACTCTCAACACCGCCTTCAGGCAGCTTACCGACTTATCGAGCCGCCCCCTGGCCCGATCGATAGTACTGTACAAACTGCCCCGCAACCCCGGCGGGATGAGTCCACACTCACACTGGAGATTCATGGATGAACCTTCCTAAAACCGTTGCACTCTATGCTCGTGTCAGTTCTCAGAAGCAGGCCGAGGAACAAACCATTGACTCGCAACTGGAAGCTATTCGAAACCGCATTGCGAACGACCAATTTCATATCGAACCCGATTTCGAATTTTGCGACAACGGATACTCAGGGGCCCAACTCGTTCGCCCGGCACTAGAGCGACTTCGCGATCTTTTGGCAACATCCTCCATCGACCGACTTTACGTGCACTCCCCTGATCGACTCAGTCGCAAAATGGCGCATCAAGCGATTCTGCTCGAAGAGTTGCACAAATATGATTGCGAGATTGTCTTCCTCAACCAGGAGGGAATTGCCAATAGCCCCGAGTCAAATCTGCTGATCCAAATGCAAGGGATGATCGCAGAGTACGAACGCGAGAAAATTCTTGAGAGAACCCGGCGTGGACGAAAGTATTCAGCTGCCAAAGGAAATGTGAGCGTCTTTGGGCGTGCACCGTATGGCTATCGTTACATCAATAAAGCTCAAGGCGATGGAAGCGCCCGTTGGGAAATCGATCCGCTGCAAAGCGAACACGTGAAACTTATTTTTCATTGGGTCGCAGAGGGTGGCTGTTCGCTTTCGGAGGTTGCTCGCCGCCTAGCAGCGCAATCTGTCGTCACTGCGAAAGGAAAAGCTGAATGGGACAGATCGACGATTCGTGGTATCCTTCTCAATCCAGCTTACTACGGCCAGGCCGCTTACGGAAAAGAGCGTTTAATGCCGCGGAAACCAGGGAAAAGATCGAAGCGAGGTGCCCCAGTCGTGCCCCGCCAAGCGAAGGTAGCCAAAGCAACGGAACCATCCGAACAGATTGTCATTTCGGTTCCAGCGATCATCGACCAAGCATTGTTCCAGAGAGCCCGAGAAATTATGGATGATAATCGAAAGAGGCAACGTGAGCGCCAGAGCGGCGGCAAATACTTATTATCGGGACTGGTTCTTTGTGGAGTTTGTGGGTCCGCGTATTGTTCACGACGTAGCGGCGGCAGTAAGTACTTTTACTATCGTTGCATCGGCACTGACCGGCACCGCCATGAGGGTAAAGAAATATGCGATAACGCGTCGGTCAAGGGCGACGAAATCGAATCACTGGTGTGGTCAGAAGTCTGCAAGCTGTTGCGAGATCCCGACCGCCTTCGAGTGGAACTAGAGCGTCGTCGCGGTGAACCCGGCGCTGACGCAGAGCAACTTCAGCGAATGGAGAAGACGGTCTCCGAACTACGTGGTCGACTGGATCGCTTGATCGATGGCTACGAGACTGGGCTATTGGAGCGTCGTGAATTTGAGCAGCGGATTGGTCCATTGCGAGAGCGCCACGATCGCGAGAAAGCGGCTTTAGCAAGTCTTCGCGGGCGTGCGTCCACAGAAATCGACATGGCATCCGCAAGCGAGGTGTTAGCCTCGCTAAGCGACTCAGTAGGGGAACAGCTTGCTGATGCGGCCTTTTCTCTTCGGCGTGACCTGGTAAAGCTCTTGATCGAAAGAATTGAGATCCATCGTGAGGAAGTTCGACTAGTGTACAAGGTACCCCCAAACCCTTTTGTCCAAGGCCCCGATAATAACCGGGGCTTTTTACAACATTGGTTGTCGCGTGCTGACGTCGCGTTGCGACTGGGTGACTGCAAGTCACGAAGTGACGACAGGAAGTAGGCACGGACGTGAGTCCGTGGTTAGGGAAAAAAACATTCTGGGCAGTCGCAACGCGACGACAGGTGTCGATTACGGGTGGCACAAAACCCCGCCTCAACGACTGGCAACCCAATCTGGGCAACGGTTTTCTGGCAAAATGCGACGCCCTGGACAGATGCTGTCCAAGCTGCTCCCCCGCTAGCAATTGAGTTGTTATACTCCGGCTCATGCGAATTTTGATTCGCATCGCGGTTTATCAAGCGAATTGGTGAGTCACGACGTACGCCTCCGTTTTGGTCGTTGTCGGCGTTGGATATTGCTTCGACCTGTACGCCGGCTTCACCAGCAGCGGCAAGTACTACGTACCGTTTCCCGAACCACGTTCGTTTCGGGTTCCGCTAGCTCGGTTACCCGCGTCAACGAATCCGACATCGCCGAACTCCCCGCCGCTGTTTGCAACGTCCGCCAACTCTAATTCGGCCGAATCACCTTATATCAATAGCTGGTCCAAACGGAGTCAATAAGAATGTACATCGCTTGCGTTCAGATTAAGAATTACAGGTGCTTCAACGATTCGACAATTGAGTTTCAAGAGGGTTTGAACGTTATTATCGGTGAAAACAATGGTGGCAAAACAACACTATTGAAGGCTCTAGCACTCATCTTTAATCGCAGGGGCACGAGTCGTCCAACAGTACATGACTTCAATCGGCTCATTGAGCCATCGAAAACGCCTCCCATGATCGAGGTTGCGGTGACACTTCGTTCATCTGGGAATGCTGACTCTGAGTCTGATCGTGGTTTGGTGGCCACTTGGTTGACGAAACTCGATGCGCCATGGGAAGCCACTCTAACTTTTTCGTTTTCGTTGCCGGCGAAACATCATCCAGAGTTCGAACAACACGCCGGTAAAAAACCAACGCACGATTCATTCTTTGATGCAATCGACGAGCTGACACCGAAGTATGTATCCCGGATATATGCCGGAAACCATTTAACGCAAGTCGCTGTCGATCGTGAACTACTCGCCAAGTTCGACTGCCAGTTTCTCGATGCTCTTCGTAATGTTGAATCCGAAATGTTTTCGGGGAGCAGCCCTCTATTCAACGCAATGCTACGTAAAGTGCTTGATTCGGAAAGCGACCCAGAAGAGATTCTCAAGTTGAAAAAGAAATTTCGAAATAGTTCACGGATTCTTCGCGATGGTCTGGTCAATCGCATTGATACCAAAAACCTTTTTGACTTGGTATCACAAACGGGTGCGAGCGACGGAGGTCAACCCGTACTCAATGGAGGCCTTCAGGAATCCGATATCATCTCAACTCTTCGACTATTCATTGCCAACGAGAAGTTCAGCTTTCCAGCGACTCACCAAGGGATGGGATACAACAACTTGATTTACATCTCGCTAATGATTGCAAGCATGTCGGTCAGTGCATCTGAGCGGCATGGTGAAAATGCGGCAATCTTTCCGATGCTGATGGTGGAGGAGCCAGAGGCTCACCTGCACCCAGCACTGCAACACAAGCTTCTGTCGCACATCGTGAGTCGCATTGGCGATGATCCAAATTCGAGCCGACAAATTTTCGTGACGTCGCACTCGACGCACGTGACATCTGCCGTCGGACTAGACCCCATCATCTGTCTTTCGGTAAATGCATCCGGCAAAATTGACGTGTCGTACCCGGCAAAGCTCTTTCCAGATTGCGAAGAGGGCAAGAAATCCAAAAGCTATGTAACCAGATATCTTGATGCGACCAAGTCCAACGATGCTGTTTGCAAAGGGGGTTGTCTTCGTTGAGGGCATTGCTGAGCAACTCATCATCCCAGCGATCGCAGAGCGGAATCAATTGCCATTTGACCAAGCACATGTTGCTGTTGTGCGTGTTGACGGTCTGACATTCAGGCATTTCCTTCCACTATTTGGGATTGGATCCAGCGTTACGCATAAAGATCAGTACCTTAAACGTCGGGTCGTTTGCATTGTTGACGGCGATCCGTGCAGAAAAGAGAAGAAAAAAAATTCGCGTTGGAAGGCGTGCTATCCGTTTCAGCTTGATACGAAGAAATCAATGTACGAGTATCGTCATCAATCACCAACGGCATCGTCGCTGTTGACATCGACAGACAGGCATCCGTACGTGCGAGTCTTTGTTGCTGAAAAGACTCTGGAATACGATTTGGCGTTGACAAACAGTTATCGAAAGCAATTTATTTCCGAGTCAATGAAAAATCGGAGCGCTCTGATCGAGTTTACTGATGACCAGACAAAAAAGATTGATTCGATTAAACACTTGCTTGATGCAGATCAACTTGACGACTTAGAAACTGTCTTGGACCAAGCTGAAAGGCTTCGCCTGACTTATGCAACGGCATACTTGAAGTTTGCTGCCGACTGCAAAGGTGAGCATGCATTCGCCATTGAACAGATTATCCGCAGCTCTGACCAAGACTTTGACTGCCCACCTTACATCAAAGATGCAATTGAATGGGCGACCGCAACAGGAGTCGCCCAAACATGAAGTCCACAGAGATTGAGTCTGATGAATCGTTGCTTGAAATCGAACACCATTTTCGAGTTACCGCCGGACCTGGTTCCGGGAAGACTCATTGGTTAACGAATCATATCCGTGACGTCACAAGACGTTCAGATCGCTTGACCTCCGTATCAAAAATTGCAGTAATCTCGCATACCAATGTTGCCGTCCGAGAACTGTTGAGCAGGCTAGGAAATACGTCAGGAAGCACGGAGATCTCGACAATCCATTCGTTTCTCTATCGAAACTTGGTTCGACCGTATTTGCATTTGATGCCGGCCCTTCTCAATAACACACCAATCATGCACCAAGATGTCACCGGCCATGACGAACATCTTCCTCATACGAACAAGGTGCATGATTGGCTAGCGGCTAACAATAAGAGGCAACTGACAATTTCGGAACGAAAGTCGGCATACAATGAACTGCTGAAGTGTCTTCGGTCGGTTTCCACACAGATCGACAGTACGGGCCAGGCTGAGTTCACCGTCGGGAAAGCCCCCTTTTCGAATGAAGTCAAGGAATTGCTGACCCCTAGCAGGCTGCTTCAGTACAAAGCCTTGTATTGGAAGTCGGGTCAAATTAGCCACGAAGATGTGATTTTCTTTTCACATCATCTACTTCGAGCGAATCCAGAACTTGCTGGCTTCTTAGCCGCGAGGTTCCCCTATCTATTCATTGACGAGTACCAGGACACGACGTCGATACCAGCCGCCGTAGTTTCCTGGATGGCGGATGCGGGAACGGTCGTCGGAGTCATCGGCGATCCGGCCCAGTCGATCTTTGGTTTTGCGGGAGCGTCGAGGACGCATTTCCAAGACTTCTCGCTTCCTGGTCAACGCGATTACTCAATTCTTGGAAATCGTCGCAGCACGTCGTCGCTTGTCTCTGTCCTTAACAGAGTCCGGTCCGATGGATTGCTGCAGCAGTACAGGCGAACGAAGCCTGGCCCCAAGCCGATCTTCTTATCTGGTGACCTCAGCGCCGCGATTTATCAAGCAAAATGTCATTTTGGTGTCGACGATTCTCTCTTGTGTTTGGCACGCAGCCATACGGATGTAGCGTCAATTCGTTTGGCAATGGGAGACGCAAAAACGAACCCCTGGAAACGTCTAAATGCTTCAGAGTTCGACCGTCCCAGGTTTCTTTCTGTACTCGCGGAGTCCATTTCGCTTTCAGAACAGGACATGTTTGATTTGGCAGTCCGCCGGGTTGTTGCGGTTTCGTCAAGCAGTCGGAAGATGCGAAAACCCTTTGGGGGCGATGCGGAAGTTTCTAAATTGTTCAGAAACGGTTTTGGAATGTCCTTGCTGGAGTTTGCGATTAATCGGCGTTCAGCAGTTTCCGATGAATCTTGTCTTTCGCTCTTCAACGCACTTCGTGAATTCGTCTTGGGTAGGTATCCTTCAATCACACTCGCCAAGCCAAATAAGAGTGGGGGATTTTACCAGGCCGCTGACAAGATACTTTTTCGTGATCTCTTGTCTACGGTGCGAACAACAGAGGAAACTCGACGGACGCGAACCATTCATCAGGCGAAAGGAACTGAGTCGAAAGCGTGCTTTGTCTTGCTCCGCGAAGCTGCTATCGAACATCTTCTTAATCCCTCACCTGACAATGAAGAGCATCGAATCACTTACGTGGCGCTAAGCCGAGCATGTGATTGCCTCGCCGTCTATTGCGAATCAATTGGCAAAGTAGAGCAATTGCGATCCCTCGGATTCGACGTGCTCGCGTCAAAATAAACCCTGGTGTGACGTAGATTTCCGCAAGATAGAAAAAATAGAGTTGAGAAAATATAAGGCTCCGGAAGCTGTTCCTTCGATTATGGAAGTGGTCTGGTCATGGACAACTTTTGATGATTGGGCGCAACCTCAGGCGGCTCCGTTTGCATATCGGATATAGGAGCTAACACCGACGAAGTTTCACCCCACACCTTGCTGTCGCCCCTACCGGGGCTAATGGTTGTTGGGTGGACTGCGTTCCCACGGCTTACGCCATGGGCTACATGCTGCCGTCCCTGCCGGGACTCATTGAATTGGGCTTCGCCCCGGACTCGCGTTCAGAGCGGTTGTCTGTCGTTGCGTTGCGATTGGCGATGATCGTTGATTTTCCCCATCTTCTTGTCGTCATCTTCCTGTCCGCTCTCTTCACAAGGTGTGGTGAGGAAACGCGGTTGTCGCAGCGTTGGCGGTAGCCCATCGTGGCATCTGTTGAACAATTGCACCGTTCGCTGTCGCCCCTACCGGGGCTAATGGCTGTTAGGTGGAATCGCTCCCACGGCTTACGCCGTGGGCTACATGCTGCCGTCCCTACCGGGACTCATTGTTTGGTGCCGGAGGCACCTTGGGGGATAGCCTTGGACTTTAGTCCTAGGTTTCGGTGCCTCGGTAGGTATCAAGTCGCGGAGCGACATTTTGTCACGAACGATCGAAACACACATCGTCCCGCTGGGACGCGGTTGATGTGGACAAACATTCCTCGGACTAAAGTCCGAGGCTATCGCAAATAGTCGCTCCGCGACAGTTGGGTGAATTGCGTTCCCACGATTCATTGTTGTCTGCGAACCGATGATTGCCGAACATACGCTCGACGATGTTGCGGGAATGGATGGAACACCAAGGGTTGCGTCGAGTGATGTGCTGGAAATGGTTGGCCCGCGAATGACGCGAATCGACGCGAATGTTTTTATCGTCTGGCTTGAATTCGCGTTCATTCGCGCCATTCGCGGGCCAACTGTCTTCGGATTCTCCGGGGACTGTTCGCGCAGGTTGAGAGAGACGGCTTCGTCGACGTCCGGCTAGGCTTTCGATCTGCGTAAAAGAGCGAATAAAGGGACGCGGGGTCATTCGAACGTGCCTGCCATTGCGTCAATCTGCGGTCTCCTATTTTGGGGGATCGCTGTTTTTTGGTGGACGACACCCATTTTTTAACCCTTTTATTTTCTAACCTTCTCATCCAATGCCCCGCATCTCCTCCTCCGATACCGTCAGTCCCGTCGAGATCGTGAGCCTTAGATATCACCTAACGAAGATAAAGGAGAGGTTAAAAAATGGGAGGTTAGAAAATTTGAGAAGGCAAAAGTTCGCTGTGGGAACTACCGGGACTGTCATCAGAGGTGTGAGACAAAACAGTTTGCTGACCTTCAGAATGCATCGCACCGATTTGCCTTTCACGCTAAACTGGTGCCATGAATCCAAGCCAGCCCAATCGTTCGCTCCCGCAGCCCAACAATCCCCTTCACGGGGTCACGCTTGAGTCGATACTGAATTATCTGGTTATGGAGTACGGCTGGGAGGGACTCGGACAGCGAATCAGGATACGCTGCTTCACCGACAATCCGAGCATCAAGAGCAGTTTAAAATTCCTGCGAAAGACCGATTGGGCCCGAGCCAAGGTGGAAGGACTCTACTTGGACTCGATCCGTTACGATGATCGACATCGCAATCAACGTTCCGATCAGGATGAGAACCAACGTGTCACCCCCAGCGTCTGGGATCAAGCACGCCGCAAGTCGTAGGTTGGCGTTCGCAACACGAGCAAATCAGGCGGTCGACAGTGCAAACCGCGTGTTAAACCTTTGGGCGATTGGCGAGGCTATAATCGACCGGTGGGTGGCAGCGAACTCGCTTGTCACAGCGGCGATGCTTCATTACTTGAATCGGCCTACGCATTCCTCTCTACACCATTCCCTTGCTCATCGTTCTCTTGAGTGACCGACATTCATGACTGACAAAGACCTCAACGACAGCATCGCGCTACTGATTGATGCAGACAACGCGCCTGCCGCAAAGATCGACTTCATCATTTCCGAACTGGCTACCTACGGCATCGTCAATATCCGAAAAGCCTATGGAAACTGGACCAAGCGGCCGCTTGATGGTTGGATCAAGGTGCTGCATGAATACGCGATCGCACCGAAGCAATGTTTCGACTTGATCAAAGGCAAAAACGCTGCCGACATGGCGCTATTGATCGATGCCATGGACATCCTCTACACCAAGCAGGTCAATACGTTTGGTCTGGTTTCGTCTGACTGCGACTTCACCCCGCTGGTTCTCCGGCTACGTGAGGACGGTAAGCAAGTCATCGGATTCGGTCGACAAACATCGCCGGAAGCCTTCGTGCTGGCGTGCAGCCATTTCATCTATCTGGACGAAGACGACAACAGCAAGACGAAGCAGAAGAAAAAGGAACATTCGGTCTCCTCGCTAAAACAGAATGTCAAACTGATGAACACGCTTCGATCGGCAGTAAAGGACGCAGCCGACGAAGATGGTTGGGCATCGCTTGGCCAAGTGGGATCCTACATTTCCAACCAAGGACCGTTCAATCACCGCACCTATGGTTTTCCCAAACTCAGTGACATGTTTGAGGCGATCGATCTGTTCGACATCAAAAAAAGCAAACAAGCAGGCCGAGCATCCGTTCGTGTCAGGCTCCGGAAATGAACGCCCTTGATGCACACCCCCTGTGAACCAGCGTTGGCAAAGCAAACGCGGCCACGGCGGCCAAAACTCTTGACGAGTTTCGCTACGACTTGTCCGAAGGAACCTCACATTTCAAACGAATCAGAACTTCGTTTCGTCGCAGCGGGCCGGGAGTGAACGGCGGATCGTAGCCTGCGGTTTCAGCCGCTTGCTCGGCAACCAATCCCTTCTGCTCGATCCACTCTCTTAACTTCGCTTCGGACTCGCTTGCCGTCTCGGCATTCATAATTCCTGAGAACCGAATCACCGCAAAACGGCCGCCTTTGCGTTCGCGGATTTTGACGTCCTTGGATACCGGCTCAGGAGCCCCTTCGGAAGCGACCTGCTTGGGAATCACAAACCCCATTTGTCCTTTGGTTTCCTCCTCGCCCGCTTCCATAAAAACCGGCGTGGTCATCTCAATTTTTTGCTTGGCTTCGTTTCCGCCGCTGATGTAGCCAAACAGTCGCATAAAGCTGCCGTCACGACCTTGGGATTTGAACCCCATCTCGGTCGCGGCCAATTTCAGATCAGGATAATCACGGATCTCAAACGAGCCGTCCGACTCTACGACTGTGTATTCGGCAGACTCGTATCCTGCGAACGCCTTCATGTTCCAAGCGAAGATACCCACAACTACGATCAGAATGATCAAGGTGATATTGCCCATTTTTCTTCTCGTCATCAAACAAATCTCGGTGCAAGGGTGGGGAGGAGTTGACCACCGAGACTATAGATAGACGGCAAGCCATGCCAATCGACCGTAGCGACAACCCACTATTTGACTTGACGCCACACCTTGATGTCATCCAGCTCGACACCGTCACCCTGGCAGCGAAAGACAAGCGTCGGTTTCGTGACGCCAAACGTAGGATGGTTTGCTTTGAGCGATTGGTTGCCGTCGATCGTCGCGGTCACGTACGTTTCCCAGGTGGTCAATCGCAGCGTATACCAGCGGCCTTTTTCGAATGACATCGACTCATTTGCAAGCACCTCGTTGGGATCCTCTTTGGGATTTTTCTTGTCGACGTGCTTCATTATTTTCCACGCACTCGGGGTGACAATCACAGAAAAAAGGTGCCCCTTTTTATCCAGCTCACTAGGTGCCGGATCAAATCCAAGATGAAACCCTTTCGCATCATCGACCATGCGGAAACGCAATTGGTAAACCGCGTTGTTGGTTTCGACGGGGAACCGGGCTGCCGCCGCGTGCTTGTCCGACGCCACTTCGCTTACTTTGAGCACTCCATCCTTGACCGCCCAGGTTCCCGTATTGATGTGCCATTTACTATCAAGCATGTCCGAATCAAACGTTTGATCGACAACAAGCTCGCTATTGGCGGGAGCCCCGTTATTAGCAGCCCCATTCCCAGAAGCATTGTCTTTGGCAACTAAGACGCTGAACGAGATTAGTGAGACACAACACGCAGTCAGTAGGATTCGATAATTCATAACAGTTCAAGTTGGGGTGAGGCCATTGATGGAGAGGACGCGAACGTTGGGTCATTTTACTGGTGTGTCTAGACCGATGCAGATCAACTCGCGGATCGTGTGCGCGAAAATGCGGTCTTTGGCAAACGACAAACTCGCTCGTGTGTAAGACTCGCCCGCAGGACCGAGGTCGTTGATCGCGATCACTGCCGACTCATCCAACTTGGCCGCATTCCAATCAATCACATAGACAGTGCCGTTCATCACGGGCACGTACAGATACGGGCCCGCCACGGACGGCGTGGGCGCGGCGATGTGCCCCCAGCCATTACCGGTCGAGCGTTTGTCGCCCATCACCACAAAGCCGCGAGAGTTCTTGACTTCGTTGGCAGCGATCGCTTGATCTTTTAGCTGTGGTTCTTTCTTGTTCTTTGGCGGTTGGAACCAACAGTAGCTGTCGGGTTTGCCCGGCCCACGTGAAAGCTGGAGTGGCAATTCCAGGTACTCGACGGCTCCCGTTTCGACCTGGACACGACCGAGGTACGGTTGCGTGTAGCTGCGAAAATAATGATAGGGACCCATCAGCAGATTGGAGGTCTGTGTGATCATCCGCGAGGATTTTCCGGGAATCGTCTCCGTCTGAGTCACTCGAGTGCCGTCGTCCCATTTCCTGACCGAGACGTCCTTCAAAATGGAATTGCGACGAACGATATGGCCGCTATGTGCATCGATCGTCAGATGCTCGTCCTCGTGGAACAGGTGGACCTCGTCATCACGCACACGGAAGCTCTGAGTGGCCATGAATGCCGGGAGTTCGAACGACCAAAGTGTCCGTCCATCACGAAGGTCCACGAGCGAAACACCGTCGGGTTTTTCTGGAGGTCCATGACCTCCGCCGCGTCCGACCACGGCGACATCACGGCCATCGTTTAGTTTCTGTGGCAAGACGGCACAGCCCATGTTGACGCCACACTCGCTAGTCCAAACGACTTCACCAGTAGCGATGTCCAGCGACTGCAGTTGCGTCCACATCGGCAGCGGTGAATCTGCATACTGGTGTCCGAAATTACCATCGGGTTCGGGCGGGTAGACTTGGCGAGTGAAGACAAATTGACCATCGCGGTGGAAGGGCAGCGTGCGGCTGACGCTAAGAATTTCTTTGGACCAAAGCGGCTTTCCCGACCGATCAAAACAGGCGATTTTTCCCGAAGCATTGATAAACACGACACGCTCGCCATCACATACAGCTGGCGGCGAGGTGCTGTCGCCGAAACAGCCGGACAGTCGCAATGGGTACTCCGCAGCAATGTCGCGTTTCCACAGAACATCGCCGCTCTTGGCGTCACAACACCAAGCGACGATGTCACTGCCGAGCTGCGAATCGCCGTCAACGGGTTTCATCGTCGAAAAGTAGACTTGATCGCCATCAACAACCGGCGTGTTTTGCCCTGTCTCGGGAAGCGTGATTTTCCACGCGATGTTTTCATCCCGAGCGACGCTCCACTGAGTCGGCGCCGTGTCGCTGGTGATCGGCCAATCCGCAGCGAACGAGTGACTTGCCAGAGACACAAAAAGGAGGGGTATCCAAGGTGACGGTTTCATATGCTTGATTTGGTTTTGAAGAGCGTTGGATGATCCAGCCCCGGCCGAAACTCTTGGCGAGTTTCGCTACCGGGCTGTGAATTTATTAAAGTCGCCTTTCGCTCCACGAAAGTACGCTCAGTAAACGCTACTTTTGCGGAGCAAAAGGCGACTTTCCTTTACGGAAAAATGCAGTTACTTGTTTCTGTCGAGGTACGTTGTCAGGATTCGATTGAGCGAATCTTTCCGGCCGACATGCTGCTTGTCGTCGGCAAGATTGTGCCATTCGTGGGGATCATTGCGGTGATCGTACAGTTCTTGCGAACCGTCGGCGTAACGAATCATTCGCCAGTGATCGCTGCGAAGCGACACGTTACCGGGATCGAACATCGTCACCACCACGCGTTCGCTGCGTTGCGCAGGATCGTGTAACAGCGGTACAAGCGATTGGCCATCAAGTCCCTCCGGCGGCGTGACGCCACACAACTGCGTCAATGTCGGGTACAGATCGATCAGTCCGACGGGTTGATCACACCGCGATCCGGCAGCGGCGAAACGGTCGGATTGATTTTTGGGTGGCACAATGATCAGGGGCACGCGAGTGGATCGTTCCCACCCCGTCCATTTACCCCAGTGTTGTTTCTCGCCCAGATGCCAGCCATGGTCGGACCACAACACGATGACGGTATTGTCGGCACAGGGAGCCGTATCCAATGCGTCAAGTAAGCGACCAATCTCGTAATCCACATACGTGATACACGCCAAATATGCTTCGACCGCAGCCTGCCACTGATCGTGTTTCAGCACGGCCCCGTGGCTGCCTGCGGTGATCGGTTCTATCGCCCACCGACGCGCGACATCACTTAGATCGTCAAGGTCATCGTCGATCACATCAGGCAGCTCAGCGGGCTCGTTTTGAAAGCGATCAAAGAACCGTTTCGGTGCCCACAGCGGGATGTGCGGCCGGTAATAGCCCACGCCGAGAAAGAAGGGTTGGTCGCCACGTTGTTCCATCTTTGTCATTGCCCAATCGGTGATTTGTGTGTCACCAAATTCCGAATCGGGAACATCGAACGGGCCCCAGTCGAATGACTCGCCATCTTTCTTCTCGGGTGCTCGATCCGAAGGCATTCGGTTCAGCGGTAGCAGGATCGATCGACCGCGAGCGTCATGGACGATGTGACGAGGATCGTCGGTTGCTTTGCTGGGCAGTTCTTTGGCAGTGTACTCGACGGATTTTTTCGTCAGCGGACTCCAACGTTGTTCGACTTGAAAGTATTCGTCGAATGCTTTGCTTCCACCCGAATGCAGCAGCTTGCCCGTCCCCAGTGTGCGATAGCCTGATTTGGCAAACGCCATCGGCAGAAGAGGTACGCTGAGCTGCGTTGGATTCAGTCGCTTGCTGTCGTTGGACCAGACAGTGGTGACATCCGGCATCTGTCCACTGAAGATCGCAGCTCGCGACGGATTGCAGGCTGGCGCGGCACAATGCGCGTTGGTGAACAAGACGCCTCTTGCCGCTAGCCGATCGATGTTTGGCGTCAGAGCTTGCGGGTGTCCTTTTAGGCAACCGATCCAGTCATTCAGATCATCGACGGCAATGAACAGCACGTTGGGACGCTCCGCCGAATCGGATGCGGTGGTCGCGATTAGTGGTAATGCAATGAGTGCTATCGTCACTAAAAATTGTCGGCCAAAACTCATGCGTCCATGATCCTATTTCAAGCGTTAGGAAGCAGATAGATTCGTCGAAATCACAATGTCCTGCGGCAATATGATAGTTGCGTTCACCCGTAAAGTGTGGCGTCCGCCGGGCACGCCGCCTCAGGATTAGCGTTTACACGCCGAGAGAGAGTGCTGATTTAGTTAGCCGTTTTGGCCAACGCTGTGAAGCATTTAGAGGCGGCAGATTACGGCATTTGCGTTTCGTAGCTACGCTCGCCAGAGCGTGGATTGTTGGCGTCCACATCGAATTACCACCTTCTGGCGAAGGTAGCTACAGAAAATGCTTCGCAGCGTTCGTCAAAACGGTTTAACACAAGAACGGTGATGTCGTACTACTTCAGCAGTCTCCGAGAGAGGCCGCAATCTGATTTCGGGAATTTCTTGGCACCTGGGGGCGACCGACCACGCATTGGTTAGCAGACCACCTTTACCATCGCCGCTTCTCTCGGAATCACGAACCATGTATCGCCTGCTCCCGCAACTCGCAATTTTTGCTCTGATCGCTTGGTCAAACGTCGCCAACGCACAACCTCCAGGGCGTGGTGGCCCGCCGGGATTTGGGGGTCCCGGTGGGTCACCGATCGAGATGATGAGCCAGATGTTTGATCAGGCCGATGCAAACCGTGATGGCTGTTTGACCAAACAAGAATTGTATCTGGCAATGCAAACCCAGCGTGGTAGCAATCAGCGAGGTCGCGGTGGCCCGCCGCCACAAAACGATGGATTCGGTGGCCCCGCCGGTGGCGAAATGAATCGTCAACAACCCGCTGGTGAGCACACCGGTCCGCCACCTCGTCCTGGCCAGGTGCTTCCCGATTTCATCATCGAATCGCTGAGCTTAACCGATAGGCAAACTCGCCAGTTGACGGCATTGCAAGACGATGTCAACAAGCGGCTGGCGGGCATTTTGACGGACGAACAAGAGCAGCAGCTGCAAAACCCACCACCACCGAGACAAGGTGGCCATGGTGCCGAAGACAATGAGCGGGGTCGCCCGCAACGGCCCGAGTAAACGCATTTTGAAGTTGCGTTATTGTGTTTGCGGGCGAGTTGTAGGCCGGATCAAGGACGCAGGATCATGCCGGATCGGCGCAAACGGCAGCCTTTTCGAATGAGCCTCGGACCGATATGAAATTCTCAATTGCGTCCGCCGATCCGGCATTTACGCCGTTTGCTTGATCCGGCCTACTAAAAAGAGCGTCAGCGAGGGACCGAATCAAGTGTTTCCGAGTTAACGGCGTCGATCTGATACTTGTTCATCAGCGAGGTCATTGCAATGTCAAAGGCGTCGCGGTCCAGCATGTGATCGTAGACCACAATCTCCGCGACACTGCCTTGGAAAAAGAAACGAGAGCAATCTTTTTGCGAACCGATGACGTGGATCGACTCACCCGCCAGACTGCCCAGTGGCTCGCCGGTGCCTTTGATCATGCCGTTTTGGAACAGTTCAAATGTTCCGGACTGGTGGCTGTAGCGAACGCCGCACACGATCAGATGTTCGGTGGAAGGCAGTTGTTCGGTGACCGGCGAGTCAATGCCGACTTCGACTTTTCGAAACGGGGGAACTTCCGCTCGATTGAACTTGCTCGAGAAGGCTCGATACCTGGGATGCATGTTCTCTCGTGCGAGATGCAGCTTCACCCTGTTCGTAGTGTTCATGGCCAGAAACGGACCGTAGGGTGCAACGCCCGAGAAACGACAAACCACCAAGGCAGACAAATCATCGCCCGTCTCAATCGGCGTGGTGACAAGGTGCTCTTTGCGATCCAGTCCGCTAAATGCGATAGCGGGATGATTGCCGGCTAAATCGGGCTGCCACATCGGACGATGTGCTGCATCGACTTGCCACGCTGCAGAGGTTGAACCGGAGGCTCGATCCAAAGACTGGACAGGGGCAAGATTTTGCCAGGAAACCACGCGTGAATCTGCATCCAATTGAACGCCCTGGCTTGCTTCGAACCACATGATCAAACGATCCGCTTGTGGCAAGTCGGTGATTCGATCGCGATTTGCATCGAAGGAGGAACCTTTCTTCGCAACACGGATAAAGTCTTGCGGGCGAGATGCGATGGTTTGTGTTGGCGGCGAGTTCGCCTCGCCCGATGTTGGTTGAGCGTTCACACGCATCGCCATCGATTCGGTCAATCGACGTCCTGAGTTGGCTGCATCCGTGGACGTCGCTCCGGTCGCTGTGTCTTTTATCGCCGGTTCCTTCGTCGCCGCGTTTGTCGCGGCGTTTGCTGTTTCCCCAGAACGAATGTCGGTCATGTCCGAAACATCGGGTACGACCTGCACCTCACCGTCAAACACGTGAGTTTCAGTGTCACCGTCGTCGCTGACGCTGACTCCGAATTCGGTGCCGTAATCGATCACTCGACTGGTGGGCGTCCCTATTTCGAAACCAATCGCCGCGTCGGGTACCGTGGCCGTCAATCTGCCATTGTGAAGAAAGCCACGGTTTGCCGTTACGATCTCGAGTTCTGCGGGTCCTTCGAGCGTCACCCGCGCGCCACTGTTGAATTCAATCACCGCCAAGCCTTCGCTGACGGAAACGGTTTGCCCCGATTCAAATGCGAACGGATTGGTCAAATTCCATTTCTCGTTTTGCATGACGCAGTCAATTCGCTGCACCACGCGAGCGACCGTCGCGTCCACGCGAGTGACCGCTTCGACGTTTAGATCCGAGTCGGTCTGTGCCGTCGGCGTCCCCCAAGATTGAACGAACGACAGCGAAAATGCGGTTAGCAAAACTGCGACCACAGCGACGCTGGCGTAGCGGAAAAAGTGATCGGCCCACCGGTTCGAAAACAGAGTGACGTTGGCTGAATCATTCTGCGTCAGCTTCGCCGCAGCGGTGACGGCTCGCCCCATATCGTTTTGAGGCGAGTCCGACGAGGCAAAGGCCGCCATGGCGACAGAATCGCTTGCTGAATCTTGCATCGCATTGACGAAGTCTCGCTGGTCATGATCACTGATCGAAACCCCATCCCAATGCAAACAGGCGTGTAGATGCGTGTATTGAAGGTAGGCACGACGGATCCCCTGATCACTGCGAACGAGTTGGTCGAGACGTTCCGCATCCTGCTGCGAAAGTCCGCCTTCGATCGCCTTCTCGAACATGGCGAAGACTTCGTTTGAGACCATTTTCTTGTCGTTGGGTTTCATCGTTCAGATTGCAATCAAAAAGCTAAGTTCGACTTTTGTACTTTTCTGGCGAGTCGAGTAGAGCCGGTTCCTAGCGGCCGTCCTAAACGCGTCCATGGAGTCGGCCGGTAGGAACCGGCCCTACAAAGACAGACACGATGGTTCGCTACTCTCTATAGGTATCCGCTCGCCTGTTTTGGACGTTTGGCGAGACAATTTGTCTCTATTTTGGACACTTTTCGGTAATCGCCAACAAAAAAACGCTCGTTCCCAGGCTCCTGCCTGGCAATGCACTGCTTTCGAGGCTCCCTCCTCGTCTTTTCCCGCCTCGTCATGTCTCGCTCGGCAGGCGGGAGCCTGCAATTCATTGGGTTCCCAGACAGGAGCCTCGGAACCAGTCGTGGCATCCACCAAGAAGTGTCCTGCCGCTACGAAACCACCAAGACGTTGGCACCCTTGATTTGTCCGCGCCGAAGGTTGCGGAGCGCCTCGTTGGCTTGCTCGAGTGGATACAGCGTTACCTCAGGCAGCAGCGGAATCTCGGCGGCGAGCGGCAAGAACTCGGCGATATCACGGTGCGTCAAATTTGCTACCGATTTGATTTCGCGTTCCATCCACAGATGTTCGTGATAGCTCAATTTCAGCAATTCGTTTTTGTCCGCGTCTTCTTTGCGAATCGCGTTAATCACCAAGCGCCCCCCAGGGCGAAGTTTCTTCATCGATTCCACGACCGGCTTCCAAGCAGGCGTCGTATCGATGATCGCTTGCAGCGGTTCGGGCGGCACCGCATCAATGTCGCCCGCCCAATCCGCGGACAATTCGCAGGCGAACTGCTGGACCGATTCGTCTCGCGTGAAAACATAGACGGGCGAGTTCGGAAACAAATGTTTTGCTGTTGGCAGCACGAGATGCCCCGAACCTCCGAATCCCATCAAGCCCAGCGGCTCGCCATCACGAAGCCCCGTTAATCGCAGGGCGCGGTATCCGATGGCACCGGCACACATCAACGGTGCGGCCTGCGTATCGCTAAGGTTGTCGGGGATCGCCACCGCATAATCCTCCGGTACGGTCATGAATTCTGCATAGCCACCGTTGACGTCACAACCGGTTGCCGCGAACTGGGGCGATAGATTCTCGTCCGCTGTGCCACTGGAATGATGAATCCATCCCACACCGACGCGGTCGCCGATCGCGAAGCGGGTGACGATCGCACCTCGCTCGACCACGCGGCCCACGACTTCGTGCCCTGGCACGACTGGCAGCCGAGGCGGTGTCAGTCGGCCTTCGATTTCATCAAGTTCGGTATGACAAACGCCACATGCCGCGACCCGAATCAACAGCTCATTCTCCGCCGGCTCGGGCGTTGCCATCTCGACGCATCGCAAGGGATCCGGTCTCTCGCTAAGCGGAGCCGTTTGCGACAATACCATCGCTTTCATCACATTTCCCCATGCGGATTATCAGTACCGATTTGTCACACAAAATCAGTCGCAAAATTTGGTGCAAACGTAATACCATTGGTTCTGCGAAGCGGAACTCGCCAAGAGTCTTGGCGACTTTCGCTACGACAGCATGCACTGTGGGACCGAGCTTGCAAAGGATTGCGTTCGGCATCGAACACCCGACATAAACACAACAAGCGAACAAACGATTCGAGTGATCCCTAGCAGATTATTCCGGTAAAATGAGCCAACCCGCTCAAGAAACTCTGCCACGAATCACACGAATTTTCGCGAATAGAGAACCACTCTCTCAAATCGTGAGATTCGTGGCAGACACTCTCAAAAAGGTGACCAATGACAGACATCATTTACAAGGACGAAAGCTACCGGATCATCGGAGCATGCATGGAAGTCTATAATGAAATGGGATGCGGATTCCTCGAAGCGGTATACCAAGAATGCCTCGAATATGAGTTTGTCGATCGTCAGATCCCGTTCGTGCCACAACAGCAATTGAAACTCAAATTCAAAAAAAGGACGCTGAAGTCGGTCTACATCCCCGACTTCGTGTGTGCTGAGAAGATTATCGTAGAGATAAAAGGAGCAAGCGAGCTTAGCGATAAATTCCGAGCTCAAATGATCAACTATTTGAAGGCGACCGGATTGAAACTCGGGCTCCTTGTGAACTTCGGGAAACACAGGCAACTTCAATATGAACGAATCGTGTTCTAGTCCTCAAAAATTGTTCGCCACGAATTTGCGTTAATAACGCAACGGCTCTTCGATTCGTCTTGATTCGTGCAATCCGTGGCAAAATATCCAGGTTGAGAGAACCATCGCCGGCAAGAAAAGTTCGCCACGAATCTCACGCATTTGCACGAATAAGACCCAGCTCTCCCAATTCGTCTTGAGTCGTGAAATCCGTGGCAAAATATCCAGGTTGAGAAAACCATCGCCCTCAAGAAAAGTCCGCCACGAATCTCACGAATTTGCACGAATAAACAACGGCTCTTCAATTCGTGTTAATTCGTGCAATCCGTGGCAAAATATTCAGCTTGAGAAAGCCACCACCCTCAAGAAAAGTTCGCCACGAATCTCACAAATTTGCACGAACAAACAACGGCTCTTCAATTCGTGTTAATTCGTGCAATCCGTGGCAAAATATTCAGCTTGAGAGAACCATCGCCCTCTAGAAAAGTTTGCCACGAATCTCACAAATTTGCACGAATAAGATCTGGATCCGCCGCTTCGTGGTGATTCGTGGCAGAATACAATTCACATGATTTTGATAGCGATTGCACTGAACATTGTCCAAATCATCACTGTTTGCCCCAATCGACGAACAATGGATACGTGGAGGTCTGTATCCGATTTACGATACGCAAATCACTTAAGCTCAGGACCTCTTTACGATAGCCAAAGCAAACTTCGTCGAAGAAATGGTCGAAACGTTGGCAGAGGTTTCCCGGCCAAATTCTTAATTCGATTGTTTGATCAGCTGCACGACGAGGCCGCCGCCTTTGGCAAGCGGGACTTTGATTTTCTTAGAACGATCCACCGAACTGCGATCGACTTTAAATGGCACTGCAGTGGTCCACTGTTTTCGTTTGGCCTTGATGTTCACTCCGACGCTGGCGAGTTCGACCGGCTCTGCCTCTAAGTCGTCGCTGACGATTACCGCTTCGTATGTACCTGCGGGTAGGAAACCCAAATCGAGTTCATAGTCGCGAGCTCCGGCACCATTCAAAACGCCGACAAACCACTCGTCGCCGCTGCGACGGGCAATCGCCGCGACGTCACCGATCCGGCTGTGGGGAAGCACGATCGTTTCATCCCAGACCGTGGGAATGGACTGCATGACGGGAAAACCCTGCTTCAAAATCGGAGCCTTCATCATTGCATCAGGATGTTCCGCATAGACTTGCAGCGGAGAGACAAAGGCAACCAAAGTGGCTAGCTGATGCGCCCATGTTGTCGGCCCGGGACTGGTATACAGAATCGGCGTGTAATCCCCATGTCCCACAACGAAGCGGGTAAACGGCAACGCGGCATTATGTGACGCGGGTAAGGGACCTTCCTTGTGCTTATTGACCTCGATCCCCCGGATGCCTTCGCGTGTCAGTTCGTTGGGGTAGGTGCGTTCTTCCCCCGTGGACGCATGGCAACCGTGGAAATTGATTAACAGCTTCCGCTGGGCAGCATTCCGCAGGACCGCAATTTCAAAATCGATCTTCTCTTTTGCCTCGCTGTCCATGAAGTCGATCTTCAATCCGACTGCCCCTACGGCGGTCACCCGATCAAAGTAGTCCCGCAGCTGCTGATAGTCATTCGACGGATCATGAATGTCGTGCGAGTGCACCCACAACCAGACGCCGACGCCCTTGCTGCGACCATGATCGCACAACGAGCGGACCGTTTCCCAAGGCGAGTCCCATTCTTTCCATCCGTCGTCGACCATCGAATACTCAAAGCCCATTTCGGCGGCAAGATCGATGAATGTTCGCTGCGTCTCGGGCGTATCCAGCCCCAGCGTTTCCCAGCTCCAAACGCTGCGTCCTGGTTTGATGTATCGAGTATCCGCGAAGAGCTCGGGATCAGGAGTCGGATTCAAATTCGTGATCAAATCGCTGTTGACCAATCCGTTTAAATCATCAGCCAGCATGGTGACATGCCAAGGAGAAATGATCGTGCCGTGGACATCAAAGCCCTCATCGCCCTCGGTAAAGTTCGCCACCACGGTGCGATCGCCAGTCGCCTTCAAACGCATGCCGCTGTAGTTGTAGAGCGCCGCCTTGGTGACTGCGGCATATCCGAGATCGCCCGGTAACTGAAACACCAACGGCGTGCCTTGGATCGGGCCGACGTTTGCCGGAGTTGCGGTTTCAAGATGGTTGATATCAGTAGACATCCATTCGCCAGCGTACGATTTCAGTTTCCAACCCTTTGCCAGACGCTCGAAGTACCAGACCTTGGCCCCGTCCATCATCTTCCAGCTGGAAGTTTCACCATCGACATGCTGAGTCGTTTTGCTGGGCTGGGCTTCCGCTGGCACGACATAGCGGTAGGCGACGCCGTCATCGTAAACTCGAAACTCTAGCGAGTATTTGCGACCACTCGCTTTGTGGTGTACCGGGAATTTTGAAACCTTGTAATGGTTCCGTGCCTGCGTGTGATTGCCGCGAGTGACGTAGGTCTCGTCGACCACGCTCGTGTCGGGGTCACCAAGCATCACGCCGTTTCCGAGTTCGAGCCCGTCCACCGTGATACCAAGCACAGATGGCTCGACGACCTCTTGGTTTTTGAACTGCACGCGATATCGCAGGTCACCGCTTTGAGTCAAGAAAACGGAGGCCGCAACCTTCCCATCGGGGCTGGTCATATACTCGTCGGCACGACAATCAACGAGGGCAAAACAAGCCAAGATCAGAGGGAGGGCGAATCGTTTCATATCAAGCAGGATCTTAGAATGAGTGGTCGATCGTGTGATCCGTGGGCCGTGAGGCACCGGGCAACGTGCGAGAACGGACGAAAGTCTTGACGGCCTGTTGATTTAGTTAGCCGCTTGGGCGCTAGCCCCGGTTTCCTCACCACAGACCCGGGGCTAGCGCCCAAACGGCTAACATCAATTTTCGAAGATCGATTAAATCAACATGCCGTTGGCGACTTTCGCTACGGAGGGACATGGGCTGCCGAAAGTCTTGACGACTTTCGCTACGGGAAATGCGACTTTTGTTACGGGGTGAGCTCGGGACGCTGTGAGTTGATTTCTTGTTTCAGGATCGCTTTTAATTGCTCGACCTTTTCCGGATATTGGGCGGCAAGATCATTGCGTTCTTCGTTGTCATGCAGGATGTCGTATAGCTGAAACAGCCCCTTCTTCCTGTCAGACTGCACCAGCTTCATGCCGTCTCCGGCAATCAAGGCACTACTGCCCATTTGGGTAAAGCTGTTGTTGACGATGACATAATCATGCGTCTGAGTCTGCGGCTGGCCTAGCAACGTCGGCAGGTAGGAAATACCGTCTTTCCCAGCCGGTTTCTTAACGGCAACTACATCAGCCAGCGTCACCAGGAAGTCGTAGTGCGCGGTGAGCAAATCGGTTTCGGTTCCCGCTGCGATCTTTTCTGGCCAACGCACGATCATTGGGCACTGCATGCCGCCTTGGTAACCGCTGCGTTTCAGTCCGGCCCGCCCCCCAGCACCATTAAATATGTCGCCATGTTCGGACGTTCGCCATTTTTTATCCGTCAGATTGGCTGGTTCCCCGTTGGGCAACCGTTGCTGTTTGTAATCGGGTTTCGGGCCGTAATAAAGTTCGTGACCGTTATCCGAGGTGAAACACACGATGGTGTTTTCATCGAGCCCCAATCGTTTCAGTTCGGTCATGATCAACCCGACATGATCGTCGAGCATCTTGACCATCGACGCGTACTTCTTTTCGGCAAGCGACATCGTCGGATGATCGGCAAAGTCGGGGTGTAATTCGGGGATCGCGACCGGACCGTGCGGAAGTTGGGTGGGATGATACAAGAAGAAGCGTTCCTCTTGATGATCTCGTAGATACTTCAAAATGCCTTTGATGAATACATTTTGCGAATAGGTTTCTCCGCCATAACCGACCGGTTCATCCCCCTGCTCACTTGTTTTGCCACAATCGGCTCGCGTGTTGCCGGGCAATTCAAATCGCTCGCCATTTCGCCACAGATAAGGCGGATAGAAACCGTGACATCGCTGGTGGTCATAGTAGCCTTCGTAGAAATCCCATCCGAAGCGTTTAACACGCTCGTGCCACGTCAGAAACCCACGATCTAACTTGCCGAACTGTGCGGTCTTGTAACCAGCTTGCTGGGCGATCTGCGCGAGAAACATTTCGTTCTCGGCGATGGGATTCGCGTTTGCTTTCAGTGCAGCCAATCGCTTTTGATATTCTGCTTCAGTGATTGCGCCAGCGTCTCGCCAGATCGGAAGACCCGCGCGAGTTTGTGCCCAACCCCCGACGCGACCGTCGTGCATACCTGACAGCAGCGTCCAACGCGCCGGAGCGCAATAGACACCGCCGTAATAGTTGTTGAACTTCATTCCCTCGGCTGCCAATCGATCGATGTTCGGCGTTTTGACAACTTGCTGGCCATAGCAGCCGAGCATGCCCGGTCCGAGATCATCGGCGAAAATCAGGATCACATTCGGTGAATCTGTCGTAGCCGCGAACGTTACCGTCGAGAGCGTCAGCAGAGAAAGCAGCACGGCAGAGCCGAGGTGGATTAGTCGGTTCATCACATCAATGAGGTTGAAGAGATAGAGGATTCGAAACTGTTCGCGAATTTCACTACGGGTTGAGATAGAGTGAGGGTTCCGAAACTCTTGGCGAGTTTCGCTACGGGGTTGAAAATGAACTTAACACAGATCCGTTGCTCGTGATCTGTACGGTTACAGTTTCCTTTTTATCGCGCGGTACGCTGAAACAGTTCAACTGTACCACGGCATCGTGAAAAGGTTGCAGTGTGGGAACGTTTTCCGATGCGATTTCATTGCCTCCGAGTAACAATTTAATCTCTGCCGGCTGCGAAGCCACTTGCCCAAAGTTCTCGACTCGCACTTGGGCTGTTTTGCCCTCAAAAACGGGCGTTCGAGCGGACAGGATCGGCTCAGTATAGTTTACCTCCGGCAGCCGTGACCAACCAAACAGCAACGTTCCCGCAGTCGTTTTACCGAGTAGCTTGCCCGCGAAATTTTCGGGAGTAAAGCCGCTTATTCCTTCAAAGGTCACCACTAAATCGTCCCCCAGCTTTTCGGTTTTCGATGCCTTGCAGCCACGACCAAAGTTGACTTCCTCCGCCGCACCGAAACGCAATGAGTCGACATCGAGGTCGGTGTGCGGATCAAAACCGGGCTCCGCATGGATTTTCACACGAATCGATTGGGTCAGCGGCGTGATCGGTTGCTCGTCCAACACTGTCAGCAATCGGCCCTTGGTCAAGGGGAGCACGATTAGCTTCGAGCTGTGATTGTCATTGGGCAGATCGCCCCGTTTATCAAAATCGATGACCGCAAAGTTGGCGGCGACCGCGCGGCCGTGATCGTCTTGCAAGATGCGAATCCGTTCGTACTTGTACCACTCCTCTTTGCTGCCGTCCTGGTGGATGGCGATGCCGGGAATGTAGGCTTCGCCTGGCTCGACGGTCCAGTTCACTCCGTCTTTGGATCGTTGGTACCAGGCAATCCGGCCCTGCCAATCGTTGACGATCAAGTGGTATTGAACGTCATCCTTCCAGACGACCGGGTCTTCGTAGCGACCTTCGGCGGGCGGGTAAACACGACCTTCGGTGACACGATGAAACGCGGAGATACCATCCGCGCTGAACCAAGCTTGGCCATGCCGATTGATCATCAAGTACGAACCGTCTTCGCGCTGCGCAAACGTGTTGTTGTGTAGATAGTTGACCGACTTCGTGTTTGCCCGGTCGCGGCTGTCATACACTAGCGAAGACGCTTTCCACGGACCGCTGACCGAGTCGGCGATGTAGCAACCTGTGGTGTGGTAGAGGACGTACTTGCCACTCGCTGTGCTATAGCAAGTGGGGTTGTGACCAGGACCGATTTCGTCCAAGACTTTGAACGGGCCAAACGGGTTGTCGCAGACCGCGTGCACGATGATCGAATCAGGATAAGCAAAGTGGCCTCGCGGATCGTTCTCGGGCCAGCGACAAACGAACAGATGATACTTGCCGTCCACCGCCAGCGTGTTGCCGCCCCAATAAGACCATTTTGGATCCTCGATGCCGTTGTTGATGTCGCGGGGAACGACATCGGCTTCGCCCCAGGTATCGGATGTCATGCCGCCCCGGTCGGGCATCGGCTCGAACAAATCCATGAAGCGACCGCCGGTCACCAAGTTTTTCCACTCGGCCGGACGAGAACGTTCGATTGTCGAAGCTCTTTGTTTCTCCGCTTTACTGACTTGCTGCGTCTGGATCGCCCCATCCTGAGCTGACGCAAATGCACCGTAGATACAATGCGACGCAACCAGGACAACCATTGTCTTCACTAAAGTCATCGCTAAGTATTCTCTTTCGTCGTAGGTGATTTTCGTGATGTGTTTGCAAGTGGATCGTGCCCCATGCTGTCTGCTCCCACAAACGTTGTGATCCGCGTCATTAATGGCCGAAAATTGTCAGGCTGTGAACACTCGAACTCGAAACGCACTGACCGGAATATCGTCGGAAGCGTTGTTGAGTTCGATTCGCAAGCGGTCCGTCTGCGTCGCTGGGATCGTGAAATTGCAGCGTGTTTGGTGGTTGTTGTGTCGTTCCGCCAGCACGTTTCCTGCGGCGTCACGAACACGGATCGTCGTTGCGCAAAACGGCATCTCCGCCTCGGGATGCCCCATCAACACCGATTCCATCGGATGATCCAGGTCGGTGTCGAGCGAAACGATCACCCGCCCAATTGTCATTTCTTCGTCCCAAGTCAAGTCGATCCAAGGCTGGGTATCGCTTGCATCGGCGACCCAAGCGTTGACGACAGAAGTAGGACGTTCTGGACCGTACCCCATATTCTCAGCTTCAAACCCCAGAAGCGGTGGATCGAACTCCATCGCCAGATTCTTGCCACCTGGTCGTCGCTCGGGCAACCAAAATTCAAACGATTCGATTCCGATGCCATCAGGCGGTTGTTGAATCGCTCCATTGCTGACTCTCTTGTTTCCACTTTGGCTGAGCGACAATACGCCCGTCACACGTTCGTTACTCACAGCGATTTCAACGTCAGGATTGGGCAGGAAACAGACCATCACGTAGCGGGGAGCTTCGATTTCGTCGTCAAAGGCGACTTTGATCGGGCGCGATGATAAAAACGAATCAAGTGATCGAGAGCTGTAGCCGCTCGCATCGGATTCTTGGTGAGATGCATTGCCTGCGGCTAGCGCCGTCGGTTCACGTTGAGATGTCCCCACGGGAACCGTGATTTCTGACAGAATTTGATCGGGAGTAAAGCTTTCGGCTCGGCTGCAAGTCCGCAGTTGTACGACTATTTCGGTGTCTGTTTTGCTGCGAACCCAAAAGCGAATCGAAGGCATGGGCCCTTGCTGGACTGGAATCAACATCGCACGTGCACTTTCGAGCGAAACATACTCGTCATTCAGTGCAAGTTCTGCCAACTGCATCACACTGCTGGCAGTGATCGACGCCGAAGCGGCAAGATCTTCGTTGTCGGCAATTTCGACATGAGGGATGTGCTGGCCGATGCGAAGCAGATCCCGTTGGAGCCGAACGATTCGCGTTTTGTTCGCCAGATCACGCGGCAGCAGATTCTGTTCATGACAAATCGCTGCCGCCATACCAACGGCTTGTGCGTTGTGACCACAGGTCGCCATCACGCGAGTCGATCCGAACGCGACGTGACTGGCGCTGATGATTCGGCCTGCTAAAAACAGGTTGGTTACATTGCGGCTGTACATTGACCGATAGGGAATCTGGTAAACGCCCTTGCTGTGCCACTGAGTACAGCCCGATTTTTCAGAGAAGACACCGTCGGCTGGATGCAGGTCGACCGCCCAGCCACCGAAGCTGACGGCGTCGTAGTGTTGTCGCTGCTCCACGATGTCTTGCTGGATCATCATGATGTCACCCTCGAACCGCCGACTCTCGCGTTTACCAGGAATCGGTCCGACCCACTCCAGCGTCAGCGATTCGGCTTCAGGAAACTGGCCCGAGTTCTTGATGTGATTCCAAACACCGTAGACGACTTTCCACAATTCCCATTTGATTTTCTCGGTGTCGTGGATCGTGTCCAAGCGACCGCCGTATTCAATCCACCAAAGCTGGCATCCGTGCTCCGTGGCATTGAAGCTGCGCCAGCGAGGAATTTTAGTGATGTCATCCAACGCATAACTTGGTGGCACAAATCGAACGGGTTTGCCCACATCTTTGGTGTAGAAGTAGAGCGAATGACCGAGCAGTTCGCCATATTCGTCGGTGGGCGCAAAGCCTTCACCAAATTCGTTTTTCGATTCCGCCCCCATCCGGAACGCGGCGCCAGCCATAAAGCCAATCACGCCATCACCCGATGCGTCACAGAACAGCGGAGCACGTAGGTCATACATCGTGCTGTTTTGACTACAGAACGCTCGCAGCGAACGAATCGTATCGGGACCACTTTTGCTGACTTCAAAGGCTGCGGTGTTTAGCAGCAGTGTGATATTGGCTTCTTCGACGACCTTTTCTAACAAGATCGTATCCAATATCAGCGAGTTACCGTCGGAGTTGCGATACATGTTCTCGACCAGAATTTCGTCGACCACGCCTCCTTCGCGAGCCCAACGGTTGTTGTTGCCCATGTGCGATGTCGCACCGAGGATCCACAGTCGCACTTCGCTGGACGCATTTCCGCCGAGTACCGGTCGATCTTGAACCAAGACGACTTTCACGCCAGCTCGCGCAGCAGTGATCGCAGCACAGACGCCCGCCAACCCGCCACCGACAACAACGAGGTCCGTGTCGAGGTGGTCGGTTTTGAGCTGACGCTCGGCTTCCGGTCTACTCTTCTTCATGACTTCGCTTTCGTTTCATTCTCTTCATTCTTTTCGTCGGCCAACTTTTCACGGGCAGATCCGAGATAAGACACAGCCAAAATGGCGATCGATAAACTAATTAAAACGGTACCAAAGATGCCAAGTGTTATTAAATCCTGGCTGTTTTCAGGAACAGCCATCAACATAAACATCAAACCTCCGCAAACGGCGACGGCCCAGCCCACCACGATAGCCGGCAATCGGCTCGAACGTCCTGCGGGAATCGCCATCGATGCTTGCGATTTAGCCGCAACGTGCTGATCCCCTGTCGCAATTCCACGGCTAAAAAACTGCATGACGATCAGTACGAGCACGGGGATCACCACCCCGGTAAACGTATTGACCGTACTGTTGTTTGCTTGCACCCACGAAGCTATCGACTGCATCGACGCGATCGGCGTCAGGAATCCGTCGTGTCCCAGGCCGAAGCGAAACAGGACTCCAAAGCACAGCGAGACACTTGCCGTCACCCACACCGCCACACTCGTCATACTGCGACTAAATAGCGACCACAGCGTCGGTGCGAACAATGCAACCACCACCATCTCGGTGATATTGACGATTACTTTTTCCGCACCGCCGAGCTTTTGATAGGACAACGCGATCACGATCAACAGAGCACCCAACAGCAGCGTTATCAAGCGGCCGACCCAAACCAATTTCGGATCCTCTTCGCCCACCTTGGCCAACGGGCGATAAATGTCGTGCGTCATCACGCCTGAAAAAACGTTCAATTGAGAACTGACCATGCTGGCCGTCGCCGAAAACATCGCGGCAATCATCAGCCCGACCATCCCCACGGGCAGCACCGATCGGCAGGCGTCGATATAGGCAGTCTCGCTGAGCAGCAGAACCACTTCCTCGCTGGCACCCGCGGGAATCGGCGTGTGGACGCGCCAAATCAATGGCGGCAGCAACCACAACATTGGGCTCAGCAAATACAACGCCCCAAACAGGTAGGTACTCATCCGCGCCGCCCGCTCGTTCGGCACACAGATAAATCGCTGCACAAACGCCCACTCGGCACCGATCATGAAAAAATGAATGGCGCACCAACCGACCAGAAAGAACCAAGTGTAATCACCTGAGATCGCATCCAACAAATGACCATCGGCGACGACTTCGCCAGCTTTGATTTGCAGCGACTCAGTGACTGCGGCAGCTTCGATGAACGCAGCGACGCCGCCGACTTTTGCTAACGCCAACGGGATCACAAACAGGACCGCGAGATTCAGGATGATGAACTGCAAAACATCCGTCATCAGCACCGCCCACAGCCCGCCGATCATCGTATAGATCACGACGATGCTGCTGAAGATCGCGATGCCCCAAAACAGTGACATGTTGCCGGTGGCAGGGTCGCGCAGCGGGTTGCCTTCGCCGAGCGGCATCAGACTGACCAAGATCCGGCCCAACGCGTACAGCGCCCCGGCGGTCGTGATCATGCGAAACACCGTCATAAACCAAGTATAAAAGTGCAGCACTCCATTACCGAAACGCAGTTGCACATATTCGGCAGGCGTTTGCACACCGATCCGCTTCCAGCGACCGGCGACGAAATAACCCACCAGCATCGCGGCAACGCCGTACATCAAATTGATCAGCACCGCGACCATGCCTTGTCGATACGCGATTCCGCCCCAAACCACGAACGTGTTGGCGGAGAACATCGTCATGAACGCACTCAAACCGCTGGCCCACCAAGGCGATTGCCCGCCCGCGGCGAACATGTCGCTGCTGCTCTTGTTTTTGAACGCGAACAGACAGCCGACAGCAAAAATGCCAGCGAGATAGAAAAGCAGAACGAGGTAGTCGATTGTGACCATGGTTTGCAGTAGAGAGGTCTTTGGCTACCGCGACTGTCCTTTTTTGTGAGCCGAACTCGCTAGCGTTGGGGCGCCACTCGGTAAAACGTTGAAAAAATGAGGCCTGCGGCTAACGCCGTCTGGTTGTCATCCCGATTTTGGCTCGCAATGCTGTGACAAACTAGAACCAAACACGAGATTTTCTTTCGCATATGCGAACTAGCTGACTCGACGGACCCACTATGCTATGACGATGTCGCCAACCCGGTGTGACCGTAATGATCCTCTTTTCGTTTTTCTGACCCTCGTCATGGCAAAGCACGCGTCAAGACAAAGCAATTGACAATGATGAACTTCCGCAAGTCGCCCGCCACCCTGTGCAAATTGAAACGATAGCGAATTCCCCGACCGTACAGGAAAACTGCTTTGACAATTGAGAACACGGATCCATCTCCGTCGACACCGCGGCGATGTGTGGTCAACTCTGCTGCATACCACAAAGGGGTGCGAGTGGCGGACGTCCCACTTGCCGATTTGGGTGATGCTTGGGTGCATTCGGATCGCTTCATTTGGGTCGGACTTTACGAACCAACCGAGCAGGTTTTGTCGCATATTCAAAATGCGTTTGGACTGCATGACTTGGCGATCGAGGACGCTCATTCGGCTCACCAACGTCCGAAGTTAGAAGTCTACGACGATTCAATGTTTGTCGTTATTCGTACTGCCAAACTCTGTGAGGATGGTGAGCATCGAATCGAATTTGGTGAAACCCACGTGTTTTTAGGCCCGCGTTACATCATCACTGTCCGGCACGGATCGTTGACGTCCCACGTGGGGCTGCGGACCCGCTGCGAATCGACACCGAACTTGTTGGCCAAAGGCGAAGGGTTTGTATTACACGCCTTAATGGACTTTATTGTTGACCAGTATTTCCCGGTAATCGATGCGTTGGAAGCCGAGCTCGATGATCTGGAGGACAACATTTTCAGCGGAAAATTTGTACGTAGCGTCACGTCTCGAATCTATCATCTACGCCGTGATCTGTTGACGCTGAAACAAGCGGTTACCCCTCTCATCGATGTGTCGGCCCATCTGACACGGATGGATTCCGACCTCATCCCTGCCGACACGCGACCTTACTTTCAAGATGTAAACGACCATGTCAGCCGCATTGCCGAGTTGATTGATAATCTGCAACAACTTTCGCACACGGCACTCGAAAGTAATTTAGCGTTGATTTCGGTCACCCAAAACGATGACATGAAACGACTGGCGGCTTGGGCAGCGATCCTAGCCGTACCGACGATGATCGCGGGATTGTACGGGATGAATTTCAAACACATGCCTGAAACGGAATGGACGTGGGGCTATCCCTTCATCCTTATCGTGATGTCATTGGCGTGCGTATTGCTGTATCGATGGTTCCGCCGAGTCGGATGGCTCTAAAGCACGCGGCGATTTTGCATGGCGTTTCTGCGTGTCGAGTTCGATCCCCTTGCCAGCTTGCTTTAATAGCAGAGGACCGAAGTCATGAAGGGACGTTTGGAAATTTAAAGGAAATCGTGTGCAACACCAGCGAATCGAACCCGGCCCAGGACAAGAATCGGTGTGGGATTATCCTCGTCCACCTCGTCTTGAACCTTGTACAAAGAACATCCAAATCGTGGTCCGCGGTACCGTGATCCTTGCCTCTGAAAATTGTTTTCGTGTCTTGGAAACCAGCCATCCACCGGTCTACTATTTTGACTTCAAAACGATACGCATGGATTTGCTGCACGAATCACCGCATGGATCATTTTGCGAATGGAAGGGACAAGCGACCTATTATTCACTGAAGCTTGGGACCCAAACTATCGAAAATGCAGCATGGTGTTACAAACGTCCGACCAGCAGGTTTGGGGCGATCGCTGGCCATCTGGCTTTCTATCCAAGTAAGGTGGATCGGTGCTTTGTCGACGGGGAACGGGTTGTCTCTCAGGAAGGTGATTTTTACGGTGGATGGATCACCAAAAACATCGTCGGTCCCTTCAAAGGCGGCCAGGGCACGCGAGGCTGGTGAGTCTACGACGACTCGCGATGCTGAAGATCGTTTTGGGGCGGCCAAGGAATAAACGCACTAGTACGTTGGATATAGTCGCGATATTCCTGCGAGCGATCTGCGAGACTACGTTCTAAAAGAGCGACGCCCGAGACTTTCAGCAGCAGAAAGGTCATCGCGATAGGACTGATCGCCAACCAGAGCGTCGACGGCGTCACCGCCACCAGAAACAGCCCCCACCAAATCAAGGCATTGCCAAAGTAATTAGGATGCCGCGTGTACCGCCAAAGTCCTTGATCCATGACCTTGTCTGATTCATCCTTCGTTGCTTTGAAGCGTGCCAATTGAAGATCGCCGACCGTTTCAAAAAAGAAACCGATGACCCAAACCGCGATGCCTAGATAATTCAAGCCGTTCATCGGCGAAGCGACGGTTTGCCCGATTTGAACCGGCAATGAAACCAGCCACATCACGACGCCTTGCAATCCAAACACCGTGAAAAAACTGATCCACCAAAAGCTGTCGCCGCGGTGCTCGCGCATTGCTTGATAGCGAGCATCCTCGTCTTTACCGTGATTTCGCCAGGCAAGATAGATCGCTAAACGAAGCCCCCAAATCGTGGTCAGAATCGCAAGCAGCGTCGACCGCCAATCCGTTTCGGTGACCACAAACGTCACCCAAGCCACTAAGACAAACCCAACGCCCCAAAAGATGTCAACGATACTGGCGTCACGCAGACGCAGACTGATGCTCCACAGCAGCAGCATTGCTGTCGCAATCACCCCGGCGCTGAACAATAAAACAAGCGAAGTACTCATCAGGCCCCCGCCGTCAATTCATTGATCTCGAACAAGTAGTGCCCGACGCCCCACTGATCGCCATTGTCAAATTTAAAAAGCTCGGCACACGCCATGAAGAACATTCTCCAACGTTGCACCAGCACTCGTGGTGACTCGTCTGTTGCGGACAGTGTTAACACTCGAAGCACTTCGGGATCGCATGCGTCCAAACGACAAAGCCACTCTTCACACGTTCGGGCATAGTGAGTGCCACGAATCCACCACTGGTGCTTGACCGCTACGTCGCGTTGGTAGCGGAGGAATAAGTCTTCGGCAGGCATAATGCCACCGGAAAAGAAATGACGCCCCATCCAATTTTCGTCACCCTCAGTCTCAAAGCTGTAGGCGAGATTGCGATGACAAAAAATATGGACAAACAATTTGCCCTCAGGTTTCAACCATTTCGCAATCCGCGATAAGAGCGTTTCGTGATTTCGCACATGCTCGAACATCTCCACCGAGACAACGCGGTCGAACGTCTGCCGCGTATCAAACGTGCCGACGTCCGCGGTGATCACGTTGATGTTTCGCAAACCACGCTGGGCACATTTTTGCTCAATGAATGCTTTTTGACTGACCGAATTGGAAAGTGATGTGATTTGGCAATGAGGATACATTTCGGCGATCCACAGCGACAACGATCCCCAACCACAGCCGAGATCTAAGATTTGCATCCCATCCTCGATACCTGCTCTTTGACACGTCAACCGCAACATCGCTTCTTCGGATTCGTCCAGCGTCGTGGTGGCATCCGCCCACCAACCGCAACTGTACTTCAGCCGAGCCCCCAGCACCAATTCGAAGAACGCAGCGGGCACCTCGTAATGTTGTTCGTTCGCACGATGAGTTTCGATCGTGACCACGGCTTGACGTTGGCGTTGGGCAAACCGATCAATCGCATCGTCGAAATCCGCACCTGCTAAACGAGTTTCTTGTGTTAGACGATCGCGTAACAGCCGCCGCATTCCGTAGCGAATCACGGGGTCAGGTAGCCAACGTTTTTCAGCGAGTTGAATGAGTGACATTGTTATCAATTAGCCTCGAAGGGAATCACACTGCGGACTCTTGGCGAAGCAACAATGCCTGCCACGAGAAATCTTTCATCGTTAACAACTTCCACAACACGTAGCCGGACATCGCAAAGTTGCCCAGCAGCATGATCGCGACAAACCATCCGGCGCGGGCCATTACCGTTTGTTCTTTGTAGGCAACCCAAACAAAAAATGTCAGAAACGCGAAGTAAGCGTCCATCAACGTGGCACGAAACCAAAGGTTATTCCAAAGCTCACGTCCGGAGTTCAGTACACTGCGGTCAAGCGATGCAGCGATGGTGATCCACGCCATACAAATGATCACACCCACGCACAACGATGCCAGAAAAAGCTTCATCAGATCAACCTAACGACGGGAACGAAGGAGTCTGGCGATAACGAGGCTTCTGCAGCAACACCTGACACACACCGATCTGTTTTTCGCGAAAAGCCCCTTCGCAATAACAGAGGTAATAATCCCATAATCGCAAAAAGGATTCAGTCATATCAAGATTGCCAATCGCATCCGCGTTCGCGTGAAATCGCGTCCGCCAATGATCGAGCGTACGTGCATAGTGTTCGGCGAAGTCTTCGATGTGAGCGAACTGAAAATCGGTGACTCGTCCTACGCTGCGAGTCATCGCACCTAGCGACGGCAAGCAACCGCCGGGAAAGATGTACTTCTGAATAAAGTCGACCGAGCGGATGTATTGTTCGTAGCGTTGATCGGGAATCGTGATCGCTTGAAAGGCAAACAACCCGTCCGCTTTCAACAAACTCGAACACTTTGCAAAGAATGTGTTGAGGTACTCGTGGCCGACGGCTTCGACCATCTCGATCGAGGCCAGCTTATCGAACTGACCTGTGAGGTCACGGTAATCCGAAAGCAACAGTGTCACACGATCGTCGATCCCGGCGGCCTGGAATCGCTGCCGTGCGTAATCATGCTGTGCTTGCGATAGCGTTGTCGTCGTCACGCGACATCCATAGTGCTTGACGGCATGCTCGGCAAATCCTCCCCATCCCGTCCCGATTTCTAATACATGGTCGCTAGGTAACAACCGTAGTTTGCGACACATGCGATCGTACTTTTCGATCGACGCTTCCTCCATCGAACTGTTTTCATCCGTAAACACACCGCTGGAATAAGTCATCGTTGGATCGAGAAACAACTGATAAAACTGATTGCTCAAATCGTAATGGGCGGCGATGTTACGGCGACTTCCCGATCGCGTGTTGCGGTTAAACCAGTGCGCAATTTTGCGACCGAAATCGACTAGCGAACTCCAGTACCCACCAAGTTCCGACGACGCTTGCATGTTTCTTGCAAAGATCTGGATCAATGCCACCAAATCATTGCACGACCACCAGCCGTCGCGATACGCTTCGCCCGCTCCGATACTGCCCCGCATCGCAACGGCGCGATAGAACCGATGGTCATGCACCTCAATCACTGCACGTAAATCTGCGGATGTATCACCAAACGTTTTACGGAGATGCCCATCGACGACCGTGATCGATCCGCCAACGATACCGCCCAACTTGGCAAACACCGCTTGACGAAGTGCAGTCGCCGCTAGTCCTGCTCGACCAATTCGGACTCCTTCGGTTGCGCGTCCAATGGCGTGACCGTGTCCACAGTTTTCGGCAGTGATTTGCGGGGGTGGGGATAGAACGGACATTTTTTCATCCAAAGTTGAAAAGCTTGATAGTAGATCGCACTGACGACGTGCACGGCTGCAACGGGACGACGCAGCATGCTGCGAACAAGTTGAGCATCACTGATCGGAAACCGTTTCAAGTGCATGTTGGCTTGAAAGATGCGATCTCCCT
Source organism: Novipirellula methanifontis (assembly GCF_052161655.1). Taxonomy (GTDB): domain Bacteria; phylum Planctomycetota; class Planctomycetia; order Pirellulales; family Pirellulaceae; genus Novipirellula. Next base: position 10,418,340 of record NZ_CP197418.1, read on the forward strand.
CACGATCACAGCCCAACGACAAATCCAACGTATCCGCCGGCACCTGAACTCGCCACTGATATTGTGAATCCATTCCCATAAACGGAGAGACATGGAATTCTTTGGGGTGGGAATAACGACTCGTTGAATTTGCCAGCCGATTGCCTTCCCAAAGCACATAACAGTGACGCTCGTTCCACGGTGTATTGCTGACTTCGGCAACCAGACAAACCAACTCGCCTTGTTCGCCAAAGCAATAAAACACATTGATCGGGCTGAAATAGACGCCGAAGTGACGCAACTGAGTCAGCAAGCGAATCGAACCATTGAATTCGATTCCTGTCTTTTGTTGGACAATTCGGCGGACTGATTCCTGCATCGACACGTTTGGGTCGCCAAAGTGGTCCACTCGGCGATACGCTGCGGGTGCAAATCGCTTGTTACTCAAACACCATTTTGAATGCACGAGTGTTTCCACCTCGGTCAAGTCGAGGTAGGCCCACGAGGTGGCATATTGAAATTCATGTTTAGGTGAAAGACGCCGATGCAGGATCTGACCGCGATAAAGACAACTCATCATCACACTCACGCTCCTGAAAAAACGGGAACGAGATGACTTGGCGTATCAGCCGATTGCGACAGTACGTCCAAGTCCAGTCCGAACGGACGCGCCACTGCCAAGGCACTGTTCACACCGTCTTCGTGAAATCCGTAACCCCAATACGCTCCACAGAAACTGATCCGATCGCGTCCATTAATCTCATCAAATCGATGTTGAGCATGAACCGAATCCGTTGAGAATTCGGGATGTTGGAACTCAAACCGTTGCACTACCTTTTGCGCATCGATTTCGAAGGTCGGATTTAAAGTCAAAAGAAGGGGCCCTGGCAGACCAAGACTTTGCAGCCGATTCAAGTCGTAGGTGACGCTCGCTTGGTTTGTTTGCTGTTCCGGAATGTGGTAGTTCCAACTCGCCCATGCATGCCGCCGGACCGGTAACGCCGACTCGTCCGTGTGCAGAACGGCGGCATTGGGTTGATATCGAAATCCGCTCAGTATGTCACGTTCCGCCTGTGTCACGTCAGCCAAGATTGCAAGCGTTTGATCCGCGTGAGTTGCAATGACAACGTGGTCATAGCGAACCGACTCGCGATTGGCAAAGTTCAATCGCACACCTGCGGCAATTCGCTGGACGCCGGAAATCGATGAATTTAAAAAGACGCGGTGACGAATCGGTCGCATCAATTCGGTGACGTAATTCCGCGACCGCCGTGCTACCGTTAACCATTGCGGGCGGTCATTTAGTTGCAACAGTCCATGATTGCGAAAAAAGCCGAGTATGAATTTTGCGGGAATGTCGTCCAGACAAGCTGGATCGGCGGACCAAATCGCTGCGGACATCGGTATCAAATAATGACTGCGGAACTCCGTGCCCAGTCCGACATCGTTCAGAAACTGTCCGAGAGGCCGTTGATCATCACCATGGTCACAGAACTCGATCGCGTGGCGGTTAAAACGTACGATGTCGATCAACATCCTATAGAACGAGCGACGCAGCAGATTGCGGCGCTGAGCGAAAATACCGTTCAGTGAACTACCTTGGTACTCCAATCCTGTCCGCTGGCAACGCACACTCAAACTCATATCGCTCGTTTGCGTCTCGACTCCCAACAACTGCAACATACGGCAGAAATTAGGGTAGGTACGACGATTCAATACCATGAAGGCGACATCGGCGGCCACATCACGACCATAGGCATGAACATCGACGGTATGCGCATGGCCTCCGATATGCGACGACGCTTCGTAGACATCCACTTGATGCTCTGCCGACAAAATACGAGCAGCAAGATTTCCGCTGATTCCTGATCCAACAACGGCGATTCGCATCTGAGAGTCTACTACGAGAGGTGAGCTGCTAGTGTCAGACTTTTCGAGCACATTGAACGCAGTGGGCCCGCTAAGAGACGATAGCGTCCCGGCAAGTCACCTTTTTCGTAATTTTCCGAACGACAGCGACGGAGGACCGCGGGACCGCGATTCAGCCGGTTGCGTTAGACTTCGTAGAGCTCTAGCGGCAAGCCGTCGGGATCTTGGAAGAAAGTGAACTTTTTGCCCGTAAACTCATCGATGCGGACCGGTTCCGCTTGGATATCGTGCGACTGCAAATGGTCGGTAAATATCTCGATCGAAGCGACTGCAAAAGCGAGGTGCCGCAATCCTTGAGCCTCCGGGTAGCTCGGCCGCGTGGGAGCATCTGGGAACGAGAAAAGCTCAATCTGAGTACCATCGGACAACTTCAAATCGAGTTTGTACGAGTCGCGATCGCCTCGGTAATTCTCAGCGACAATCTCCAATCCAAGCACAACTGTGTAGAAATGACGTGACCGCTGATAATCCGAGCAAATGATCGCAACATGATGGATTCCCCTCAACATATTTGTCCTCGTTTGCTTGCGATTGGGGTGACCGGACTAACGACTTCGAAGCGACGTCAAAGTTCGATTCTAGCGATTTTGCGGTGTGAATGGGTCGATGATTGAGCTTCGCCCAAATGCAGAATGGACTCCAATATGCTGTTTAAAAATGGATAAAACGTGCCGTAGACGAGCTTTGGAGATCTAATTTTAGTTTTTTTCTCCCGCTAGTCGCCACTCCTGTTCGGCACAGTCGTCGCAGGCTGCCTCACCGGACGATTTTGACACGAAAGCTTCACAGCGAAATGAAGTCGCGCTCGGCAGAGTGACCCACCCTTGATGACGTGCAGCCTCACCTTTACGAGGCTGCCGAATTCAACTTCAAAGCTGGGGCAGCGTGATCTGATGTCGGGGCAACCAAAACAACGCGGACTTGTTCGCAAACTGATCGATAATTCTTTCTTACTGATCCTGGGGGCGGTGTCGGCTCTGGTATGGGCCAATATTCATTCGCCCAGCTATCAAGCGTTTGTGAACTTTGATTTGGCGTCGTTGTTTACCGCCACTCACGCTGGTGGTCATGATGCCGCCGAACATGCGAACTCGCATGGCTTTACACTGCACTTTTTTGTCAACGATATCGTGATGGCATTGTTCTTTGCGATCGCGGCAAAGGAGGTTTGGGAATCGCTGCTGCCCGGCGGTTCACTGGCCGATCCGAAAAAGGCAGCGACTCCGCTGCTTGCCACTGTCGGTGGCATTTTGGGACCCGCACTGATTTACATCGCGGGGACCTATTTCACAGGAACGCATGATTCGCTCGGCAAAGGTTGGGCGATCCCTTGTGCGACCGATATCGCGTTTAGCTACTTGATTGCCCGATTCATCTTTGGTGCCAGCCATCCTGCGATTGCGTTTTTATTGTTGTTGGCGATCGCGGACGATGCAGCCGGCTTGATCATTCTGGCCGTGTTTTATCCGCAAGCCGAAATCCGACCCGAATGGTTGTTACTGACCGTCGGGGCAATGTTGCTCACGATGCAACTGCGCCGCTCGAAAGTTCATTCTCACTGGGCCTATCTGATTGGTCCGGGAGTCATTTCGTGGTTTAGTTTTTATCAGGCCAACATTCATCCGGCTTTGGGTTTGGTTCCGATCATTCCCTTGCTGCCTCACGCTCACACCGACCTTGGCATCTTCGCTCGCGAGGAAATGGATCGGCACGACACGCTCAATGAGTTTGAACACTCTTGGAAATTGCCGGTCGAATTTGGGCTGGGGCTGTTCGGTTTAGCTAACGCGGGGGTCGTAATGAGCAGTCTGGGTACGGGAACCTGGGTTGTGTTGGCGGGATTGCTGATTGGCAAACCCGTCGGAATCACCTTGCTGACGTTGTTCGCTGAGAAAGGATTGAAACTCGAAAAGCCTGCCGGAATGGATTATCGCCATGTGGTGACGCTGGGGATGATTGCCGGAATTGGATTTACCGTTGCTTTGTTCGTCTCGGTTGCGGCATTCACTGTCCCTGGATTGGATCAAGATTCTGTGAAAATGGGTGCTTTGTTGAGTTTCGCAGCCGCTCCGATGGCAATCGTACTCGGCAGATCACTCGGCATTCGACCCATGCAGTCGGTTGCTAGCGAAGAAGAGAAGCTCGCCAAGGCAGCTTAATTTGTATGCCGCAGAACAGGGAGCTCGTGGTCGCAACCAACGAGCTTCCCTCGGCGGACCCGAGCACGTTACACTGGCATACCGAGATCTTGATTTACTAGAAATACACGTTGCACTGACTCTGCTCCTTTGAGCATTTGCATCACTGAATAGGCACTGAAGGACACATGGACCATAAACGTCTGCCCGACGAAGCCATTGGCGAAGATGAACTTCAGCGTCCCCAGCCGGCGGACGAACCGATATCGACGATCGAAACGCAAGACATTTTACAAGTCATGCGTCACACCATCGATCGACTCGAGAAAGACAATACGGCTCGCGGCGATCTGAAAATCTTGTCGCGCACGCTTCGTGAATTGCGATACGCCTTCAAGGTCTTTCGCCCTTTCCGCAAACGCCGCAAAGTCACCATTTTTGGTTCCGCACGAACTCAGCCGGGACACCCCGAATACGAAAGTGCTGTCGAACTAGGTCGCCGGATTGCATCGCACGGATGGATGGTGATCACCGGTGCAGGTGGTGGCATTATGGAAGCGGGACACCGCGGCGCGGGCCGCGAAGCTTCGATGGGGCTGAACATCATGTTGCCCTTTGAGCAAAGTGCCAATCCCTATATCCAAGGTGACGCCAAACTTGTCACGATGAAGTACTTCTTCACTCGCAAGTTGATGTTCGTCAAAGAGTGCAGTGGAGTGATTTGTTGTCCCGGTGGATTCGGTACGCTCGACGAAGCGCTCGAAACGTTAACGTTGATGCAGACCGGAAAACAGACGATGATCCCGTTGGTCTTGTTAGACTCACCCGAAGGCAGCTATTGGCGTGATTTGGGCGTGTTCTTCGAAAAGCAATTGCTCAATAACGGCATGGTCAGCCCCGAGGACGTAAATCTCTACAAGATCACGAATTCGGTCGATGAAGCAATCCACGAGATGTTGCAGTTTTATCGCAACTATCACAGTTTGCGATACGTCCGCGACCGACTCGTTTTTCGCTTGCAGAAAAAACTGACGGAAGAGTCGCTCCAAATGATCCGCGAACAGTTTAGCGACATTCTTGTCGACGGCACGTTCGAGCAATCGGCAGCGCTGCCGGACGAGATCGGCGAACCCGACCTCGCTCATTTGCCGCGATTGGTGTTCCATTTCAACCGTCGAGCACTCGGTCGATTGCGAATGTTAATCAACACGATCAACGAAGTGGAAACGGTGGCCACGTAGCGAGGGCTCTCGCGGGATTGACCCGCGGACTTAAACCGCGGAGCGGTGCCTGCACTTAGCTGCGGGCGTGAGCCCGCAGAAATAAAACTGCAGTTACCTCTCCACCGACGAAGTCGGGGGAGAGGTGGCAGAAAACCCGCGCAACCAAAAATCACAACAAGCCCAAAGTTTTAGCAATCCAGACCCTGCGCCCATGGCTACGTGCTGACATCGCTATCGCGATTACGCTTTCGGCTTGGAAAGCCGGGCGACAATGGGATTAGGATTTCGGTCCTAGCCCTACCATTTCTAACAACCGCAGGGCGTTGGTCGTGGGTGAGACGCCTTGCCGCATTTGATAATCGAACGTCATCGTGTCTTTGCCGTCGTCACCAGTCGTAATGGTCTCGCGGAAATGGACGGTGTGAGCAATCGAATTCAACTCGGGTTCGTCCGCCAGTTCCAAGTCGTGCGTGCTGATCGCGCCGATCGACTCGAGCCCAATCAGGTGCCGCAACACTTGAACCACTGCGATTTGCCGTTCGCGGCTGTTGGTGCCTTGCAATATTTCATCGAGCAAAAACAACAATACTCGGTCTTCTTTTTCGGCCAAGCGGCGGGCGTGATCGACTACCTGTTTCAAACGATGAAGCTCGGCCATGTAGAACGAAACCCCTTCGCTGAGGTTGTCGCTGACACGAATACTGGTCGCCAATTCGATCGATGGCAATGCAAACCGCGTGGCACACACGGGTGCTCCGGTTCCTGCCAATGCGATGTTCAGTCCGATGCTCCGTAGCATCGTGCTCTTGCCCGACATGTTGCTGCCGGTCACAAGCAATAGCGTGCCAGGTGGTCCCACGGTCACGTCATTGCGGACGCGAGTCTCATCAGTCAGCAGCGGATGGCCGATCCCGATCGCTTCAACGGAGCGATCACTCGAATTGTTCTTCCACTCTGGCGTGGTCCAACTTGGATACTCGTCGCGAAGCGCTGCCAACGACATCAGCGATTCAAATTGCCCAAGCGACTCGAACCAACCGGCGACTACATCACTGTAGTCCTCTTGCCATTGTTCGAGTCGTTTCAGCACTCGGACATCCCAAAGTGCGAACGCTTGCAGCGGCAAGTAAATCAAAAACGTCGCCGCCGATTGCCGCAGCGCCCCAGCGGCTGCCACTTTTTGTAACGCCAACATTCCGGCGGCAGCAGAGCGTGGACTGGCGACCAACGTATCGCGGATATTTTGCAAGTGAGCGGTTTTACTCGCGTCGGTGTTGCTCGCGTCGGTGTCGGTAGGCAGTCGCTCGGCAGCGGCAAAAAGCTCGCGATAATCGTCCACGGCACCACGGCTGGCCATCGCGATGGAAAAGATCGCATGAGCCGGTCCGAGTGCAACGCCAGTCAAGGTGACGTTAATAATGCCAACGGCAAGCAACCCAAACAGTCCAATTTTGAACCACGTTGCTGACCCCAGCACAAGGAAGCCAAGCAGCATCGCGAGCACAAACGCGATCGCCAGGATTGCTGAGAGGTTGGCCCATCCAGACAACCATTTGCGTGATGCCAACCAACGCGGCCCGGTCGCCCACGTGGTGAATCGGTCGGGATCACCACTGCTTTCGGCGACTTTGCGTGCATTCACGTAGAACCGCAGTCGCTCTTCGCGCAGGGGTGCCAGGGTTTCGATTGCCTTGGTTCGCTCGATCGCATCGCTGGAAATCGCCGGTCCGGTCAACCACGACGCGAGCGTGCGAATACCGGGTGTGGTCGCGGTCATCGAAACCAAATGGAACAACGACGCTCGGCCCAACAGATCCAAATCGGCCGCCGCATCCCGCTGGCCCGCTGGCAACGCGACTTCGCCAAGTTGCCGCGATAGGCTGGCGGTGGCCAAGCGATCCCAATCACGCTCGATCCTTGCGACCAAACGGCGGAACACCGAGCGTTCACGTCGCAGCGCATCGATTCGATCACGAACCGGTTCGTTTAAAACCACCGCAACGATAAAGCCGATAAACGCCGCCCAGCCAATCGGTTGTGCAATGGTGACGTCGCCGTAATAGCCGACCACCCAAAACAGAAGCGCCAACAGAAACAACACGACACGAATGGTGCCGTAGGTCCGATCGCGAACTTTTAAGTGATCACGCTCGGTTTGAATTTCGGCTAAGTGTTCACGATAGCGGTTGAGGGCTTCGCCGGCATGACTCGGCTGGGCACTCGTATTCGCATCGGGACTCGTATTCGTATTGAGGCCTGTGTTCACATGCGGGCCAGAGTTCACGTTCAGATCCGTCAAGCCGCATCTACCTCCAACGCTACCGGGCGTCGTTTTTTACTCGAGGAATCCGAGACTACTTTTGAGGCAATACGGTCCTGCAAGTTGGGACGAAAAATGGTTAATAACAACAGGGGCAGGAACCAGGCGATGTAAAGTCCGCCGCCATAACCGTGCCAGAACTGGGCACCCACCATCACGGCAGCCGAACATCCAATCAGGGTTCCGAGATTCTTTTGAGCCGGCCAAGCGGCAAAGAACGAACAGAGGATCACAAATCCCACGATCACCGGCAATCGCCATATTGGATTCCAGCCCAATCCCCAAATGCCACCCAAAATATTGGATTTCGTTTCAGGTTTGAACAGACCAAACATCGTTCGCAAGTGATCGACGAGCGATTCGACCCCACTGAGCGACAGCAACATCATCAGCAGACCGAGCATTACTGCGACGCCGATCGTGAACCGCCATACGCCACGTCGCCAATAGAAACTGATCCATAGCGGCAGCAAGAAAAACGGGTAGTACACCAGTCCAGCGGCAAGCCCCAGAAAGATGCCTGCGACGAGCGGTTTGCGATAAAACAAGACCGCCCACAGCAGCAAGGCAGCGGGCAGCGCATGGTCGACCCGGCCGGTCATTTGTGCGGTATACGGCATCAGCAAATACAGCGTCGCGCATCCCACGCCGGCTCGCATATTGCCGAAATGCCAATTGCCGATCAACACGATGCCCGAAACGATCGCCGCATGAGCGAGGATCGCCAACACCTTGGCAATCGTGGCCAGCCGGCTTTGCGATGCATCCAAATCGTTCTCGCCACCCAGCGTGGAACCGGCCAAGGCGTCGGTCACCGGGCGAGTTGGAATCGCCGGCAGCATGTTCATCAATGCGTAACCTGGCCCCAGTTTTGGTCCCTGTTCAATTTGGATTCGTGGCGTGCTGGCGACAATGTTTGCCATCATGAAGATGAATAACGAAACGCCGATAAAAGTCAGACCGCCGCTAGAGAGGTTCGGGTCCAACAGCGGACGACGCACCATCAAAGGATCTAGCAGCAAACGAATCAGCAGCATGAATTGAACGACAAACAAGCTGATGAACCCGTACCGGCGAATATCCTCGGGATCGATATCCGAAGAGGCTGCGTGGTCGGCGTCAGACTCTGGATCGGCAGCAAGCGATCCATCGGCCGTTAAGCCATCGACCCCCGAGATCGAATCGGGCGAGTCGGCAGCAAGCGGCAAAGTCGGCTGGGCCAAGATCGCGGCTTCCGCTCGCACCGACGCTTCTTCGGACGCCGCCTCGGCAATGGGCTCGTCCGCAGGCACCGCTTGAGTCAGCGCGACCAAGACGTCTCCGCCGCTCGAACCGAGCTTGCTGGATGGGGAAGACGCCGCCGCATCTGGGGTTCGTTGGGTTGGATTTAGGCCGCCCGCAGCCACTAATTTTCGCAGCCCTGTGTTTCTCAGCCCCGAGCCGTGATCGAGGTCGGCATTGGCGGAATTCGTCGACGCCGGAGGGTTCTCGTTTTGGCGATGCGTAATGACTTCCGACTCGATTTCCTGCAATTGACGTCGGCGGCCCTCGTGGACCATCAACAATCCTGGAGCCAGCAAGATCAACAGGAAGATATCGAGGTTGCGGATGCTCCAAAATCGATGAAAAACGAAGAACAACCCGATCGTCAAAAATGACGACAGGTACACCCAAGTGGTTGGGTCAGGACGTTTGTAATAGAGCAGAATCTCGCTCATCAACATGAAGCAACGTTGGTTGCCACTCGCTTTTCACGTCACTTGATTTGAAACAAAGCTGTCACCATCACGCCGGTCACAGCCCCAGAAAGATACAGTGCCGTATAAGATACGGGGATTCGGCTCGACTGAAAAGCACGACACCAGCCCTCACCCCCCTAGGACGAGCAGGGCGACACCGCAAAGGATCGTCACCACGCAAGCTGCTTTAGGCCAGAAATTGGCCTCTCCGAGGGCTCGAATACCGAACAGAAACGCAATCACCACGCTACACCGCCGCACGACCGAGATCACCGAAACTAACGCATCGGGATCGGCCAATGCGGTGAAGTAGACGATATCGGCGGCTAACAGCAATGGGCTGATACCTAGAATCGCCCATCGCCACTCGAATAAGGCGTGAACCGACAGCTCACAATCTTTGTTTTTTCGGCCACTTCGCCACCAAATCGCGGCCATCGGGACCATCACGGGGACTAAGTACACCGAAAACCCGGCCTGAACGGTCGAAGGAGCAATCAAAACCGTCTGCAACAGATACTTGTCATAAATCGAGCTCAACGCACCAAGAATCGTCGCCACAACCATCATCGCGACGCCGCGATCACTTTTAAAGGAAACTCCCTCGCGAAGACTAACAGCCGAGAATGCCCAGAATGCCAAAAGTACGATCACGATACCGATCCACTGCACCCCACTGGGCCGTTCATGTAGAAACAGCGACGCCATCGCGATCGTCCAAAACGGACTGGTCGAACGAATCGGGGCCGCGATCGATAACGGCAGCCGTTTAAGGGCGAAAAATGCAAAGGTCCACGAAGCACCCACCAATATGCTCTTGGCCAATAACAATCCGTGCTCGCGGAACGATAACGAATCGACTTTCAAAATCGGATGCGGCACACTGGTCGGAGAAAACAGCGACCAGCAGATAAATGGCATCCAAATCGCAGCACCGAACGAAACGCTGATCAACAAAACGATCGGCACGGCGTTCTTTCGCACCGCTATCTTTTTGGTAACGTCATAGAAGCCCAACAGGACCGCTGAAATCGCCGATAATCCAATCCAAGTCATGGCCAACTATTAATCTCATTCCAAATGATGTCCGAACAGATTCAAGCTGCAATCGAGTGGATGCACACGCAAGAAGCCTCTTCGGTCGATCGACTCGAGCGTTGGTGCAACCAAAACTCGTGGTCGATGGATGTGCCCCAGTTGCAACAAATGGCCAATACGCTCTGCGCAGACTTTCGCAGCTTTGGCGTTTCGTTTGACCAAATTCCGCTGGGCTCGATGAGGCTACTGGATGACGCAGGCCAGTGGTACGCCCCTCCGACGGGGCCGGCACTGTTGTGGCACCACCAACCCGATGCTCGGCAACGCATTTTGTTGATGATCCACTACGACACCGTCTATCCCGCAGTTGGGTCGACCACCGCCGATCGCTGCGTTCACCAAGGCGATCGATTACTGGGGCCGGGAACGGCGGACGCCAAAGGGGGGATCGCCGTGATCGCGATGGCGGTCGAAGCGGGATTGCGATTTGGGCTGTTTGCCGATTTGGGGGTTTCGATCCTGCTCAATCCCGATGAAGAGATCGGCTCGACCGCTTCGGAACCGTTGATGCGAGCATTGGCACCCGAATTTGATGCCGCACTGGTCTTTGAGCCCACGCTGCCTGATGGAAAACTCGTCGCAGCTCGAAAAGGATCGGGAGGGTTTGCCTTTGTTGTTCGCGGACGCTCGGCTCATGCAGGTCGCAATCCCGAACACGGTCGCAATGCGATTGTGCATCTGTCACGAATTGTCGTGAAGCTTGCCGAACTTCATGATCCCGACGGCGGCGTGCTGCTGAACGTGGGCAAGATCGCGGGCGGGGGACCGTTGAACCGTGTCCCCGATTATGCTTCGGTCCACTTGAATGTGCGTGTCACGGACACCCAAGCGATGCAAAAGATCGAGTCAATGCTCGAGGCGATTCGCGATCAATTCAGCGGCGACGGTTACGAAGTCGAGCTAAACGGGATGCTGCATTCGCCCCCAAAATGCTCTAATGATGCGTTGGTGGCGATGCAGGCCAAAGTAGCGACGGCGGCAAACGCCGTCGGTCGCTCGATCGATTGGCAAGACACAGGCGGCGCGTGTGACGGATGTAAACTGGCCGCAATGAATCTACCCAACATCGACACCATGGGGATTACAGGCGATAAACTACACAGCAGCGAAGAGTATTGTGTTCCCGCGACGCTCGTGCCAGCGGCAGCCACCGTTTTGACATTTTTAGCGAACAGCATCGCAAAGTAAGTGTCCTGTACGGGATTGCTCTCGTTTGCAACCGGTACGAAACACCCAACGCGAGCCAAGACCAGCAAAGGACCTTCGGAGTAATTACTGACGTAGCGGAACTCGCGCGAGAGTTTCGACCAGCCTGGAAAACGAAAGTCTTGACGACTTCCGCTACGGGAAAACCCGTCACTTATTGAGCCGACGGCACTAGCCGCGGGCATGTTTCCATACAATTTGGACGCGGCCCGCGGCTAGCGCAGTCGGCTCACAGAATGATCGACGTTTCACCGGTATATACCAAACGACCTGCTTAGCACTACGAAAAAACTGACGCATCAAGTGATGTGGCAAATCCAACTTCCTAGACTCACTATCCAACCCTAACGGAGCCAATGGCTGTGGTTGATCCAACGTCCAAATCGTCCGCGACTGCTGCGGAAGCCCTTCGATCGGATCCTCGCGTTGCCGAGGCGAAACGTTTGATCGCCGAAGCGGTCGCCGAACATGCAAAATCGATCGACGATGTTCGCAGTGCGGATGAGTCGTTGGTGCCCGGCTATCAAGCGATGCTCGAGCGATTGGGCCAAGCACGCGGCGGGGCTCCGATTTGGCCGTACCTTTCGGCTGGTTTGGGCAACGGACCCTACGTCCAATTGGCCGACGGCAGCGTCAAACTCGACTTCATCGGCGGCATCGGCGTGCATGGTTGTGGACACAGTGACCCGCGAATGGTCGAAGCGGCGATCGATGCGGCGCTCGAAGACACGGTGATGCAGGGGAATCTGCAGCAACATCCACCAAGTCTGAAGATGTGCGAACGGTTGCTAAAATTGGCGACCGCCGGAGGAGCGAAATTCGATCATTGTTTGTTGTCGACCAGCGGGGCGATGGCGAACGAAAACGCACTGAAGATTGCGCTGCACCACAAGGCACCTGCGAACCGAATCATTGCTTTTGAAAACGCGTTTGCCGGTCGCTCGATCGCACTTGCCGCATTGACCGATCGACCCAACTATCGAGCCGGTTTGCCGTTGGCACTGCCAGTGGATTACCTGCCGTTTCGTGACCAAGCCGACCCCGACGGCAGCACCAAGCGAGCGGTCGCGGAGCTGAAACGTTTGCTCAGTCGACACCCCGGTCGCTACGCTGCGTTTTGGGCAGAACCGATCGCCGGTGAAGGAGGCTACTATCCGGGCAGCCACGATTTTTTCGAGGCCTTGTGCGTTCCGATTCGTGAAGCCGGCATTCCGATCATTTTTGACGAAGTCCAATCGTTCTCGCGAACGTCCAAACCGTTTGCGTTCCAGCACTACGGGCTCGACCGATTCGCTGACATCGTCACGATTGGCAAGATCACGCAAGTGTGTGCAACACTGTATGGCGAAGCATTCAAACCGACCGGCCCGATCCTCAGCCAAACGTTCACCGGGGCTTCGTCGTCGATCGCGACGGGACTTGCCACCCTGGACGCACTCGAAGCAAGCAATTGTTTCGGAGCGGATGGCCAGAACATCAAGCGACACGAATACTTTGAAAACGCCCTGAACACGCTGGTCAAAAAGTATCCTGGATTGATCTCGGGTCCGTTTGGCGAAGGGATGATGATCGCCTTTACACCGGGTGATGGCAGCTTTGATCAAGCGAAGCGGTTGATGGGAATCATGTACGACCTTGGTTTGCTTGGCTTTGTTTGCGGAGCGGATCCGACACGCATTCGCTTTTTGCCCGCGCCGGCAATCACGACGACCGAGCACATCGACGCTGCGATCACGCTGCTCGATAAATCGTTAGCGTTGTTTCGCGAGCCAGACCAGGTAAAATAGAGTTGAACCGCGACGCACGCGGATGTGCCACGAGTCATCACAAGAGGTCGGAAACGATGTGGGTTCTTCGCGCCGTTCGCATCGACGATCTTGATGCACTTCATGAGCTAGTCAAATCGGCGACACGCGGGTTAACCAGTTTGCAACTGAAACGCGATCAACTGCTTGATCGCATTGAACATTCCGAGTTCGCCTTTTCGCGAAGTGGTCCGTCACCGCGCGGTGAACCCTACGTTTTGGTCTTGGTGAACCAGCAAACCGGAGAGCTCGCGGGAACGTCGACGGTCTATGCAAAAACGGGAGGCTATCAACCGTTTTATGCTTATCAGTTGGTGGAAACAGAGCACGTCAGCGAACAGCTTGGTGTTCGCCAACGACGTCAATCGCTGCTGCTAACGCGGATCCATGATGGGCCGACCGAAATCGGCAGCCTGTTTCTGCGTGGCAAATACCGAGGTCATGGCTTCGGTCGTTGGTTGTCGATGGCACGTTTCGCCTTGATCGCGATGCTACCACATCGCTTCGCCGATCGAGTGATCGCCGAGATGCGAGGACGAGCGGACAAGGACGGCACGGTCCCCTTCTTTAAAGCGATTGCAGGAAAGTTCATCCCGATTGAATTTGCCATCGCCGACGCACTGTCAACGGTTTCAAAACAGTTCATCGAAGAATTGATGCCCGACTCGCCGATCTTTCTCGATCTGTTACCAAGCGAGATACGCGACGGAATCGGGCAAGTGCATGATGAAACCGCCCCCGCGCTAGCGATGCTGAAGAAGGAAGGTTTCCGTGAAACCGCGTTCGTCGACATCTTTGATGGCGGGCCGATGATTAGCTGTGAAACCCAGCAAATCAATGCGGTTAAACGAACTCGGGAATTGACCGTCAAATCGATTCTCGCCGACGAACCGAGTGACTCAAAAACGGGCGGCTCAGAAAAACACATCGTCTGTAGTACGCACCACGGTTTTACCAGTGTGTATACGACGGTTGTGATCGACCCGTCCGGTGACGAGGTGGCAATCGACGCCGCAAGTGCCGAGGCATTGCAGGTCGAAATCGGTTCGACATGCCATGTGCTGGGTAAGTCGTAAACCGAGCCGTTATGGCGTTGGTAAACCCTTGCTGACTTGCTCTTCTCGCTCGGTGCCAATCGCCTCGTAAACCTGCCACGCGCGTTTGCGTTTGCCATACGGTTCCGCTTTGCTGGGTAACGTCCTCAGACCCAACATCAATCCGCCTTCGCGGGGATGATCGATCCAGCGGTGGTAATGAAAGGACTCGACCATCGGCATCGCACGAACCTTTTTCATCGCATACAGCAGCGACGCGGCTTGACGGTCCTGAGCATCGGCGTCGTACGAGTCGGTATGAAAACCTTGCTCGCTGAACAGCACCGGACGTATCTTGCCAGCGGAATCACGCATCGATTCTTGCTGCATAAAACGACCGAATACCTGCAAATTCTGGATCGTAATCAGTGGCGTATCAAAGTCGTCGCTGATGCGAGTGTCGTTCCAGGGCAGCGACGCGAACAAGCTTTGAGGATAGGGATGATAGGCCACACCCCAAGCAAAGTCGCCTTCCATGGCAGAATAGCGTTGCAGAGACTCGATCACTTCACGGCCTGAGAGTTGCCGCCACTGGTTATCCTCGGGGACGTTAAAGTGATGCGTCAAGGAAGCGAACACACGAGCGTGTGGGTTGTGTTGGCGCGCCGCGTTGTGAATGATCCGCATCGACCGATAGTAGGACTCCGTCACGATCTCACGAGGTTGCAATCCCATATTGGTCCACACCGTGTGGAAGTCGATTTCATTGTGCGCGATCCAATTGGTGATGCCTCCCGGAGCGGCTTCGGTATTGCTGTACCGCCGCGCCATTTCGCTTATCACAAACGAGTAGATGTCGGTTCCACGACGCGTGGTCAAATCGGGCATCGTATAGATGCCGCCGTCATGTTCGGGATGAGCCAGCGGTGAGGCGTCTGTGCCAGCACGAGGTGTCGGTATCAGGATGATGGCCGAAACGACCACGTTGTTTTCCCGAGCCCAGTTCATCACGCGGTCGTAGTGCGATAGCGTGAGGGTGTCGAAATAAACGGGTTCGCCAGAGGTCCGGATTTTGATTCGTCCTTGTCCGGGCGATTCTTTCACGAAGGCATTGATCGCGATATTGACGGTGATCGCAGTGACCCCAAGTTCTTTGAGTTCATCGATTGGCCCATGCAGACCAATACCGCCCAACCCTTTCTGATTCGCAGGCACCGGGCGATGAGGTGAATGGTTGTCGCCGACCACGTTGATCTCGGTAGCAAACGACCGTGGCGTGAGGTTTAACGATTGCCCCGATACCGATCGCACCAGCCGCCAGCCGCTCTGCAATCGATCGCGTTTCCCGTCGAACTGCGGCACGACCACGGTTGCTTGACGGCCATGAAGCTGCACCGTTGCGTCGACTTTGGTGGGCACGGCGGATTGGCCGATCGATTGCCACGGCGGGCATTCGATGATCCGCAAATCCGGCGCCGTGAGCGGCGTGGGCAAGGATGACGATGATATCGTAACGGTGTCTTGGTCAACGATCACCGAATCGATTCGGGCTGGAAACGATTGCGAAAGGTAGTTGCGAATCCGTTCGGCCTTGGCGACCTTTTGTTGTCGCAATTGCTGTTCTTTAGATTCCAGCTCTTTTTCTCGAGCCGTCTTTGCTCGCGTGTGGAAGTTCCGAAGTTGGATCCGAACGTTGGGCTTTCGCCCCAGATCGAGCCGCAATGTTTGGTGTGCCGGGTCACTGTGTCGCAGCGGATCGAATTGCACAGGCGTGATGTAGGTTTGCCACGTTTCAGCCACGGGAATCGACGGCAAACTTAGCGGGGTGTCACCGTAATGGGGCCGTCCCAAAAACAACTCGACCTGTTTAATGCCCGAGACGCAGAAGTAGTCGAACTGAAGCACAGAGTCTTCTGAACCAATCTCGCTCAATTCACCAACGATAAACGGATCACTCCCCGTGGTTCGGATCTCAATCACTTGGTCGCGTTGTTGGATATCGACGTCGTTACAACGTTCTGGCACGAGAGTCCAGCTTGCTGCCGAGGCGACAGGCATAGCGATCAACCACGCCAGAAAACTGGCGTAAAAGCGTTTTTGAATCACGGGGGGAATGTTGGGGCGGGAGTTGGGAGGTTGCGCGTTATTCACAACCCGATGTATAAGCGAGGGAAAACTGATCTTGTTTCGGTCCCTCGCTGACGCTTCGGGTTAGGAAAGTAGTAGGCCGGATTAAGCAAGCGGCGTCAATGCCTTTCGATTGTCGCACGGCTTTCCAAGCCGTTAGCGTGCCTCTGCTTTGAACGCCTCAGCTAGAGCAACTGTGATTACTTGCGTGCAGTCTCTTCACCGCCACGGTTCAAGCCTGGAAAGCTGGCCGACATTGATTTTCCAACCCATTTGTAAACGATACTTCAGCAAACTGAGCTTGCAACGCAAATTACAATAGCGCAACTTCAAAAAGCGTCAGCGAGGGATCCAGCCTACTCGAAAATCACAGCTTTGAAAGGTAGGTGGGGAGGCGGCTGTTAGTTCGACCCGGACGAGTCGCTACCGATTTGCACTTTGATTGAACCGAGCACGCGAGTCAATTCACGTTCTTTTTTTCCCACGAACAAAATGTTGTCTAACACGATCGCTCGTTTCTCGGTCGTGGGGTGCAGGATCAAGCGGCCGGCACCGAGCAACAGGAATTCGAACACGTCATTGATCTCTTTGTCGACTCGCAGATTCGGAGCAGGATAGCGTTTCAAGTCACTCAGAAAACCGTGGTGATGCAGCAGTTCGTTGTTGCGAAGTTCCCAGTAATCAAACCGCACGCTGACAAAGACCGCGATGTACATCAACATCATCGCGAGCGACGTACAGACAAAGAAGGTCGTATTGGCCGCCGGCCGCAACCCCGAGAACAAGTGCCCAATCGTGGGCAACAGATCAGGTTTCAGCAACGTCAACATCCAGATGCCCATCCCGATCGTGGCCAAGACGAAAACCAATGTCAGCGAGGTGGCCCGCGGGAAATCAAACACGATCACAAACATATTTGCCATCATCACGACCAGAAACAGTCCGGTCATCACGACCGGTAACGTCTGAGTGTCGGGATCGACGGAGTGGTAACCCCCAAAATACATCACGATCGCAGCAAGCGTCGTGACGATCAGCGTGGGGTACATAAATATGAATTTTGGATAGGGTACCAGCATAATCGAGTTGGACTTGCTGTGTTTCTTAGCGTCATCGGATCCAAAGCTCCCCGGTTCTCCCAAGGCGTCTCGCTTCTCGTCGCCGCTGATTGCGTCGTTTGCCATCATCCTTCTCCCACGCTCGCGTAATCACGTTGAATTATTACTCTCGCCCCCATTGGCACCAAATCGAGACCCGCAGGGCGCGGAAGTTCACTGTTTTTGTCGATGCGAGCTATCTTAGCATCATCCGTCCGCTGTGCATGCTCCCACTTCTGCCCCTCGCAGATTCTGATATTCCGCGGTCGCTGCCGCTCGCCCAATCTTGCCTTGATTTTGAGCATGCTGCGAATTGAGCTTGCTGCGTGTGATTCGGGGCCAATTGCGTCGATTTAGGCCCAACCATCGTGTCGGTGGTTTCCGCATCCGCGTTGTCTCCGCTACGATAACGGGATGACACATAACGGAGTAACGAGATGACATGGCAAACACTCGACGGGGATCGGGTTCTCAACGGCGCCGAGGCCCAACTCGTTCGCGAATCGCTGGGTTGCATGATCGATCGGCTGCAAGATCGAGTCGCGGATCCTAAGAATTTGGAAGGCGATTGGCGTTGGAATTTTGACGTCCCCCTGTTTGATCAATTGACGACCAGCGAACAGCTCGCCGTGCTGCGTCAAATTACCGAACACCTATTCACTCCCACGGCTGAAACGCTCGCCCCGTCGGCGGTCATTGAAGCCGGGGTGTATGCGATCTTTCAAACGCTACGCCAGTTTATCGAGGACGAGATTGATCAACAGCGACTTGGCTTGGACGGGAACGATTGGGATCAAGACAACTGGTTCGATGACCGCACCCCGAATTTGCGTATGCTGACACTCAGGGCTTACCACGAATGTTTCAGCGACGAAGACTTCGGTGATGACGAAGGGTTTTGTGACGAAGACGGCTTCGATGACGCGGATGGTTTTGGCGAAGATGACCTCGCCGCCGTCGATTTGGGTTTTGCAGCGTCCGAAAAACTAACCGCTTATAGCCAGGACATGGATCAGTGGAACGACGTGATCGAAAGCCTTGCCGATCAGATATTATGTGATCGCGATTTCGAGATGGCTGACGATTTTCTGGATCTCGATCCGCCACTGGCCACCGCGATGAAAGATTCGCTGGGTATTCGGACGGATTATTACAGCGACGTCGCCGCGGATGTTCGAGCCGAACAGATCGAAGAAACCATTACTGCGATCCGCAAAATCACCCACCCTAAACCACGATAAAACCACCCATCGATCATCGAGAAGCATCACCCTATGAGTAAGACTCGGAAAAGCGACCTCGTCAAACGCCGCAAAAGGCTAAACCAAAAGCAGAACAAGCTAGAAGAAACAGGTTTGCGAATCGATGACTCGCATGAGTCCGGTAACACGGATGTCTACCAACTTAATGTGATGAAGTTGCTGCGAGGTGAATTGTCGCCGCGGCGTATGGAAATGCTGCTTGAAGATGCCATCAAACGCCAAGATGCTCAGGTCGTACGGTTTGCAGCTCAAGGTATGATGGACCGGCAACTCGCCGATCCTGAGCTCTACGCAATCAGCGGAATGGCGGCATTACAATGTGCGCACGCTCATCTCGCGCATCGAGATCTGACGCGTGCCGTCCAGTCGGGTGCGGACGGTGACATGGTAGCACAAGCCAAAGACGCATTGCCAAAAATCGAGGGCGTGCTGAGTCAGCATCAGTACCCCGCGCGATTGCATGAACTCTTCTCGGCTGAAGAGCTTTACGAAGCCTCGTATGAGAACGATCGCGTTCAAGAGTTGATGTACTATGGCCAGCTGAAACACGCACATCGTCACGCCGAAGTTGCCTTGAGACGATTCTCGAGCTTTTTGCCATTGCAAAACAATCTCGTCATGACAGCCATTGCGTTGGGCGACTACGAAAAAGCAAAGCGACATGCGAGCGAGACAATCGCAATCCATTCAGACGACGGGATCGCGATCGCAAACCTCGCGATGTTAGAGTGGATGCACGGAGATTTGGACTCGTGCAAGCGTCGACTTCAATCGGTAGCAACCATTCCTGAAAACCGACGTGAAGGGCTGAACGCGTTGATCGAAGTGGCTTTCAAAGCCAATCAGCCTCAATTGGCGATCGATCTTTGGGAGCGAAATCAAGATCTGCAAGACAAAGTCGAACCTCATTACTTTGCTCGTGATGCCAAGTTAATGGCGTGGGCCTACCAACGAGTCGGTGCGAGCGACCAAGGTTTGGCAGTCTTGGAACGCTGCGAAGGCAAATTTCGAGACGAAACAGTTTACGAAATGAGTGAAGATCTGCAGCAACGAAGCGAACTCCAAATCGGGGTAGCTCCTCTACCGCTTGGATATTGGCTAGCCGAACATACGATTAGGTTATTACATGAATCGACGAGTCAGAATTCTCGAGATGCACTCCAGCGGCTAAAAAAACAATTACTGGATCGCTACCCCACTCTTGTGGGCGCAATCTTGGATCGAGGCCCGTTGTCTGGCAAAGAATTGATATTGAGGCTTTGTTACCAGTGCAAAACATTGTCTGACCCGATTCTCGATGCGATTGCCTCGTTCGCATCAGGTCGTTGGGGCACAATCGTGGACCGAATGTTGGCACGAAAGTTGTGTCAAATTCATGGTCGCAACGTGGAACGACTTTGGGTTGGCGGCGACTGGCTGCCCGAGAACCTGTTGAAGCTCGATTTGCATGTCGATTCCGAGCCGCCTCCGCGACGAAGCAAAGAACTAAACGATCTGCTCGTCGAAGCCATGGAGTGCGGTCGCAATGGTCATTTTGCGAAGGCAGAAAAGCTATTCCGCAAAGCGATCTCCGAAGACCAAGGTGCCCGAGATATTCGCCATAACTTGATCAGCATGATCGCAGGGCAAGGTCGACGCGACGAGGCCAGGCAACTGATCCTCGATTTGCATCATGATCATCCCGACTATTTCTTTGCTAAAATCCAATGGGCAAACCTGCTGTTTGAAGATGAAAAACTCGATGAGGTAGAGACGCTGTTAGACGCGATCCTCCGCGATCGAACTCGGTGGCATGTCACCGAGGCAGACGCGTACGGGCAAATTGCTGCGGTGTTAGCAGACAAGCGAGGAAACCAGCCTTTGAAGTACCAGTTCCAGCACTGGTCGGTCGGATGTAAAGCATTCGAACCGATGTTGCGTGATTACCAGCCAGAAAAGGTTCTCTAAAGCATTTTTTCTTTTGATGTAAGCAGGTCGTCCGGTATTGACCGGTGAAACGTCGATCATTCTGTCAGCCAACGGCGCTAGTCGCGGGCCATCTACTTTGGTAGCGCTCGCGGCGCGAGCCGTCCGGTTGCAGCGAGTGAAACGTGCAAATTGGACCTCGCGGCTTGCGGGCTGTTGATTTAATCGAGATGCAAATCGCAGTAGTGAGCCGTGGGCCGTAAGGCACCGGGTAATGCGTGGAACCCGGCCGCTCACGCGCGAGCGGCTCACTAAACCAACAAGCCGCTTGCGCCGCACCGTTACAAAACCACGTGGTTAATGACAAAGTAGATGGCCCGCGGCTAACGCCGTCGGTTCACCGATTGGGACAGCGCAGCGGATTGGAATCAACCGGGCGAGAAATCTCCAGTCCCTGAATCGTCAACGAGCATCGTATCGGATAATTCGTACGTGCTGGCCATCAACTCGCGGTCTTCGTTGATCAGTTCGGGGTAACGCGAACCGGTTAAGACTTCGACTGCAAAGATCTCTTGTACCGCGTCTTCAAACTTCACGAACGCAATCACTTGTGCTGTTTGCAGATTCACGACCCACACGCCACAGCAGCGTTGTTCCATAGGCAGATCGGCGATCGGGACTCCCGCAAACACTGCCGTCTCGCGAATTTGCGACAGCCCGATGAAGGCCAGCGGTCCGTAAAACGAAAGGCCTCGCGTGAAACCAGGCAATGTCACCATCGGCTCATAACGACCCGACGCCAAATCGATCGTGCCAAACGATCCGGTGCCCGATTCCAACAGCCACAACTTGCCGTCATGCCAACGCGGCGAATGGGGCATCGAAAGTCCACGTGCGGCAATTTCGTTGGATTGCACATCAATTAGCACGCCGCCATCTTTCTTGTTCGATCGCCAACCGCCCGGTTCATCCGAATCTCCTAGTGCCGTGACGTAGCGGACGTGACCATCACGTACCGCCATCCCGTTTAAGTGACAACAGTCGTCGGGAACATTTTGGGTGATGAACGGGGGTCGCCAAACAGGAACAAAGTTGTACGTCCCACTGCGTTTCGCCAAACAAGAAAACCGCGTGTTCACAAAAACCAACTCATCCTGAGCCCAAGCCATCTCGTGAACATCGATGTCCCCGGTATGGTGTGTCACCCGGGGCAGGAAGCAGGCATCGTGGGGACGCGATGATTGCAAACGGTTGCACGCTGCAGGGATATTGTGAAATTCGTGAACCTGCATCGCGGTTCCGATCGCAATTCGATTGGCATCCACCGCCAACCCCATCGGCTTATCAAACAGCCGAAAGTGAGTATTCAGTACACCCTGATCGCTACGCAGCATCACCAACTTTCCGGCCTGGTAAGTGGTAACCAACAGCGTGACGCCCAGCTGGTCCAACAAGTCAGGGAAATTCGAAGTGTGAACCGAACGCATAGCCGCATCGTGGTTCGCATCACGGTTGGATTGATTTTCGGTCACCGCAGCCATGGTTCCAAGAGAGGTTGTAGTGGACGAGGCAACGAGTCCCATCGCCTTCGTCCGATCCAAAGGACTCGTAGCCTCGTCCACTACGGCAAAAGCCGCCAATCGTTGTTCCGGCGTACCTAATTCAATTCCATACGCCGAAAACTCGCGGCGTTACTTCTGACTAACCGCAGCAGACGCGGGCAAACGGCGACCGTAAAAGACGGCTTGATCCAGATGGAATGTGCCGCCGTTTTCGAGCCCCAACTTAATGAACTGAGCTTGGGTTCCCGCAGGCAAATCAAACGAATATTTCGCTTGAGGTTGCTCGCTCGTCCAAACCTTGGTCCACGATTGTCCATCGTTGCTGGTCCACATCGCAAGCCCTTTCGCACGGCTGTGGAATTGAGCAGTACGGCGGTTGGTCAGTTCCACGTGACGCACTTCTGAGGGCGAGGCCAGCCGAATGACCATCATCGTGTCTTCGGGTTTGGCACCTTCACGCGAGTGAAATGCAAAGTCAAACTTGGTTGGCGATTTGCCACTCATGAACGACGATGCGCCGCCCGAGTACTGGCTTTGAAAGTTCGCTCCGAGTTTGAGCTGAGCGTCGCGAGAAATCTCTTCGAACTCGCCATACTTCCTCAGCTTCATCTTGCTGTTTGGATCGGTGGAAATCCATCCGTCAGTCAAGAAAACAATCAGATCCAAGAATTCGCCGGGCGAAATCGTTTCTAGCAACCCTTCAGGCATGCTACTGGCGTTCATCTCCTTGCGAATTTCAATTTCTTCTTTGTCGATCTTCTCAACTTTGCCATTGGCAATCCCCAGCGTTAGCGTGTCCTCGTCTTCGGCAAGAATGAACCCGGCAAACGGTTGCCCGTCATAGGTCAAAATTTGTACGGTCTCGAAACCCTTCGAGATTTCTTCGTTTGGCCAAATCACCGAGCGAATAATCTGTTCACGCGACATCCGGCTGCCGACATCGGTCAACTTAGGTCCAAACTCTTTGCCAAGTTTGCCATGCAGGTGACACGCAGCACAGGTTCGCTCGAACACCTTCGCTCCGTTTTCGACACTACCACCCCCGGCGGCAACCAATTTCTCAAGCGCCTTGTTGTGCTCGGTCTTCTTATCGGGATTCATCAACGTTCGCAGCGGAACGTAGATGTCGCGTCCAGGACCGGTGGAGTGTTGATAGTCGCGAAGAACTTTTTGTGACTCAGGCGACAAACTTGCCAAGTACTCGGGGTCTTTTGTGGCCTTTTCCCAAACCGGTTGCAAGGCTTGTAGCGTGTGCTCGAACACATAGTCGATCCACTGGTCACGTGGGTTCTCATAAATCCGCAAGGCTATTTCCACAGCTTCGATCGTTTCTTGGAAACTGATCGCCCGCAGCGTTTCTAGACGCACACGAGGATGCTCGTCGACAATCGATCGACGCAAAATTTCGTTCGGGTTGTCCATCCATTCCCACTGGTTGCCGACAACGTGAATGGCAGCACTGCGAGCATGAAAGTCATCGCTGTTCATGATCCGGTGGACCAATTTCGAGTCGACCTTGTGAAAGAACTCTTGCAACCACAGGACTTCGCACATTTTCATGGGGTCGGTCGAATCGCCGAGCCAAGCAGCGGCCTTGGTCAATACTTCGTTTTCGTCGCGGTCGTGCAGCGCACGACGGACGCGATAACGGGTGCGCAGTTCATAGGTAGTCAATTGATCAAGCAGTTCCTCGACGCTTTTGTCTGCTTGTAGCACAGGTTCAATCAGAGGTTTCTTGTTGTAAACCATCCGATAGATGCGGCCGTGCTCGTGATCGCGGTTCGGGTCGCGCTGCGAATATTGCATGTGTCCGATCAACGCATTGCACCAATCGCCGAACCAAACCGCACCGTCTGGGCCCACTTTGGGATCGACGGGGCGAAAGAACATGTCGGTCGATGAGAGCAAATCTTCGATCCGTTTTCCAGTCAAACCCGCGGTTCCCGGTTCGTCTTCGATCGTGAATTTGGGCATCCCGTGCATGTTGATCACACAGGCATAAATAAAGTGATCGTGATAGGACTCAGGAAAATGACGCGACGTTAGAAACTCGCTGCCCACCGCCGGTCGCATTCCTTCGTTATTGAAAATCGGTTGCACGCTGCTTCGCGAACGAACCGCTGCACCCGATAGCAGACTTGCCCAGTGCTGTTGAGCGCCGGTACCGTCACCGATCACCCCCATGCCCCATTTGTCAAAAACCAGGCACCACGGGTTTCCATAGGCAGGAGTACGAAAATGACAGATTTTCAGCGATTTGAGATCCCAGACGTATGAACCCGAGGGACCATGATTGCGGAAAGGGCCCCACGGCGTTTCCAAGGTCGTCGACATCGACACGCCTTCTTGCATGTACAGCAAACCGCCATGCGAAAACTCCCAAGCACCCATCGTATGATGGGTGTCATCGGTCGCCAGTCCATCGAGAACATTAACCACTTCGTCGGCCTTGTCATCGCCATCGGTGTCCTTCAAATGAATGATCCGTGGTTCGTCCACCACCAGCACGCCACCGTCGTAAAATTCGAATCCGGTGGGGCAAATCAACTTGTCATAAAATGTCGTGCATTTGTCGGCTTTGCCATCGCCATCGGTGTCTTCCAAAATCAGCAAACGGTCACTCGGTCGTGATGAGCCTGGCAACCACTGCGGATAATTGACCATGCACGAAACCCACAAGCGGCCTTTTTCATCAAAGGCAATTTGGGTGGGGTTTGCCAGTTCGGGAAATTCGCGTTCCGAAGCAAACAACTCGATGCGGAAATCCTCAGGCACCTTCATCTGAGAAATTGATTCTTCAGGTGTTGGATACTCGAGCGTTTTTGGTTCACGCATCTCACGGAAATTTTCGTCACGCGAACCGAACATGGTTTCCGGAGTAAACACTTCGCCGGTTCCCGAATCATCGGGGTTGTCGGCCACGGGTCGTCCTGCGGCGATGTCCCAAACGTAGGAATCGCGAACGTCGACCATTTGACGAATTTTGCGGAACTCGGTCGGGAAGGTCTCGGTATCCCAAGTCCGGCGGCCACCGTAGACATACCAGCCATTCAGCATGCGATAGTCTTGAGAATGCAACCATGATTTGTCATTGATCGCGGTACGGAGTTTTTCCTTTTGTGCAGAGTCGATGCTTGGCAGCGGCTCGTCAAATAATTGGGCGTCGATCAAACGAGCAAGTTCCTCGTCACCTTGTTCGTTCAGATGAACTCCGTTGATGGTGTATTGAGCCCCTGGTTCGCTGGAGAACAACTTTTCGGTTGCTTCGAAAACGTCGACTACGCGGTATCCGTCTGATTTTCCAAGTTCGACAATGGCTTCGGCGTATTTGGCCAGGATCGCGTTGCGCGAACCTGCATCCGCATGCAAGCGTTCGCCTGTCGACTCGAACGCGATGGGCGTGACCAACACAAACGAAGGCTTGCGACTATCGACCGCAAAATCGGCAGCGAGCTTGCTGAGGTATTTGCGATAGTCGGAGATAAACGTTTCGATCGCTTCGGGAGAGTCACCCGCGAAAGATTCGTTGAAGCCAAAGAAGCAGAGAAAGAAGTCGGCACCGTAGACTTTGAACGGATCGTCAATCAGCGTGTAGTTTCCCGGACGCTGCTGGTTGGCAACTTCATCGGCGGGCCAACCAAAGTTGCGGAACTGGATCCGTTGATCGTGAGTTCGCAATTGAAAAAGCGTCTCCAAATTACCGAACAAATTCATTCGCTCTGCGGTGCTGTTGCCAACCAAGGCAACGCGTTGTCCGTCGCGAAGCTGAATCGACTCAGCACAACAGGCATGACCCAGCACCGCGAGCGAGAGAAAAAACGCGGCGGAAGCGAGGATTCGGGGTAACCGATGACGGATCGGCATGGAAGTTCACCTAACGGATAGGAGGAAGATGGGATGCGGTTATAGTGAATGCGGCGAGATTCGCCGCTAAGAGAAACAAGCGATTGGGGTGATCAGGCAGGATCGGAGATCACCCCAGCGACTATATTAGTCAATGATTTTGCCCCTGGCATCACTCCAGGACCGGTTATTCTGTCGCAGAGAGCGGTCCCATTTCCGATTATGCGTGTTCGGAGACAAGCATTTTGCCGAGTTCGGAATTTCAAGAAGCCGATTCACCCGACGCTGATATGGAGGCGTCAGCGATACCGGTCTCGAATTATCGCGGCCCGATGGTCAGCGTCCGCGAGTATGCCGATGCGTTTTCGGCCGAAACGATTCGAATTCGGCTGGCCGCCGCCGGCATTCGCTCGATCGTGACCGGCACCGATGCCGCGGTGGCACTCAGCATGGGTGGCGCCGGAACGGACCGCTTGGTGCGGATCGAAGTCGCACCGACGGACTACCAGCGGGCAGTCGATCTGCTGAGGGCCGACGAGATGTTGATCCAAAGTGCGGGACCCTGGATTTGTTCGCGATGTGAAGAACAGAACGAGCCCGCGTTCGAAGTCTGCTGGAGTTGCAACAAGCGACGTAGCGAGGACGATGCCACCGGACGCCACGATCCAAACGAGGAAGATGACTTCGCATCGGAATTGGGTGCTGGTGACTTTATCAGCGAAACTTCGACGGAGCCGATCGCCGTTTCAGCCAATCCCTATCAGCCACCAAACCCGATTTCGGATCTGCCGAAACATCCACCCGCGTTGCCAATCGATCGTCGCGATTCGCAATCCGTACTCGATGAACCGATCGATGTCGCCGTCAAGCGAGCGTACTTGTCTTCGATCGTGGGCGTCTTGATTTTCCCACCGCTGCTGAACTTTTATTCGCTGTACGTCACGCTCACCATTCCAACGACTGCCTATCGTGACGCTAGGGCGCGAAGAAAGTTGATCTTTGCTTGGGTCGTCAATTTGATCTGTATTCCAATGGGCGTCTGGTTTTGGCTCAGCATGTGACCATCGTTTTGGTCATCTTGATGTGAGGCAACGTGACCTCGGTAAATGGTTCTCCCGTGACCATATAACCAAGCCGCTCGTAGAACCCCACTGCCACCTCGCGAGCATGTAATTCAATGCATTGCACCCCGCGAGACTTTAATTCCAATTCGACTCGGCCCAGCAAATCCGATCCGATTCCTCGACCTTGCAGTGCGGCATCCACCGCCATTTGGCGAATTTTTGCCTCGCTCGGTGAAAGGAGTATTACTGACACGCAGGCGAGCAACGCATTGCCGCTGAGCATGCCGAAATGAAGCTGGTCATGTTCCGCAGCGAGCTGGCTTTCGCTGTACGCTAACCCCAGCGGTTGACGAAGCACCGCGTGACGCAGAGCAATGGATTGACGGTACACATCGGACTGAAATTCGATGGGAACAAATTGGATTGAGACGGGACGGTCACTTTCGCTCGACATGGCGTCAAATCAACAATGGGTCTGGGTTGCGAACTTATTTTAAGCACACGATATAACGAGCGTAGTGGATCTTGCTAAAGATCCTTCATCGGTATCTTTAGCGGGAATTAGGCCTTCGTCAGGGATCTTTAGCAAGATCCACTACGGGAAGCTCGCGAATGATTCCGGCGATGTTCCGAGCGAAGGGGGGACGATCAATGCCATGTGTAAACCACGGCGGCCACGGCGATCAGATTTAGAGTGGCGGCCAACGCGAATTGGATTCGATAAGATCGTTTGTAGGTTTTGTGACGTAGCCAACGGCCAGCGATCCAGCCCCCAGGCCATCCACCGACGAGCGACCACCCCAGAAGCGTTCGCTCGGGAATCCGACGCCGATCCGTTTGTGCGGCGCGTTTGTCCCACGCGTACAGAATCGCGGTGATCAAACTTGCTACCAGTGTCCAAATTGCGAAACCGATTAACATGAGCGGAAACATTCCCTGTACTTCTTCATTTTGAGCTCTCTGTGATGTCGTCTCGTTCTGGCCAATCTCGTCCGCGTCGTGGATCTTCACGTCCTGCTGTTCCAGGGTCCAGTACGTTTGGTGGCGGCTTAAAAGGGGTGAGGGATTGCATGTCCCCCGAAGATTATTTCGGCGTTTTGGAGCATTGGCTCGCGTTGGAAGGCGAAGCCGAACGCGCTCGCATGGCTCTGCGACGGCAAATCCGCTCGCAACGAGACGTGGAAAGTAGCGGGGAAACCCTCGTTTCGCTACAGATGTCCGACCACAAAACAGGGCTGGCGGGCCGATTGCTGCTGGATTTTGTCAAACCCGGCGGCGACACGCTGCCGATGAACCGGCTAAAAGTCGGTTCCCCGGTGGTGATCTCGGACTGGTCCGACGCGTCGGACGAAGGCGTTGCTGGGGTCGTCAGTCGCCGCAAACATAACACGATCCAGGTGGCGACCGAGCAGTGGCCAGCGGGGTCGACGTTTCGCATCGATCTGTCGCCCGATGAAACCACGCGTCGACGCCAATTGGCGGCAATGGCAAAGGCGCAAACTGCGACCGCTCGCACCGGACGACTTCGCGACGCGCTGTTGGGGTTTCGCCCGATTCGGTTCACCGATTTGCCCGATGTCCATTTTTTGACCGATTTAAATCCGCCGCAACAAGACGCAGTGCGTTTCGCGCTGTCGGCTCAAGATGTCGCCATTTTGCATGGGCCTCCGGGAACTGGAAAAACAACGACGATTGCCGAGGTCATTTACCAAGCGGTCGCTCGCGGCGAGCGAGTGTTGGCGTGTGCCCCCAGTAACACTGCCGTGGACAATCTGCTCGAACGTTTGGTCGCGATCATGCCCAACGTGTTGCGAGTCGGGCATCCAGCGCGTGTGTTTGAATCATTGCGAGGGCATACGCTCGACGAACTCGTCGATGCGGATCCGTCGACCGAGGTCGTTCGCGATATGCGTCGTGAATTAGAACATTTGATGCGGGCGGCATCCAAGAAACCACGAGGCCGCGAGGGTTTTCGTCGCAAAGGCGAATTGTATGCCGAAGCGGGACAGCTTCGCGGCCAAATCCGATCGCTCGAACGCAGCGTCATCCGCAGCGTGATCGATTCGTCAGACGTCGTTTGCACCACGACCACGATCGATGACGAATTGTTGTACGACCAAGATTTTGACTTGGTCGTGATCGACGAAGCGTGCCAGTGCACCCAGCCCAGCGTGTGGCAAGCCGTTTTGCGAGCCGAACGATTGGTCTTGGCAGGCGACCATTGCCAATTGCCGCCGACGGTGTTGAGCGACGAAGCCGCGCGAGCCGGCATGAAAGAATCGCTGATGCAATCGCTCGTCGAGCGAGAAGGCGACTCGGTGTTCCGCCGTTTGGTAGTCCAGTACCGTATGAACGAAACGATCATGAATTTTTCATCCGAAGAATTTTATGACGGCACCTTGATCGCCGATGCGTCGGTTCGATCCCACCAGCTCAGCGACTTGCCCGATGTCATCGAAAGCGAACTGACCACCCAGCCGATCGAGTTCATCGACACCGCCGGTGCCGAGTTCGACGAAGCCTTAGAACCGGATGGTCAAAGCAAATTAAATCCCAAAGAAGCAAATCTGATCATCCGTTTGATTCACGAGTTCCTTGACGCCGGAGTGCAGCCGGAACAGATCGCTGTGATCGCTCCGTACGCTGCTCAGGTGCGACTGTTGCGTTCGCGTTTAGAGTTGCCCGAACTTGAAATCGATACGGTCGACGGTTTTCAAGGTCGCGAGAAGGAAGTCGTGCTGTTGACGATGGTCCGCAGCAACGATCGAGCCGAGATCGGTTTTTTGAGTGACACGCGGCGGACCAACGTGGCACTGACCCGAGCGCGTCGCAAAATGATCATGGTGGGCGACAGCGCCACACTGGCCAGCCACGACTTTTACGCATCGCTGCTGAAATATTTCGAAGACGCCGACGCCTACAAATCAGTCTGGCAGTACGGCGACGTCTAGGTAGCGACACTGTTTTGGGTAGCGAAACTCGCCAACAGCGTGTTGTTTTAATCGAAATGTAAATGACCTTCTGTGCCGAGGGCCGTAAGGCACCGGGTAATGCGTGGCACCCGGCCGCTCACGCGTAAGCGGCTCATGAAATCTACAAGCCGCCAAGAGTCTCGGATGCGGAATGAAAGCTCCTGGACAAAAGTCGATTTCGGCGTAGCGAAGCTCGCCAGAGCGTGGAGTGTTTCGACGTACTGTCCACCGTCTAGCCGACGGTCGCTACCGTTTGTTGCTGAAGGATCGTTATGGAAGGATCTTTAGCAAGATCCACTACCCCGATTCAGAATGTGAACTTAGGTAATTTGGCGATTGTGCTTGATTCATTCGGCTGCGAATGAGTACAAGCGAGGTTATGAGCGCGAGTTACTATTTATCGTGTCTTTGGCCGGGATTGCCAGAGCTGTGGTGGCGTGGCCGAATGGCTTCGTTACCGCTGGCGATCGCATTTTGCCTAGCGCTGAATATTTTTTTCGTGTTCGGTTGGATCTACCCCGGCTGGTTATCGGGCGGATTGTTCTGGATGGCCACGTTGGTGGGCGTCGCGGTCTGGGGTTACTACGTGGTCCGTGGACTGCGGGAATTGCCGGAATTAATTCATCCTCGCAAAGTCAGCGAAGAGCCCGATCGGTTTCGCGAAGCCCACGCGGCTTATTTGCGGGGCGATTGGGAAGCGGCTGAGAAATTGCTGACTTCGGTGTTGGCGATCGAGCCACGCGACCCCCCAGCCCTGCTGTTGTTGTGCTCGGTTTATCGACATCTGGACCAATTGGACCACGCCACCGTTCTGATTAACGAAATCAGTCGACTCGAGGTGGCGGATCCGTGGTGGGTTGAAGTGGAAACGGAGCGAAAACGCATTCGTCGTGCGATGACGGCCGAAGAGGAATCGAAGAACAAAACGAAGAGTGACGCTCGAGAAAATCCTGCTAATCACGATGCAGCCCTCTCCGAAAACGCTGCCGATATGACAGCAGATCGAGCCGCTGCTGCTTAATGCTAGCTTTCTAGCTCCGCTGACGCCGCAGCGAGAACCGGACGCGACGAAGTTCTGCAAGAAAACTTGGTCGTGTTTTTTAAGACAATTTGCTCTCGATGGCCGTCTTTTCTGGTTTCCTACGTCAAGCTCCTATCCCCGACCTTTGACCTAACCGATAGAATCAAACGTAGAGTCAAAGTCATTGCGTTTGACTGAGGATCATTCCGTAATCATCGATGCGAATCAGACCGCCATTGCCATCAAGTGGGAAAGTGGCGTACGGTTTGCTTATCTGA
Organism: Novipirellula methanifontis; assembly: GCF_052161655.1. GTDB lineage: Bacteria > Planctomycetota > Planctomycetia > Pirellulales > Pirellulaceae > Novipirellula. The sequence goes on from NZ_CP197418.1 coordinate 10,449,942, forward strand.
CTTATTGCGAAATGTATCGCCAGTTTGACAGCCTGGGTAAACGAGATAATTAAATGTACGAACGCTTTACCGACCGCGCCCGAAAAGTCATGCAATTGGCTAATCAGGAAGCACAGCGGTTTAACCACGAATACATCGGCACCGAGCACATTTTGTTGGGCTTGGTCAAAGAGGGCAGTGGTGTTGCCGCCAATGTGCTAAAGAACCTCGAGGTCGATTTGCGAAAAATTCGACTCGAAGTCGAGAAACTTGTCCAAAGCGGTCCTGAAATGGTCACCGTTGGCAAGTTGCCACAAACGCCGCGTGCCAAGAAAGTCATCGAGTACTCGATGGAAGAAGCACGCAACTTGAATCACAGCTACGTTGGGACCGAGCACATCCTGCTGGGACTGCTCCGCGAGCAAGAAGGTGTCGCGGCTCAGGTTCTGATGAACCTAGGGCTGAAGCTCGAGGACGTTCGCGAAGAGGTTTTGAATCTGTTGGGCCACGGGCTCGAAGGTGCCGAGGTTGGCGAACGCGGTGGTCGCAGCGGCGACGGCGAAAGCAGCGGCAGTTCATCCGGCAAGAGCAGCAAGAGCAAGACTCCGGCTCTGGACAGCTTTGGTCGCGATTTGACCGAGTTGGCCAAGAAGGGCGAACTGGATCCTGTGATCGGACGTGAGCGAGAAATCGAACGTGCGATTCAAATTCTTTGCCGCCGTACCAAGAACAACCCCGTCCTGCTAGGTGAAGCCGGTGTCGGTAAGACCGCGATCATCGAAGGCTTTGCTCAGAAAGTGATCGAAGGCGAAGTGCCTGAGATTTTGGCTGAGAAGCGAATCGTCGTTTTGGACTTGGCGATGATGGTCGCTGGTACAAAGTACCGCGGTCAATTCGAAGAGCGAATCAAGGCGGTTATGACCGAAGTTCGCCGCGTCAAGAACACGATCTTATTCATCGACGAGCTGCACACGCTTGTCGGTGCCGGTGGTGCCGAAGGCGCGATCGATGCCGCCAACGTACTGAAGCCTGCACTCGCTCGCGGTGAGATCCAGTGTATCGGTGCGACGACCTTGGACGAGTACCGCAAGTACATCGAAAAGGACAACGCACTGGCGCGTCGTTTCCAAGAAATCATCGTTGAACCGACCGGCAAGGTCGAAACGATTGCGATCCTAAAAGGACTTCGCGAACGTTACGAAGAACATCACCGCGTTCAATTCACCGACGACGCTATCGTTGCCGCTGTCGAGATGAGCGAGCGTTACATCACCGCACGTTGCCTGCCCGACAAGGCAATCGACGTCATCGATGAAGCGGGTGCTCGGGTCCGATTGCGTACCATGACTCGTCCACCAGATTTGAAAGAAATCGACGAAGAAGTCGAAAAGCTGAACAAGGAAAAAGAGGACGCGGTCGCGAACCAAGACTTCGAAAAAGCCGCCAATCTGCGTGATCAGGCCGAAAAACTTCGCAAGAAGAAAGACCAGATCACCGCCGAATGGCGTCAAAAGAGTCAGCAGACCGACGGCGTTGTCGACGAAGAAGTGATCGCGGAAGTGGTCAGCAAGATGACCGGTATTCCGTTGACACGTCTGTCGACCGAAGACAGTCTGCGTTTGATGAAGATGGAAGAAGAACTGCACAAGCGAGTCGTTAGCCAACAGCAAGCCGTGACCGCGGTTGCCAAGGCTGTGCGACGTAGCCGTAGTGGTTTGAAGGATCCGAAACGTCCGACTGGATCGTTCATTTTCGCGGGCCCCACCGGGGTTGGTAAAACGTTGCTGGCCAAGGCATTGGCCGAATACATGTTCGGCGACGCCGACGCGCTCGTTCATATCGACATGAGCGAGTACATGGAAAAGCACAACGTCAGCCGTTTGATCGGTGCCCCTCCGGGATTTGTCGGCTACGAAGAAGGCGGTCAGTTGACCGAAAAGATTCGTCGTCGTCCGTACGCGGTAGTCTTGTTCGACGAAATCGAAAAGGCTCACCCCGACGTGTTCAACATGATGTTGCAGGTGATGGAAGAAGGCCGTTTGACCGACTCGTTCGGTCGTAACATCGACTTCCGTAACACGATCCTGATCATGACCACCAACGCGGGTGCCGAAGCGATCAAGAACGAATCTTCGTTTGGTTTCCAAAAGCCCGACGGCGATGCCAGTTACGATTCGATGAAGAGCCGCGTGATGGATCAGATCGAACGCGTTTTCCGACCCGAGTTTCTGAACCGGTTGGACGACACGATCATCTTCCGTCACTTGACCAAAGAAGACCTCAAATCGGTTATCGATTACGAATTGTCGAAGGTCCGCGAACGTTTGTTAGAACGCGGTTTGGCAATCGAATTGACCGACGAAGCGAAAGAGTTCTTGGTCAAGAAGGGCAGCAACCTCGATTACGGTGCACGTCCGCTTCGCCGAGCGATCGAGCAGCGTATCGAAGATCCGCTCAGCGAAGAGTTGCTGCAAGGCACCTTCGAAGGCCAGGACACGATCGTGATCGATGCGTTCAAGGATAGCGATGGCAAAATCACTCGTCTTGATTTCAAAGGCGAGAAGCGAGGATTGCCTGAACCGAGTGAAACTGTCAGTGCCGGTGTCGGCGAAGACAAGGGCGGCTCGGACAAATCCGAAGGCAACGATTCCTAGTCATCACTAAGAATTCGTGACAATCAAAATCAAAGGGCAGACGTGCAAGCGTCTGCCCTTTTTTTGTTGCGTCATCGTCCGTAACGAAACTTATCGTCGTAGCGAAACTCGCGAAGAGTTTCGGCCGGCGTTAACGTAGCGAAACTCGTCAAGAGTTTCGACTTGTTCGGCGATTCACGAAAGTTTTGGCGACTTTCGCTACGGGGGGTGACGCAAACTAGCCACCTACAAAGCGATCGTACAGCGTTCGCGCCTTGCTGGGGTCTTCGGTACCGTCGACTACGGCACGGCCGTCGGCAAACAGTGTCAGTCTCAGTTCCGCTTCATTCGCTTGCGCTGGAATCGTCAAGCGAACAAAAAACGGATTGGCTTGCACCTCGCCTTGCCCCTGCCATCGCTGGGCAACCTGTTTCAGTGCGATCTTGGCGGTCGTTGCAGGCGTGATCTGCACGGCATCGCGGCCGCAGATTTCCATGGCGGCACCCGATCGCTCGTGATCGGCGTCTAGAAAATCGTACTTCTGCTGGGCACATGCGCGGCACGATTGACTTAGACCCGCATCGAGTTGCAGAGCTCGGAACCGGTTCCGCCATAGATCAAACGACCAGACTTCATCGTGGACCGCTTCGCGGTTACCGGACAGCCATTTGATCGCCTCCATGCACTGCAAGCTGGCGATCATGTGCGTCGCCGCACCAAGCACACCGGCGGTATCACAGGTGGGCACTGAAGCAGCCGGTGGCGGCTCGGGAACGAGGCAGCGGAAACAGGGTGATCCTAACCCGTTAAACAAGCACACCTGGCCACTGGCGCCAATGCATCCGCCATGCACCCAAGCGGTTTTTTGTTTCAGTGACCAATCGTTCAGCAGGAAACGGACCGCAAAATTATCAGCGGCATCGATCACCAAATCGGACCCGTCAAGCACATCGGAGATATTGCCGGCGGTGACATCGATCACGAGGGGGTCGATCTGGATCGTGCTATTGATTTGAGCAATTCGTTCACTCGCCGCTTGCACTTTGGCACGGCCTTTTGCCGCGTCGTCCTCGTCGAACAATGCTTGTCGCTGCAAGTTCGTCCATTCGACGAGATCCCGATCGATCAACCGCAACCGTCCCACCCCAGCTCGGGCCAGGATCTCGGCAGCCACACTGCCCAACGCCCCACAGCCCAGGATTGTGACAGCCGATTGCTCGATCCGCGATTGGCCTGCCGCACCGATCGGAGCATATTGGATTTGGCGAGCGTAGCGATTGTGATGGGAATCTGGCATCGTAGTTTCGTTGCTTCGAGAACATGCCAAGCTGACAAATTTTGGCAAGTGTGTAGGATGGTTGCTGGAAAAGCGTTGTAAATTCCGCTGTGACGCGGTTGAGCCCGCTGTCGTGGGTCCCCCGTTCGCTGTGGCTTGCCCCACGGCACCCCCCCTCGAGCGTCACAGTCCCCCAAGCCCCAAAAACCTCCACGATGCTCGCTATTCTTAGCAAGATTACCGTGACTTGTTTCTTCGCGAGCTACATCGTTGTGCTCGTCTTAGAACTACTCCGCCTGCTAGGCAAGATACCTGGCCGCGGCCTGCTCGTCATCGTGATGATGTCGCTGGGGCTGTTCGCGCACACCAGTTATTTGGTGCTGCGTACGGTGGATGTCAGTGGCGAGGGTGACCGCGGTCTGCTGGCGAGCTGGTCAGAATGGTCGCTGCTGTTGGCCCTCGGGATGGCGATTTGCTTTTTGGTTTTCTATCTGCGGCGACCCGATACGATCATCAGTTTTTTCTTTTTGCCGATGATCCTTGGTCTGATCGGGTTGTCGATTGCCGTACGACCGATGGCTCCGTTTTCACGCAGCGAGGCAGCAGAGGTTTGGTTGAGCATCCATGCTTTTGGTATGGCCACCGGTGCCGGTGCCGTGTTGATCGGTTTTTTGGCCGGCGTGATGTATTTGGCTCAATCGTCGCGACTGAAACGAAAGCGAGCTGGTTCGACACTGCGATTGCCAACGCTCGAAACGCTTGCCCGACTGAACCGCCGCTGTTTGATCGTCAGCACCACGGCGGTCTCGATTGGCGTGGTCGCGGGAGTGGTGATGAATTTGAATCGTTGGGGACATGTCGGATTGACCGAGGGAGGGACCCTGCTCAGTTTCCTACTTTTGGTGTGGTTGATCGTGGCGACGTGTGTTGAGTTTTTCTATGCCCCCGCGAGCCAAGGTCGCAAGGCGATCTATTTGACGTTGGCGAGTCTTGGCTTTCTGTTGCTCGCCTTCTTTGGCGTGCTGACATCGTCTCACGGTAGCGGCGAAACCCCCGATGTAAATAAACCTGATTCAGCAGCCACTGATGCGATCGTGACGACTGCACTAGCGCAGTCTCCTGAGGTGCAACAATCATGAAATTGCAAATGATTGGTTGTAGCCATCATGATGCTGCGGTCGAATTCCGCGAACGCATTTCGTTTACCGCCGACCAGGTTGGCACGGCTCTGCACGATTTTCGCGAGCGTTTTCCCGCCGCCGAGGTCGTGCTGCTGAGCACATGTAACCGTGTCGAGTTGTACGCATCCACCAACGACGATTCGCTCGGTTTGGATCGTGATGCCGTTGCCGATTTTCTCGCGGGCCAACATCACATGACGGCCGACGAAGTCATCCATCACATGATCTATCGGACCGGTCCCGAAGCGGTCGAGCATCTGTTTACCGTGGCTGCGAGTCTGGACAGCATGGTACTCGGTGAAGCCCAGATCTTGTCGCAAGTCAAACAGGCCTACGACTTGGCGTGCAATAGTGGCTCGGCGGGACCGTTAACACATGCGGTCTTTCAAGCGGCCAACCGCACCGCGAAACGTGTCCAACAAGAGACGTCGATTCATCGTCGCCGCATCAGCGTGCCGAGCGTGGCGGTCGGCGAAGTCGTCCCCGAGGTCTTTGATTCGCTACACGACAAACAAATTGTTGTCTGTGGAGCGGGCGAGATGGGCGAAGAAACGCTGCCGTACCTAATCCAAGCGGGCGCGACCAAGATTACGATCATCAATCGCAGTTCTCATCGAGCGGAGGAATTAGCCAGTCGCTTCAATGCGAAAACGGCACCCTGGGAATCATTGACCGAGAAATTGATCGAGGCCGACTTGTTGATCGGGACCACCAGTTCTCCGGAGCCGATCGTCAACCGAGCGATGTTCGATTCGATTCGCAGCAAGCGACAAGGCCGCGTGTTGTTGATCCTGGATCTAGCGGTGCCTCGCGATTTTGATCCCGCCTTGGGTGATTTTCCCAACGTTTATCTGTATCAGATCGATGATCTGAAAGCGGCCTGCGAACGCAATCGGCGTGAGCGTGAGAAGGAATATCCCAAGGCTCAGCAAATCATCGCGGATGAGACCGAGCGTTTGATCTTGGCCGTTAATCACCGATCCACCGGTCCGGTGATTCGCCGTTTACGCGAAAATGCGGCTGGGATCAAAGAGGAAGAGCTGAAGCGGTTGAAGAACAAGCTCGAGCAATTAAACGTGGACGCCTCGGTAATTCAGGAGATCGACAAATCGTTCGATCGCTTGACCAATAAATTGCTGCATCCGCCGCTGTCATCGGTCCGCGACGATGCCGCCGAGGGGCACCAACGCGGGTTGCTCGAAGCGCTGCGGCACCTGTTCAATCTGGGTGACGAGTAAACGTAGCAATCACCATCAAAACCCAATACATGAGTTTTGACGCAAATTCCCCGGACTAAAGGCCGAGGCTAGCGAAAATTGTCGCTCTGCGACAGCAAATATCGCAACTGAAAAACGCTGCCAGCGGCCGAGAGTAACGACGACTAAGTCCAATCCTCGTCGTCGTCTTCCTCTTCTTCTTCATCGTCGTCCCAGTCGTCGTCCTCGTCGTCGTCTTCCCACTCATCGTCTTCATCGTCGTCGTCGACTTCTTCCCAGTCGGCGTTTTCTTCTTCGACTTCGTCGTCGTCATCGTCTTCATCGAGGTCATCCTCGTCGAGATCTTCGTCGTCGTCGTCATCGTCGTCGAGATCATCATCGTCATCGTCGTCGTCGTCCCAATCATCGTCGACGTCGTCATCCTCGTCATCGTCGTCGCCATACAACTCGTCTTCTTCATCCTCGATGATGGACTGCGCGTCGTCGACGATACCCGTATTGGGATCAAACGAGTTTTCAGCGGGACCTAGGGCGACCAGAACTTCTGAATCGGCTTCGGAGAGAACCGATGCTAAGGCGGTGCTCACGACAGACTCCTTCGTGGATGAAAAATTATCGTTAGTGGACGGATCAAGGGATGTTGAATCTAGGGTTTCTTCGGCTTCGTTTTCAGCAGCGGGATCGGGCTGGGCTTCTTGTAGAATCTGCCACTGGATCGGAGGCAAATTGTCGGTGTTTGCCAATCCGAAAGTTTGTAAGAAACGTTTGGTGGTTCCGTAAAGATACGGTCGGCCTAATTCTTCGCTACGGCCTGCTATGCGTACTAAGTCCTTTTCCATCAACTGTCGCAACAAATCACCGCAAGCCACACCGCGAATTGATTCGATGTCCGCTCGGGAAACCGGTTGACGGTAGGCGACTACCGCAAGCGTTTCCATCATCGGCGTCGACAACCGCATGGCTAAAGGCAAATGTCCAAGTCGAGCCAACCAAGGGGAAAGTGCCGCTCGGGTCATCAGACGATAACCACCCGCGATCAGTTCCACTCGAAACGCTCGACCATAGGTTTCGTACGTACTATTGAGGTCGCGGACAAGTGTACGGGCCTCGGTTGCATCCGCCAAGTGAGCCAATTGGGCAAGTTTTCGAAGCGTTATAGGGGATTTTGAGAGAAACAGAACCGCTTCGGCACGTTTTCGTTTCTTCTCGACACTATCATCCACCGGACTGGGGCTGAGCGGCACGTCGTCCGCAACCGATTCGTCCTCCAAAGCCGGATCGGAATCCCGCCCCCCTAACACGCTGTAGGGCCGCGATAAGCGAGGATTTACCACCGGCATTAACGCCAAGTGACCTCGATCACGCGAACTTCGCAGGGTTAAGATGGATGGGTTACGTTTCATCACTCTACGCGTCAGGATGGCTTAAGATATCAATCACGATTTGCGAAGAATTGCGACGAAATCCGCTCGCTACGAAACGCATATACTGTTTGACAATCGTTCGTATCCCCTCGATTCTTCACTTTTTCCGCAACATCTTTCATCAAGGCTCCCTTGTCTACCACGGCATCAACATCATCGTCTGGTCGGTCTCGCGGCTCCGAACCGCGAACGCTCCGTAAACAACGAGGTTCTCTGCGGCGATGGGTCATCGTGATCGGAACGATTCTCGTCTCGTTGTTTGTCTTGCTATTCGTTCGAACTCAGGGATTTGTCAGCGGCCGGGAAATCTCGCCCGATAATTTCTTGATGCGGGATTTTCAGTTTTACGAGATCCCAATTGTCCATTTGCAGATCACTCCGATCCGTCGTACCGCATCGACTCCGAAAACGGCAATCTACCTGCGTCAGAAAAAGCTGATCGTCGATCCTGTGCCTGCCACCGACCGTTGGGATTTAGTTCGTATTTCGCGAGGGTTCTCTGGTTCCACCCCCAGGGATGGTCAACTTTTGGTCGATCAGCTGTCGCTCGAGCACCAAGGTAACGAATATTGGCGGCAATGGAGCATCGATCGTCCTGGTCAAGCCAAAGTATTTTGGCCGGTGATCCAGCGGCTCGCCGATCGCGAACTCTATTTACTGATGCCGCCGCTGTTTGAATTGGCCCAGCGAAAGCAAACCGCGGCCGAGCTGGGCTCGAAAATCGACCAAATGCTTGTGATTCAGTACCGAGATTTGATCCTCGACATGCGATCGGCCAAACGTGACGAATTGGCCACTGGATTGTTGGACGAAGCATTGAAGGATTTTCCCGACGCGAAGGAGTTGAAGGCATTGTCGCAGCCCGACGCCGGGGGTGCCCCCGAAGCAAGCCAGACATCTGAATCCAGCCTGCCAACCAAAGCCAGCCTGCCACCTGAATCAAACCTTAGCGAATTGGGTGCCAAGTGATCTATCTCGACAATAATGCCACCACCGAGATCGATCCTCGCGTCGTCGACGTGATGCTGGACGTGCTCCGTAGCGGCCCCTGCAACGCATCGAGCCAACACGCGATCGGTCGTGCGGCGAGGCTGCGGATCGACGAGGCGATTGACGTGATCGGTTCAGCGATCGATTCGCCCTTGGATCAACCTGGCGGCCCCAGGCTGATTTTTACCAGTGGGGGCACGGAATCGAACAATCTCGCCCTCACCGGACTTGCCGATCCCAATGCGCCAATCGTACTGAGCCGGATCGAGCACCCCAGTGTGATTGCGGTTGCCGAACATCTGGCCGCTCAGGGACGCGAAATCCGCTGGTTGGATGTCGATAGTGCTGGGGTCGCCAAAATCGACTCGCTCGCCGAATCGATCCAAAGCGGCGATCGACCCGCCGGGTTGGTGTCGTTGATGTCCGCCAACAATGAAACCGGAGTGATCCAGCCGATCGAGCAAGCGGCCCAGATTTGCCGCGATCTTGGCGTGACATTCCATGTCGATGCGACCCAGTCGATCGGAAAAGTACCGATCTCGTTTGGCACACTCGGTGCGTCCGCGGTCACAATGTCGGCTCACAAATTCCATGGCCCCACCGGGATCGGCGGTCTGTGGCTCGACGGTGGCGTCAAACTGCGACCGTTACTGCACGGCGGTGAACAGCAACTCGAAAGCCGTCCTGGGACCGAGCCGGTGCCGCTGATCTGTGGGATGGCAACCGCACTGCAATTGGCGACAAGCGAATTGCCAGAGACCCAGCCTCGGCTGAGCTCGCTGCGAGACCGCCTCGAACAGGGTTTGCGATCGGCTCATCCCGACTTGGTCGTGCATGGATGCATCCGTCACGGAGTCGAAGCCTTTTGGGCTCCCCGACTTCCTAACACGACATGTCTGTCGTTTTTGGGAGCGGATCGGCAATCAATGTTGATGGCATTGGACTTTGCCGGCGTCGCTTGCAGCAGCGGGTCAGCGTGCAGCAGCGGCAGCAGCCCCCCCAGCCATGTGCTGTTAGCGATGGGATTACCCGCAGAACAGGTGCAATCGGCACTAAGGTTTGGGGTATCAAAGTTTTCCACGGAGAAAAAAATAGACGAGTCAATCGAACGTATCTCTATATGCTACAATCGTTTAACGCAAAAACGGACTGTGGAAAACTAAACATTTTCCCCCTCGTTATCCATCTTTGATTCGGTATAATCCCGCTGAGTTTGAAGGACGTTCTGCGTCGCCGCACGCAGAACAAGTAGGTTTCGAATTTATGAACCTTCCTACGACGCGGCGACGTGGGATCACGACATTGCTGTT